>JANWHJ010000058.1 GCA_025450475.1 Nitrososphaera sp.
GCACCCTGTGGGTCGAGTATCTGTATCAGGATCGGTTGGTTAATGCTAGTTGCGTTCAATTGACCTGTGACTGTGATAGTGTCGCCAGTTGTGTAGCTATTTGCATCTGTTTCTACTGTCAGTTCAGCTGTCTGCGCATTGGCAGTTCCGACCAGTGCAACGGATGCAACTGATGCCAGTAATATTGCCATTACTGGATATATTTTATAGTCCATTATCCCTCATGCACACCTAACACGCTATAATTGCATTGCTATTTATCCTTTTTGTGCAGAAACTCTAACAATTTCGACCATTTCAAAGGGCATCAATAGAATTGTGCTCTCGATTTTTCAAAAGGAAATCGAATTCCAGCTCAATAAATTGCGAATACTTATATATGCTCATCAGATATCATGTAAATTTGAATTTGATGTTTTCTCTCGAGCAGAAGCTATTTTCCAATTCAGAGGTACGCTCGTTTGTCTGAAAAGAAGGTCATTAAGATAACGAACCATGCTTACCAGCCAAAGCACGAAATTCTTCACAAGAAAGATGCAGAAGAAATCTTGAAAAAATACAACACCAAGCCCAGCCAGCTGCCGTACATCATGATAAGCGACAAGGCACTTGAAGATCTCGATGTCAGGCCCGGCGACATCATAAAGATCACGAGAAAGAGCCCCACTGCAGGTGAAAGTGTATATTACCGATACGTCGTAGAGGGTTGAGTCTATAATGATAGAGAATTCTATTGAAATGTGGCCAATCATTAATGATATTTTGCGAAGGGAAGGTGTTGCAAGGCAACACTTGAACTCTTATAACGAATTCATGGAGCGCGGGCTCCAGAGCATTATCGACGAAGTAGGCGAGATCGAAATTGAAACCGCCGAATACCCGTACAAGATCAAGCTAGGCAAGATAAAGCTCCAGCAGCCAAGGATCATGGAGCTCGACGGCTCTATCACCCACGTCGCGCCGATGGAGGCCCGCCTACGCAACCTCACCTACGCCTCGCCGGTGATGCTTGAATGCAGCGTGGTCGAAGACGGCAAGATCCTCGAATCACGCTTCATCCACATCGGTGATATGCCTGTAATGGTAAAGTCCAATACCTGCATACTGCACAATCTGCCAGAAAGCAAGCTGGTTGAATTTGGCGAAGACCCGCGTGATCCTGGTGGATATTTCGTCATCAACGGATCAGAGCGTGTTATTGTGGGGCTTGAAGACCTATCATACAACAAGATAATCGTGGACGCTGAGGAGACTACCGGCACTCTGCTCTACAAGGCTAAAGTCTATTCTTCAATCGTGGGCTACAGAGCGAAGCTTGAGCTTGTGATGCGCCCAGATGGCTCAATAGTTACCAAGATCCCCGGCTCGCCTGTGGACATACCGCTTATCACCCTTATCCGAGCGCTAGGTCTGGAAGCTGATAAGGACATCGCGAATTCTGTTTCTCTCAACGGGATCATCCAAGACGAGCTCGAGCCGTCATTTGAAAAGGCCGGTGACGTCAACACCAGTAGGGACGCAATCGTCTACATTTCCAAGAGAATCGCTCCCGGTATGCTGGAGGAATTTCAGATCAAGCGCGCAGAAACGCTGCTTGACTGGGGTCTCCTGCCGCACATTGGCAAGAACCCGGACAACAGGCACGAAAAGGCGCTGTTCCTCGGCGAAGCCGCCAGCAAGCTGATCGAGCTAAAGATGGGCTGGATAGATTCTGACGACAAGGATCACTATGGTAACAAAGTGATTAAGTTCGCCGGTCAGATGCTGGCCGACCTCTTCAGAACCGCCTTCCGCAACCTGATCCGCGATATGAAGTACCAATTGGAGCGCTCAGGCCAAAAGCGTGGGATCAATGCCGTTGCTGCTGCGGTCAGACCCGGCATCGTTTCTGACAAGCTGAACAACGCCATTGCAACAGGCAATTGGGGGAGGGGCAGGGTCGGAGTCACGCAGTTGCTCGACAGAACGAACTATATGTCCACCATTTCACACTTACGCAGGATACAGTCGCCGCTCAGCAGGAGCCAGCCCAACTTTGAGGCAAGAGATCTACATGCTACGCACTTTGGACGCATTTGCCCGGCAGAGACTCCTGAAGGGTCTAACTGCGGACTCGTCAAGAACCTCGCATTATCAGCGATAATCTCTGTCAATGCCCAGAGCGCCGAGGTCACCGAAAAGCTGTACGAGCTTGGCGTGCAGAACGTCGAGGATGCCGGCGAGGATCTGAGGGAGTCTGGCACGAGGGTGTTTGTCGACGGCAGACTGATAGGATACGTCGAAAAGGGAGATCACCTTGCAGATACTTTGAGGTCTATGAGGAGATCGGGCAAGATCCATCCGCACGTTGGAATTTACCTTTATAGCTCGCAAAACGAGAACGCCACAAAGCGTCTATACATCAGCTGCAACGCCGGCCGCGTTCTGCGCCCACTGGTGGTGATCAGGGATAACAAGCCACTTGTGACTTACGAAGTTATTGAGAAGGTTTCGAAAAAGTTCCTTTCGTGGAACGATCTGCTCTACATGGGAGTGATAGAGCTCACCGACGCAAATGAAGAGGAGAACTGCTATGTCGCAATCGACCCGAAAAAGCTCGAGCCAAAGCACACACATCTTGAGATTTTCCCTTCCGCGATCCTGGGCGTAGGGGCTTCCATTATCCCGTACCCGGAGCACAACCAGTCGCCAAGGAATACATACGAAAGCGCGATGGCAAAACAGAGCCTTGGGTTTTCAACTCCACTGATGAATGCAAGCACGTACGTCAGACAGCATTTCATGCTATACCCTCAGACGCCAGTAGTCAGCACGAAGGCGATAAACCTGCTCGGATTAGAAGACCGCCCCACAGGTCAGAACGCGGTAGTCGCAGTGCTCCCGTTTGAGGGCTATAACATCGAAGACGCCGTGGTGTTTAACAAGTCGTCAGTAGATAGGGGGCTCGGCAGGACGTTCTTTTACAGGATCTATGAAGCCGAAGCAAAGCAGTACCCCGGCGGCATGAAGGACAGCTTTGAGCTGCCACAGGCAGACGCCAACATCCGCGGCTATAGAGGCGAAAAGGCCTATCGTCTGCTGGAACAGGACGGTGCCATAATGCACGAAGCCGTGGTTAACGGAGGTGACATTTTGATCGGCAGGACTTCGCCGCCCAGGTTCATGGAAGAATACAAGGAATTCGAGGTCAAAGGCCCGTATAGGCGCGACACTTCAGTAGGCGTCAGGCCGTCAGAAAACGGAGTCGTCGACACCGTCATTGTGACACAATCGGTAGAAGGCGGCAAGATGTACAAGATCCGAGTCCGGGACATGAGAATACCTGAGATAGGCGATAAGTTCGCCTCAAGGCACGGCCAGAAGGGTGTAATCGGCATGTTGGTCAACCAGGAAGACGTGCCGTACACTGAGGATGGTGTTGTGCCTGATGTCATGATCAATCCACACGCATTTCCGTCAAGAATGACCGTTGGCCAGTTTATGGAGTCACTTGGGGGCAAAGCCGCTTCGCTCCGTGGAAGGATCGTCGACGGCTCGGCTTTCCTTGGAGAGAAAGGCGACGATATCAAGAACGCGATGGAACAGTATGGCTTCAAGTACACGGGCAAGGAGGCAATGTATGACGGTAGGACTGGGAAAAAGTTCCCGGCGGACGTCTATATCGGCGTAGTGTATTATCAAAAGTTGCACCACATGGTTGCAGACAAAATCCACAGTCGCGCAAGGGGCCAGGTTCAGATGCTGACAAAGCAGCCTACTGAGGGCCGCGCCCGCGGCGGCGGGCTTAGGTTCGGAGAAATGGAGCGGGACTGCCTAATCGCGTACGGCGCGTCAATGATGCTAAAGGACAGGCTCCTTGAAGAATCGGACAAGGCAGAGGTCAATATCTGCGAACGTTGTGGCCTTCTTGCTTATTATGACGTCAAGCAGCGCCGCTACGTTTGCCGCGTATGCGGCGAAAAGGCGAAGATCTCGTCAGTGGTGATCGCCTACGCGTTCAAGCTGCTCCTGCAAGAGATGATGAGCCTCAACGTCGCTCCGAGGTTGCTTGTAAAGGAGAAGGTCTAGGAGGAGATTGAGATGATGGAAGAGTCTGCAAAAATATTGGGTGGAATAAAATTCAGTGTATGGTCGCCGACAGAAGTGCGCAAGTTCTCCGTCGCAGAGATCACGGCACCTGAAACGTACGACGAGGACGGCATGCCGGTGCAGGGTGGCCTAATGGACAACAGGCTTGGGACTCTCGAGCCGGGACAAAAATGCGCCACCTGTGGCAACACGTCTGCAAAATGCCCCGGGCACTTTGGTCATATCGAGCTTGCAGAGCCCGTGCTCCACATTGCGTTCGTCGACGACATCCACAAGCTATTGCTGATTTCGTGCAGGTCGTGCAACAGGATCAAGCTAGAGCCGGAAGAGCTGACAAAGTACAAGCAGATCCGCGACGCAAAGGCCGCCTATGCGGTTATTACACTTGAAAACATAAAGGATGAGATAATCGAGCGCTCAAAAAAGGTCAAGGTCTGCCCACATTGCACTAAGGACCAGTACGACCTCATATTCACAAAGCCGACGATATTTGTAGAAAAGACTGACGCCGGCGAAAACAGGCTGCTCCCGATCACTATACGTGAAAGACTGAGCCATATCCCGGACGACGATCTAACACTACTTGGGTATGATCCAAAGACCGCCAGGCCGGAATGGTTCGTGCTCCAGGTATTGCCGGTGCCCCCAGTGACGGTCAGGCCATCAATTATACTTGAAACGGGCATCAGGTCGGAGGACGATCTTACACACAAGCTCGTTGACATCATCAGGGTGAACCAGCGTCTCAAAGAGAGCAAGGAGGCAGGGACGCCGCCCCTTATAGTCCAAGACCTTGTCGACCTGCTTCAGTACCACGTCACGACGTACTTTGACAACGAAGTATCGGGTATTCCACAGGCGCACCATAGGTCGGGCAGGCCGCTCAAGACTCTGACACAGAGGCTTAAGGGCAAGGAAGGGCGGTTCAGGGGATCGCTTTCGGGCAAGCGCGTCGACTTTTCAAGCAGGACGGTGATTTCGCCGGACCCCAACCTTACGATTGCAGACGTTGGCGTACCGACTGATGTCGCCAAGAAACTCACAATTCCAGAAACAGTATCGCAGTGGAATCTTGAAAGGCTCAAAGAGCTGGTGACGAACGGCCCGAATACATACCCCGGCGCCAACTATATTATCAGACCGGACGGCGTCAAGATAAGGCTAGACTATGTCACCGACAGGAAAGCCATCGCTGACTCGCTTGCTTCCGCATACGTTGTCGAGCGCCACCTTGCAGATGGCGATATTGTAATCTTCAACAGACAGCCATCATTGCACAGAATGTCGATTATGGCTCACAGCGTCAGGGTGCTTCCGTACAGGACGTTCCGCCTACATCCGGCAGTGTGCCCGCCATACAATGCCGACTTTGACGGCGACGAAATGAACCTTCACGTGCCACAGAGTGAAGAAGCGAGGGCTGAAGCCACGCTCCTAATGAGAGTGCAAGACCAGCTGATTTCGCCAAGGTATGGAGGTCCAATCATCGGAGGCATCAGGGACTTTATTACAGGTGCATTCATGCTGACACGGGACGGGACCACGCTGACAAAAGACGAGTTTGCAAATCTAGCAATGATAGGCGGATACGAAGGGCTACTGCCAGAGCCGGCGGCGTCGAAGGACGGGCAAAAACTTTATGCAGGTAGGCAGCTCTTCTCACTCTTCCTTCCAAAGGATTTTAACTTTATCATCACATCGAAATGGAACAAGGCCGCGAAGGGAGAAGGCAAAGACGTCGTCATAAAGAACGGCCAGCTCCAGAGTGGAGTGATCGACAAGGCGTCTATTGGAGCGGAAGAGCCGGATAGTGTCCTCCACAGGATCGCCAAGGACTATGGGACGGACGCTGCGAGAAAGTTCCTAGACTCGATCCTTACTATGCTCAAGACCTACATAACCCACAGGGGATTCACGTACGGCTACTCAGACCTCTGGCTGTCGCCGGAAACTAGGCAGGAGATAAGCGATATCATACAAAAGACCTACGAAAAGGTCTACGAGCTGATACAACAGTATAACGACGGAACGTTGCCGCTGACGAGGGGTCTCGCTGCTGAAGAAGCGTTAGAGCTATACGTTGTCAACGAGTTGTCACGCGCCCGCGACCGCGCGGGCAGGATGGCGGATAGGGCGTTCCCTGACGAAAACTCGGGCGTGATAATGGCATCAACTGGCGCAAGGGGTTCAACTCTAAACATCGGCCAAATGACTGCGGCGCTTGGCCAGCAGTCGATCAGGGGTAAGCGGATCATGAAGGGCTACCACAACAGGGCGCTATCGCACTTCAAGCCAAAAGACGCAAACCCTGACGCGAAGGGTTTCGTGAAGTCAAACTACCGTGACGGACTTTCGCCGCTGGAATTCTTCTTCCACGCAATGGGCGGAAGGGAAGGTCTAGTTGACACCGCTGTCAGGACTCAGCAATCAGGCTACATGCAGAGAAGGCTGATCAACGCACTTGAGCACCTGAAGATTGAGTACGACCAGACGGTGCGGGACCCGCACGGCAACATCGTCCAGTACCTCTATGGCGAAGATGGAATCGACCCGGCGAAAAGCGACCACGGAGAGGCAGTCAACATCTCAAGGCTTATTGAAGGTGAATCTGTAGTAGACGAGGGCAGGAAGGCTACAGAAGACGTCATCAAAGGCATCGTCGCAAAGTACACCGAGAGCGTCAATCTGAGGATGAAGTCCAACCTGGAAAAGGCTCTACTTGAAAACAGGCTGAGCAAGGAAGGAGTCGAAAAAGTGATGAAGAAGATACTTGACCTGATCGATAGAGCGCTTGCCGAGCCGGGAGAAGCAGTTGGCGTCGTGACGGCACAGTCAATCGGCGAACCGGGAACCCAGATGACCCTCAGGACCTTCCACTTCGCAGGGGTAAAAGAAAGAAACGTCACACTCGGCCTTCCTAGGCTGATCGAACTTGTTGACGCGCGCAAAAAGCCCGTGACACCAACTATGGACATTTATCTTGACGATGATCACAAAGTGTCTAGAGAAAAGGCCCTTGAAGTCGCAAGGGAGATACTGTTTACACAGATAGGTGACCTCATAGACAGGTTAGACACCGACTATAGTGGCGTGCTGACTTTTCACTTGTCAGAATCAAAAATGGCAGAGCGTGGGTGCAGCTTCTCCAACGTACAGGAAGTCCTTGAAAGCGCGAAAAAGAAATACACGATCAAGCCTAACGAAAACAAGCTCTCGATCAAGGTGACTGTTCCCGACGAGCCCGACGCGCAGACACTGTTGACGCTCAAGAGCAAACTGCTCAACACGCGGGTAAAAGGGGTATCTGACATCGAGCGCGTCACCATTGTAAAACAGGACGACGAATGGGTGATCCAGACCGCGGGCTCGAACCTTGCAAAGGTAGTGGCAGTCGACGGAATCGATCTGACCAGAATCACGACAAACAACGTCTATGAGATATGGCAAACGCTTGGGATCGAGGCGGCTAGGACGGCGTTGATAAAGGAAGTCACAAACACTCTTGAAGAGCAGGGATTGGAGGTCGACACACGTCACATTATGCTGGTCGCCGATCTCATGACGTCAAAGGGTTACCTTCAGCAGATAGGCAGGCACGGGATCGCAGGGACAAAGACTTCGGTGCTCGCAAGGGCCGCATTTGAAATTACAGTGCCGACAATCGCCAGGGCATCGCTTGAAGGCCAGATAGAAACGCTGAAAGGAGTGACAGAAAACGTTATAGTAGGTGCGACTGTACCTGTCGGCACCGGAATGGTTGATCTCTACATGAGGGTGAAGGATAATGAAAGCACTGGAAAAAGTGATTAAAGACGCAGTAGCCGCCGAGAAGTACAAGATCGGCGTAAAGGAGGTGTTGCAGTCGGTCACGGGATCAAAGCTGATCATCTTAAGCAAGTCGATTGACTCGGGCGACAAGACTAAACTTGAAGAACAGACTAAGAATGCGAACGTTGCAGTGTACGAATATCCGGGCACTTCTGTGCAGCTGGGGAAGCTGTGCAACAAACCTTTCAGAATCACAGCGATTGCGATCAACAGCGGGACCGTAGCCGAGATCGACGCGATAATGTCGGAAAAAGGGACTACGAAGTAAGGTACCAAGACTTAAATTGAGCATGAGTTGTGAGCATGATTTGTTGTCGTTATTTGCATCGCACATCATGGGGACGCTGTAACGATGGAGATCAAGCTCACTTCTGACGAGCTGCGACTCATGTCACTTTTCCAGAGCGTGACAAGCGCCACTGCAAGGGACTGCATTCTCGATGAAAAGATGGACCGCGTCATTTTTGTCGTAAACAAGGGTCAGATGGGGCTTGCTATAGGCAAGGGCGGCTCAACCATCAAGCAATTGCAGAACGTAGTTGCAAAAAAGATCGAACTAGTCGAATTTTCTGAAGATGCTGCTGAATTTATCCGCAACATGCTCAACGCAGAGATGGTAAATGACGTCAGGATTTCAGATAGGAGCGACGGGAGCAAACAAGCCGTCGTGACAGTCGATCAGCGGAAAAAGGGTGCCGTCGTGGGCAGAGAAGGTAGGAATGCCGAAAAGGCGAGGCTTCTTGCGAAGCGATACTTCCAAATAACCAATGTCCAGATAGTAAGCCCTGAACAGGGTAATAACATGGTGAATATGGATGGGTAAATCTCCGCTTGGTCTGTTTGCAGGTAGGGTTCTCAAGGCCAAAAAGAGTCGCGCTAGGTGGGCGGACAAGTATTATAAGAGAAGGATGCTCATGCTTGACAAGAAGGCAAATCCTCTAGAGGGTGCGCCGCAAGCAAGGGGTATTGTACTCGAAAAAGTTGGTATCGAGTCAAAGCAGCCAAACTCTGCCGTGCGAAAGTGCGTCAGGGTTCAGCTGATAAAGAACGGCAAGTCGGTAACGGCATTCCTTCCTAGGGACGGTGCTCTGAATTTCGTAGACGAGCACGACGAAGTCATTATCGGCGGCATCGGAGGCTCGATGGGTGGTGCAATGGGCGACATCCCCGGCGTCCGGTGGCAGGTGTTCAAGGTAAACGGCGTTTCGTTGAACGAGCTTGTTCACGGTAGAAAGGAGAAACCTAGAAGATGAGCGGCAAAGAGCAGATCCATATTCAGCTGTTCCACAAGTGGGACGCGACTGACATCAAGATAAACGACCCCGGTCTGAAGAACGTGATAAGCCTCAAACCCGCGGTGATCCCTGTGACCTTTGGAAGGCATGAGCACCAACGGTTGAAAAAGGCAGAAGTGAACATTGTCGAGCGCCTCGCAAACAAGATGATGCATTTCGGGAAGAAATACGCGAAGAACACAGGCAGGATGGGCGGCAAGAAGGCTAGGATGCTAAACATCGTAAAGACCGCGTTTGAAATAATTCATCTTGAAACAGGCAAGAACCCGATCGAGCTGCTGGTGAGGGCAATCGAGAACTCTTCTCCAAACGAGGACACAACCCGTATCGTGTACGGCGGTGTAGTCTACCACGTATCAGTTGATGTCGCCCCGCTGCGCAGGATCGACCTCGCGCTACGTTTTATCGCTGAGGGCATAAGAGAGTCTACCTATAGTAACCCGCAGGCGATCGAAGAAGCGCTCGCCAAGGAAATAATCTTGGCTTCAAACAATGACATGGCTAGCCACGCGGTAAAGAAAAAGAACGAGCAAGAAAGAATCGCGATGGCTTCAAGGTAAGACAACATTTTTCCCTTTCTTCTATCTTAGGCGCAAAGAACATTGTTCTTCCCCTCAAACCTCGACCGCATTCCCGGGAAGCTGGTGGCTTAGATTGGCTTGATGCAGACGCAGATTACCACTCTACCGAGTTTGAAGTCTCAAAACACAAAGAAGCTGACACACCTGAAGTCAAGGGCATCTGATTGACCGTGCTGATAAAGTTTGTGTGTTATTGAACGCCGGTATGTTAACAGGACGATCCTGAGGACCATACGATTCGGAATAAGGGCATATTCCTGTCATATGTAGAAAGAAAAGTGAAAATGAAGTCAACCTGAACTATTCCCTATAAAAGCGGATTGGGTCATCCAACCTACGAATTGAAATCATCTTGTATTTTCATTTCATAAACAATAGAAGCGATTGCTTCCCGCATTTTGAAAAA
>JANWHJ010000059.1 GCA_025450475.1 Nitrososphaera sp.
TAGACCCCGGCGCGACCGGGCTACTGCCTGTCGGTCTGGGAGAGGGCACCAAGGCGCTTTCGGTGCTCTTGCTTGGCCCGAAAGAGTACTATGCGCTTGCGCGCCTCCATTCACACATATCAGATGATCGCCTAAAGCGCGTAATGCACGAGTTCACTGGCGAGCTGTTCCAGCGGCCACCGCAGCGCTCGTCAGTCCGGCGCGTCACACGCGTACGCACCGTCTACGAATTTGACCATATTGAAAACTATGATAGGCTGGTGTTGATGCGGATCCTCTGCCAGGCAGGCACATACATACGCAAGATAATCTACGACATTGGCGAGGTGCTATCACCGGGGGCCACGATGGTCGAGCTACGCAGGACAAGGGTGAGTAACCTGTCAGAGCAAAGCGGCATGGTTAGGCTCCACGACCTTGCAGACGCATTCCAGCGTTATAAGGAAAGCAAGAACGACGAAAAATTGCGCAGGCTGATCATCCCGATTGAGCACTGTCTGGGGGGGATACGGGGGATTACCGTGCGCGACACAGCGGTTGATGCACTTTGCCACGGAGCCCCTCTTGCAGTGCCTGGAGTGGTCGCGGTGCCAGGGGACCTGCGTGTGGGCGAGCTGGTTGGTGTTTACACCCTCAAGGGCGAGATAGTTGGGCTAGGGCAGGCCGCAATGACTAAAGGAGAAATCGAGCAGAACGCCCGCGGGATAGCATTTATCATGAAGCGCATTATCATGAAGCCAAACACCTATCCGAAGGCGTGGAGGTCAAAGGGCGAGCAGGCAGTCAATGTCAAGGTGCCTACAGAGGTCGACCTTGATAGGCTGGAAAATGAAAACGCGGACGAACTGTAAAAAATCCTACAGGTTCTCACCGATGCCGGGCCGCTTGCGGTCAAGCTTGGCGATGTTTTTCGAAAGATTTTCAATCGTACCTGGAATGTGGCACTTGCACATGCAGTCGCTGCAGTCAACATGGTTACTGCCCTTACATTGATCGGATATCCCTTGGGTAGCCAAAATCACTGTTCGTTATGCTTCCCTCAATTTTTAGCTTTTGTCTTGGCTTATGATTAATATACAGACGCGCTAGTGCAAGATGTAAGTGCCGGGGTCGCCTAGCCCGGTAGGGCGCAAGCCTGGAATTTGTAAAAACCTGCCAGCTTGTGACCCGTAAGGGTCCCGAGGGTTCAAATCCCTCTCCCGGCGCTTTTCATGAACTCACCGTCGCAAATCAATTCTTGTCGTTTGCACTAGCGTTGAGAATACTCTTCGCGTAATTTTTGCTCCCATGTGTCCACAAGACCCCGGAAATGGCACCAAGCACGAACCAGAAAGCGGTCATGGAGAGAGAAATGGCAGACCTCCATCCGTTGAGGATTGGCTGCGGCAGAAGCGGATCGTCTTCGCTGTGAAATTCTGGGAAAGCAAAGAATGCTCCTCCGACCACAGCAAGATAAAGCGCGGCTGCCCCGAACACCTTCTCCTTCCTCTTTACCTTGCGAAAAACAAAGGCAATACCAACAGCTGAAAGCCCCGAAACTGCCGTATAGCCTGCAAGGTATGTCAGGTAGATGGAGGCCGCTACAGGGTCAAAAATCGCCTCCGGGCTTGGAGGGTATTTCATTGCCGGGATTACATAGAGCACAAACCAGGCAATCCCTGCAATTAGGATTGCAGTCTTGAGCGGGCTCATCCTGATTCTGCTGATTGCAAAAGCGCTACCCAATAGAGCGCCGCCTAGAAGCCCAATAATTATTGAGCCGTACCGCTGCGAAAAATAAATCGACTGGAGCTGCACGTCGTATTCATCTTCGTCAAACTCACCATTTGCAAGCAGGCTTTCAAGCTCAATCTCTGCAAGCGCGTTTGTGTAGGGCTGCACCAGCGCCAGGTTGATCCCAGCAAGAATGCCGCCCGCGATAAGTCCGGCCAAGATGGACAGTGCAAAAGCCCTGTTAGCCCGCAAACGTTCTGTCATAGCTCTTCGTCAAGCTCTTCAAAGGCGGCAGCTTTTGATATTTCGTGGAGCCGCATCGCCACCATCCGGCGGTACTCTCCCTTATTGATAACGCCCTTCTCTTCGAGCATTTCAACGAGCGTCGTGAGCCGGGCACTAAGCTCTTCCGCTTTGCTCAGCTCCTTGCCGGTTATCTTTTTGGGCTCCACAAGGTCGTCGCCATCAGCGCCGTGCGCGCGCTGATGCGTTTTCTTGCCTGCCATTTAGCCGGATAGCAAGGCACACGTATATAATCGTCAGTTGAGGAGCTTGAGAACCTTGGCTATCACTATGTCATGCCGCGCATTTTTGTTAATCGAAATCAGTATGAGGTGATCGCCGAGCGGGAATGTTGCTATCTTGATCTTTTCGCGCTCTGACATCGCGTATATCGTCCTGCCGTACTCACCGTCAAACTCCGACCGCATCGCGTTTCTGAGGGCATATTCCAGATAGAGCTTTCGCCTCTCCTCTCTTGGCTCAAGCGGCTTGATCCCCTTTCGCATGCCGCCGGCCACCAGCGCCCCCATCTTGTCTATGGCCCCTGCAAACCTGATGTTCCGGTCGGCCGCAAAAATCCTTTCACAGAGCTTTCCAAGGTCATTTGGTGGCAACGGCAATATGATGTAAATATGGGTTAATAATGTTTTAAATAGTGTCTTGTGAGATGCTTTCCAAATGTCCGATGTTGCGACCAAGGAGCTAGACTGGTATCTGCGTGATCACCTGTTCAGACAGTCAAACGCCGGCAAGACTGCATTTCGGAAAGAGTTGCTGCCAGTAGAGATGATTGCACTTTACCTAAGATACCGGAATGCAGATCACTCACAGCTGTCGCAAAACATTGTCCCCGTAATTGATGGGCTGGTTGCAAGGAAAATCCTGGAGCAGGACGGCAACGAACTGAAGATGCCCGGCAAACTGGTGCGACTCCAATGCAATAAATGCTTCTACATCAACTACCTAGGAGAGGCCGAGCCGAGGACCTGTCTCCGCTGCCAACACGTCGAACTTCACGACTTTCCAAAGAAGAAAGCTTGATATGAACTCCTGCAAGGCTTGTAGTTAGTGCAGCTACAGAGCCGGAAAAAGTGGACGGTCAACGGCACATCAAGGATCAGGCCGGCGCAGGAGACTCTGGAAAAGATCATCCCGATATCAAAAAAAATCGGCGTGACTAGGTTGGCCGACATTACCGATATGGATGTGCTTCGCATACCAAACTACTCTGCGGTGGTGCCCGGAACAGAAGATTACATATGGGTCTACAGTGGCAAGGGGCCAACGAAGCATCACGCGATGGCGAGCGCTCTCATGGAGAGCATCGAACGCTATTCGTCGCTTCCGTCGGGTGGCCCAAGAAAGTTTGTCAGGTCGAGCTACTCCGAGCTGTCCAAGACCAGTAACGTTCTACACCCTGACAAGATAGTCGAGCCGACGCGGTTTGAATACCGCGACGACATGCCGATGGACTGGCTCCATGGCCATGACCTTGTAACCGGCGAGCAGGTGATGGTCCCAGCATCAATCGCGCTTTTTCGCTATACCCCGTCGCCTCCTGCTGTCAACCCATTTTCTTATTTTCACACAAACGGCCTTGCCTCAGGCAACGTGATGGAAGAGGCGGTGTGTCATGCACTATGCGAAGTGGTAGAGCGGGACGCCATGAGCCTTGCTGAGCTGCGGGCGAGCGCGATCCCGTTTCATTTCCTGCGTACTATTCTCCATTCGCTCAACTTGGCAGGCATTCGCGTGGCGCCGATCCCGGCGGAAAAATTCGTCGATGATCCCAGCGTATTTCCGGACGTGGACATTTCAGAAACAGAATTCGAGCCGGTTGACAAACTTGTTGATAGGTTCAATTGCGCAGGCATTTCGCTAACCGTAAAGGACATAACTTCTGACACAGGCATTCCAACTTTCAATGCGAGCAGCGTCGAGTGGATTACACACGACTACGGCTATCTTGCGGAGGGGCATGGAACACACCCGGACGCAAGGATAGCGCTACTGAGGGCAATAACTGAAGTGTCCCAGACGAGGGCCGCCAATATACAGGGCGCGCGCGACGACCTCCGCAAGATAAGATACGGCGAACAGAACACGGATGACCGGCGCGCCTGGCAGTTTATGCAGTCGACAAGAAAGATCAAATTCTCGCAGGTAAATACATTCTTTAACGAAGACATACTCGACGACATCAAACTCATCCTGTCCCGGCTCAAGGGAGTAGGGCTCCCACAGGCGGTAATAGTCGACCTGACGAATCCTGACATAGGCATCCCAGTGGTCAGGGCGATAGTGCCGGGCCTGGAGACCTTCAAGATAACAAAGTCTGTCATGGGTTTGCGCGCAAGGGCGTGTTTTGGGCAATGGAGAAGCCGGTAATATTTCTCGGGCCATCGCTGAGCCACGAAAAGGCGAGGAAGGTCTTCGACGCAGATTATAGACCCCCTGCAAAAAAAGGTGATTTTTTGCAGCTCGCAGCCGACCCGAATATTGCGATGGTGGGCTTTGTCGATGGCGTGTTTATGCAGGACTATCCGCCCACTCCGATTGAAGTATATCAGCTGGCAAGGAGGAAAGGCGTACTTTTAGTCGGCGCGGCAAGTCTTGGCGCGTTGCGGGCGGTGGAGCTAGAAAAATTCGGCATGATCGGCGTCGGCAAGATATTTCAGCTGTATAAAACCGGAAAGGTAGACGCGGACGACGAAGTGGCAGTCACGTTTGCGCCGGAAGGCGACTACCAGCTCCAGTCGGAGGCTATGATAGATATACGTTACAATCTCTTCCTCGCGCGCAAGAAGCAAGTCATCAGCAAGAAAACAAAAATCGCGTTGGCCAATGTGGCAAAAGAAATCTATTTCCCCCACCGGAACTATGCACAGATTATCGAGGAGACAAAGAGCAGGTTCCACGCGCTCGCTGGCGAGATCAACTCTTTTGGAAGCTACATTGCGTCAAACAGGAAGAGCCTGAAAGAAATAGACGCTATGAGGCTTGTAGAATATCTCAAAGGGCACTACGATTCTAGGACTCAATAGACGTATTCACCTGGCTGACCAAGCTTGATATGCTGACTGGCTTTCTGATAAATGCCCTGACGTCTATGGTAGGGAACATCTTCATGAATTCCTCGAAATAGATCTCAAACGCGGTGAGGAAGCAGACTTTGACGTTACTATCCCTTTTCTTCAGCTCCCGATACAGTTCAAAGCCGTTCAACTTGGGCATCCTGATGTCGATTAACATCAGATCATAATGGCCGGGACTAAAGCTGGCAAGCGCGGCCTCGGGATCGTTAAAGACATCTACTGAAAAGCCGTGGTGTTCAAGACCCCTCTTCAGGACGGTGGTAATGTCCGTCTCGTCATCTACTACGGCAATCCTCATCATGCGCGATAAAATTTTCACGGGACTATTTTAATACAATGGTTTCATTCTCCAGCTAGGCGATTCTAAACGATTCGGGGGACATAGTGAAAAAGGTGGCTCCGGTGTTCAAAGTTTGTTTCAAAGCATCTCGTATACCATGTGTGACAAAGCATATCTGTTTGCGTTTTGTCAGCAGCGGCTTTTACATGGCTTGATTTCTGAGCAACGACTATGACATCTGGAAATCGACTGGGAGCTATGTTCTTAAATCATATCTTTCTTGCTGTTAATGGATGAAGATCTATACTAAGACGGGCGACAAGGGAGAAACCGGGCTGATCGGTGGCAGGCGCGTTAGCAAAGCCGACCCAAGGATAGTCGCTTACGGTGCGGTCGACGAGCTCAATTCTTCTCTCGGCATGGCCATCTGCATGCTCAGGACAGAAAAAGTTTTTCCAGATCTTATTGACGTGTTTACAAAGGTGCAGAACGACCTTTTTATTGTTGGTTCGGATCTGGCTGACCCAGACTATCCGGAGAGCAAGCACAACAGCCCACGCACCACAGAAGGCATGGCGTTTGCGCTTGAACCCATCATGGACAAGTATGAAGAAGAACTACCACCTATTACATTTTTCATCCTGCCGGGTGGAAACACCCAAGCTTCGATGCTACATATATGCAGGGGTGTGGCGCGCCGCGCCGAGACGGCAGTCGTGTTGCTCTCAAAGGTTCAGCCCGTCAATCCAGCGATAGTGGTCTATCTAAACAGGCTCTCAGACATGATTTTTGTGGCCGCCCGGCTTGCCAACAAGAGGCTGGGCCTACCAGATGTTGAATGGCAAAAATAGTTGGCAATGGTCGGGGAGCAATTGCAAACAGCACGAAAGTTAGCATGCTAAATGCGCAAATGCGATGTTGGAGAGGAGTCAGATAAACAAGGTATTGAAAATATTCGCTATTACTCTGGTGACACTGGTGCTCGCGGACTTTTTCCGATCTGATTCCTGAGCGCCATTCACGGCCCAAGGTATTAACAAACATGTATGTCAGCACGCAGACACCAACTCGCTAGCTTTTTAGTTGGGTGCCACGCTTTCTCCATTAAATGACTAGCAACAAGGACGGGGTCAGCTGCCCTTACTGCGGATCCAAGTTCAAGGACAATGAAGA
>JANWHJ010000060.1 GCA_025450475.1 Nitrososphaera sp.
AAAGGTGGACTCAGGAGCTGGAGAGATACTTCGAACGCGAGCAGATCGGCCTGATTCCAGACGAAAAGCACCACTGGTAATAACACTTGGGGCTACGCGCCCATTATCTTATTTTCTTTTATCGTTTCTAACGATATGAATATCTAACTTTCATGCCATTATCGTTGGATGTACTGATTTGTAAGGCCGCTTTCACAGAAAGACATGTACTTGCATGTGTCATCAAAAACTGGTGCCAGTCGAATGTAATGTGAAAGCCGCTGCATCATGTGCAAAGTACGCGATCTAGATTTCGGCAGGCTTTTTAGGCAATTGATGGGGTGGCCGCAGCAAGGAAGGTGGCAGAAACTTTTTCGACGCTACGCATTCTCAAAAACTCTAGCAGGTAGCCGGAGCATTCCGTCGGGTAAGAAATTTCATGGCAGAGCAAACCATCCGACACAGGCCGATTACGTGGAGGGATATGTAATCGTCTTCAGCCGGGACGCTCGCTGAAAAGGTAGTGCAGGTAATCGTACTGCCTGCAAGAAACGAGCAGGAAGCATCATGCGGGTTCCTTACGTCATAGACAAAAAGTCTGCGCATTTGTGTATCAAAGATAAGACCTGACTATCTCTGCGACATTGTCTATCCCATTCAGATTCTCTGCCAGCTTCATCATTTTGTGCGTGTTTTCTTTGTATGAAGGATCTCGCAAAGCAATTTCGACAGCATCTGCAATTTGCTTGGCAGTCAGGCCTTTTGGATGAAGCATTATTCCTGCCCCAAATTCAGCGATCTTTTCTGAGTTGCCAAGTTGTTCGCCATGTTTCTCAATAGGGATGGTAACTACCGGCTTGCCAAACTGCAATGCTTGAGATAGTGCCGTATGTCCGCCTCTCAGCACAATAAGATCACTCATCGCAAAGATCTCGTCTCTAACCGGACACCATTCATAATACCAGCCGGATTCACCAATTCTTTTGGGTTCCGTACTTCCATCAGGTTTTCCTTCCGAAATTACAAATTGTATTTTTTCATTAAAATACTTGCTTGCTTCAATGCACAGTCTTATCAGCGGTAAGCGTGTTTGATGTGGGCCACTAACATGGATAAAAACGATAGGTCTAGACGCTCCAAAGTCAAGAAGCTTTCTTGTGTTTTCTACCTTTGTATCGTTAATTTCAAACCTAGGTGAAGTGAATCCGACGTATTCGATCTTTGAGTTCGTTGAGCTGACGTCCCAAAGATTATGCCCCGAAATGGTGTAAGGTGGAGGAAGATCTGGAACCAGAATGCGATCTGCAAAGTTCCAGAAACCTCCGAGTAACTCACCGGATAGTGATTCAAACAATCGGGCAATGCGAAATTCCCGTATTCGAGGAGAAAGCAATAGTTTAACTTGGTTTAAGATAACTATGGAAGGAATGCGTAGCAATTTCGCAGCAATTAATGGCGAAAGCCTCGAATCTGATATTATTACGTCAGGCTCATAGGCAATCATGTTTCGAATTTCTTGGTTGATTTGTTTCGAGAGTTGGAAGAACCATTTTGGAATGTTGGCGAGACTGTGCTTTATTGTGAAACTACCCTCCGTTGTCCAAGCAAATTCTACTGGCGGGACTCGTATACATTTGTAGCCTCGTTTAGAAATGAAGTTTGTGGCTTCGCCATATGATGAAAAGTTAATCTTGACTCCATCATTTTTCAATTGATCTGCCAACATTATCATACGGCTGGCATGACCAAGTCCAACGCCATAAGGAGAAAGATACGCACCTCCCACTTCAAAAAAAATATACACGAGATTGATTATATATTGTTAGTCCAATTGCATACCATTTTCAAAGCTTGCGAGATGCACTTTTTGTTAGAAATCTAATGCCATTGGATCCTAGTAGTATTCCAATGTATCAGGTGGTACATCTTCATTCCACAATGACTTGAGAGAAAGTCCTGCGAAGGAATTGAGGATCGTACCAGCCATGAAGAGCATTGTAAATAGTATATGGATAAAGACGTCAGTTTTCCTCTAGAGTAAGCCGGATAACATTCCCCCTCGGCGTTATTTCCTTGAATATGATGGCCTGGAACTTGTATAAGCTTGTCTCGGGGTAGAGCCGCGCGTCGGCTGGCGCGCCAGCTTTGTAGCAGATGTTTGCAAGGTATTCGTCGACGTCCCATTTCAGCTCTACCGGCACCTGCGGAAGCAATAGTCCCGAGCCTTGGCGCCAGCGCAGGACAAGCCCGTCCCGGCCGATCATGATCTCTTTCTTGTACTCAGCACTGTGGATCTGGATCTCCTCCGGCGGGGTTAGCACGCTAACCTCAAATATCATCCTGTCCAGCTCCTGTGTGTCAACCGGTGGAAACCGCGGATCTTCAGTCGCTGCAGCAATGGCGGCTTCCACCACCAATTGGTGCAGCTCTTTTTCCGGCAACAGAAAGCCAATGCAGCCACGCAGATGTTCTTCATTGTTCCGTGTGAGGTAGTGGAGCGAGACAAACACTCCGGCCCTATCGGGCGAGTCCGTTTCCGGGCTGATTGTCTTGGAATCCCGGAGGTATGTTTCCACTGCCCTTCTTGCCAGCCTCACAAGTTCGGTGCCTTTGCCGATCGAGTCCAATTGTATACATCACTGAAGACGGACTAAAAAGGCATGTCCTTTCTGGAAGTTTGTTCAGTAATGCTCCCGTGTTACAGAACATTTTCCGACATGCCGGGCTATCAGTTGCTTGAAAAATTGCGCCCGCCGCACTCCTGGAGACGCCAAAAAGTCGAAATCAAACCCCAAGAATTAGTGCGTTATCCTGTGCTTTTTCACGATTCAAAAAGACATATTAACTGTATTTGTCAACCTACTGCCATATGATGAACTGTCCTTCCTGCGGGGCGATTATGGTGTGGCTGAACGGCTCCGTCCTTCACGATACCCCCGTCAAGAATTACGAATGCAGGAGGTGTCAACTGTTGGTGGAAAAGTACTCGGACGGAAACTATGAAACAAAGCCCATAGAGCCGCAGTAAGAGTCATGAAGATAAGCAAAGTTATCGAAACGTGCATCTATTCTTCAGACCTCGACAGCATGAAAAAATTCTACGTTGGCATGCTCGGCTTGCCGCTTGTGCAGGAAGAGAATAACAAACTCATTTTTCTGAAGGCAGGTAAGAGCATGCTATTGATATTTGATCCTACTCGTACCAGCTTTGACAACGAAAGGCTGCCAGCGCACGGTGCCCAAACTCCACCATCAAGTGTACACTTTGCTATGGAAATTGAAGAGCGCGACTACCAACTATGGAAAGAGCTTTTGGCAAACAACCAGATCGCAATAGAAAAAGAAGTCGACTGGAATGGCAAAGCCAGTTCGCTCTACTTCCGCGATCCGGCAGGCAACCTTGTGGAGCTGATAACGCCGGGCGAGTGGCCGGTGGAAAGCTAATATAACATTCTCGCCTGCCCCCTCACTGATGACCAAGAGAGCGGCCAAGCTGACACTTCGGGATCAGCTTGAAGATAAAACTAGGATAACCGTCCTTCCAGGAGTATTTGACGCCCTGAGCGCAAGGATAGCTGAACAGGCTGGCTTCCAGGCGATGTTCCAGACAGGATACGGCTCATCCGCCGCCCTTCTTGGTATGCCGGATTTCGGGTTCATGAACGCCGGCGAGACTGTCGACAATGCAAGAAGGATAATTCGTGCAGTAAAAGCACCAGTCCTAGTAGACGTTGACACGGGCTATGGTAATCCCCTCAACGTCTGGCGCCTCGTACAGGACCTCGAGAGCATGGGCGCAGCCGGGATATTTCTTGAAGACCAAATCTGGCCCAAGAGGTGTGGCCACATGGTGGGCAAGGATGTCATATCAAGGGAAGAGTACCTGCCAAAGCTCAAGGCAGCAGTGGAATCACGAAGGAGTAAGAACTTTATCATCGTCGCGAGGACCGACGCGCGTGCTCCAATAGGGCTTGAAGAAGCAATTGCACGGGGAAAGGCTTACAAGAAAGCCGGCGCCGACGTCATATTTGTCGAAGCGCCAAGGTCGATTGAGGAGATGAAAAAAGTGGCTGACGAGATAGACGCACCCCTGGTCGCAAACATGATAGAGGACGGTGTCACGCCAAACCTCTCCGCGCAAGAGCTGCTGAAGCTTGGTTACAGGATAGCAGTGTTTCCGCTGTCCGCCCTCTATAGCGCGACATATGCCATGAGAGAAGTGCTGACAGAGCTGAAAAAGACCGGCACGACTAGGCAAACGCGCAAGATGATGGTAACGTTCAAGGACTTCAACCGTTTTGTGGACTTGGATAGGTATATGGGCCTTGAAAAGAGATTCACTTGAGCCTCCAGTAGAATGATCTTTGATCGATAAATAGAAACACTCTGCTTTAGATTTATGACAATATCTCATTTCCTTCCTGTCCTTGAGCTCGTTTTGGACTCTTTTGTCTGGTTTAAGGATTAGTTTTCTGGAACTTGCCGGCTTCCTTCAGGCGAGACTGCATTCGGGCCTCGCCCTTCTGAAACCGGATCCTGTCGTCGGTCGTCTTTAGAACAAGTTGTGGCACCTCCGTCGGACTGCCGTTCGAGTCAAGCGCAACCATCGTGACGAACGCGGTCCCTGTTCTGACCCTTGTTCCGTCGTCGAGGTTCTCTGACTCGATCCCCACTTCCACTTCCATAGAAGACCTCCGCACATAATTCAGCCTTGCCGAGAGTATCAGTGCATGCCCGATGTATACTGGTTTCAAAAACGTCATCCTATCAATGCTAGCGGTAACACAGTTTGTGTTTCTGGCATGTCTCTTGGCCACGAGCCCAGCGGCGAGGTCGACGTGTTTCATTATCACGCCTCCAAAGACGTTTCCCTTTGGGTTGGCGTCTGACGGAAGCATCATTACAGTCAACTCCGTCCTTGATTCATGCGCGCTCTTTCTCAAATTCATTTCCCTGCCGCCTTGCGCGCTATAAAGCGTTTACCAGCCGGGTCATCTTTTCCAAACTGATCTCAAACCCAAAGCGTTTTTCTTCCTTCTTCATATGGCGATACATACTCATCATGAGATTGACATGTCTGATCGTGCTCAGCTTGCCGTCCATCTTGAGCCTCACTATCCGATAAACGTCGTCGTAATAATTGAACCTGTCTAACACCTTTTTGCGGTACTGTCTGAAGTCAAACTTTCCGCTGCTCTTGCCCAGCACGTCGAGGAATATGTCGCAACAGATGAGCGACGGAATGATCCCTTCGCCCAGCATCGGAAAGACGCACCCGATTGACTCCCCAACCCCAATCACGTTGCCGTCGTAGAATGGCTCCATTCGCTTTGGTGGCGCAAGTCTTATCGGCCTACCTATCTTTTTCACGATCTTTGCCTCCGGGTGCTCCTCAAAAAATTCGGTCACTCCGTAATACTTTTTCTGGATGTCGCCGGCCCCCATATATCCACGGCCGTCGCCAAGTGGAAAATACCAGAAATACCCTTTTGCACCCTTGTAGCCAATGACGTAAAACTCGTCGATACTCAACACGTTTTCTAGGAGGTATTCGTACGCAGGTATCATGAAATCATCTTCTGCCCTTGGAAGCAAAGTCCGGTGCAGACCGGTGCAATCAATGACATAGTCATACTTTTCAAATTGGAGTGTCTCGCGCTTGACCCGCGAGCCGTACGTTACTTTCGCTCCTTTTAGCAGATCGTTTTCCCATCTCTGCTTGTCATAAGTCACAAGGCCCTTCAGATCAAGGTATTCTTCTTTGTCGTCTGGCAGCTCCATCCTGAGTCTGTGGCCGACGTGGAAGATGTAGCTGGCAAAGTCCAACCCGGCCTGCTGTGAAAACTTTTCCAGCATGTGCCGGGATGCTCCCCACGCGCAGACTGGCCAGTGATGCTCCTTCTTCGAGGCTTCAAAGATCTCGACTTCATGGCCGCGCCTCTGAAGCATGCTCCCGAGGTAGCTGCCTGCAACGCCGGCTCCCGCTATGGCAAAATGCATCTACCACCAGTGCCTGCAAGTTTACTTATAATTCTTCTTAGGATTCTGTATACCGGTCGGGGATCCTGTAACGGACGTACTTGTCGTCAGGAGAATATTTCGGCGGATGTGGATCTGCAGTTTGGGAATGGCATTTTGGGCATGCGTGCTGGAGCGTGTAAATATTGCATGCTGCGCACCTGCGTATAAGATGCTTCATGTTACCAAACCTAACTGGAGAGCCATTTTGGACTCTTCGCGAATAACGTCAAGAACTCCATGGCTGCTGGCTTCCTTTACTGCCGCAACGACAATCTTGCGCTCGTCAGGAGACCTCTGAACCTCTGTGGCTGTCATTTCCGGATTACGTTAAACGTACAAATGGCATACTTTAATGTTGCCACATGCGTGTGATGCAGACGTAAGCGCTTGCTACGATCGTGCAGTTTAGTGTCTCTGCCTACACTGTATGTGTCGTGCTAATCCCTTTCTGAGGTCCCACCGGGCAACTTGTTCCGTTCTGCCCTTGAAATGTCGCGTTGTAAGTTCTTAGCCGTTTCGCCAACATACGACGAAGAGATCGTTTTCTCGTTCCGGTCGCGCAATTTGCCTGCGATCATTATCCTGACCTTGCTCGCTGTCTTAGTCTTCTTGTTGTTCTCCTAGCTTCAGTCTTGATCTGCTTTGAAGCATTATTGGCAATGTCCCTTGCCATTAGGAACTGCACACCCGATCGACGGGTAGTCGCAGCCATTCGATCAAGATCAAACTTTTCTTTCCTTCCGCTTGAGCGTTGGAGGGTTATCGCGACTGGATTTTTCCGCGCAGATCTTTTCTTCTTTACATAATTTCCTGGACCATGTTTTGCCACCTTCTTTCTTGCCACGCCATATTATGGCAAA
>JANWHJ010000061.1 GCA_025450475.1 Nitrososphaera sp.
ACACATGAGGGATATGGCGATGTCAAGATATTTGACGATTCAATTCCTGAGAAGGATGATGTCAAGTCTGCGAAATCTCCTAAATCCACTAAAGCAGTCAGAAAGCATACCTCTAAAAAGTAACTTGACGCCCATTGCAAATTTTCCTCTGGAGATCCGGACTTCATGCCATCGTTCTGCCGCAACAAGGTGCCGGCTTTCAAATACAATCTTTTCATCGCTGTTGGTAAAGAGTAGTCGGAGTACGCACAAACGCGCGTAGTGCGCTCGTCAGATTATCCGGTCATCTAGCATCATTTCGAAGTCAGGGTAATTTCGTGCTTAATCTTGTGCGCTAACTTGGCCAGCTCTTCCTGTGGGGTGACCCTGCGCGCGGGCCACTTGCCGTCAGGGCTGTCATCCTTGAAACGCGGCACGACATGGACGTGGACGTGAGGCACAATTTGGTTTGCCGCTATCCCATTGTTCTGGCCGACGTTAAAGCCGTCGGCCTTCAAAGCGGAGACAACTGCCTTGGCAACTCTAGGCACGAGAGCGTAAAGCCGGCCAACTGCGGCAGAGGGCATTTGCAGCAGATTTTCATAGTGCTTTATCGGCATAACCAGCGTATGTCCTGGGTTTATAGGGTATTTGTCCATGATCACTAGAAAGTTGGGGTCGCGGTAAATTTGAGCCCCATTCTCCTCGCCCGCTATGATGGAACAGAATATGCATGATTTTGACATATGATGTGCCTGCTTGGGCGGATTACATCTTTATTTTTTGCTATTGTCCACATGCGAATTTTTAAATACACCAGAGTTCCGACTTTATCATGTACATGGCCGAAACACTCGAACTTGAAAGCTTTGACATTAGTTTCTCCTTCCGCTGCCCAAAATGTGACTATTTGAACGAGGAGGTTCCCGCGAAGGACCTTTCAAGCGGCAATGCAGAGTGCGGCATGTGCGAAACCATTTTCAAGGTAGAAGGGCTTGATGCAGTTAAGATAACGGCCTCGCTGGAATAATTTCAAAAATCTTAAAATATGCATCGAGCCCCGATGATTATGATGGAGCTTCAGAGCAGAAAGGCTCTCGAGGGGCCGGCGAGGGCGCCGCACAGAGCAATGTACAAGGCAATGGGTCTGACAAACGAGGATCTAGACAGACCGCTCATAGGCGTCTCTTCTACGTGCAACGAGGCGACGCCTTGTAACATCCATCTTGGCCAGCTAGCCCAGAGTGCAAAGCGGGGAGTAAAGGACTCGGGGTGCACTCCGAGGGAGTTCACCACTATCGCAGTTTCCGATGGCATTGCCATGGGACACGAAGGCATGAAGGCGTCTCTAGTAAGCAGGGAAGTAATCGCCGATTCGATTGAAGTTATGGTGAGGGCACATCAGTACGACGGCGTGGTGGGAATATCTGGATGCGACAAGAGTCTGCCTGGCACACTGATGGGAATGGGCCGGCTCAACCTGCCCTCTGTATTTGTATATGGCGGCACAATCATGCCGGGTGTATGGAACGGCAAACAGGTGACTGTGCAGGATGTCTATGAGGCCGTGGGTACATATGACGCCGGCAAGATGACTTTGCAAGAGCTCCTGAGCCTTGAAGACGTGGCTTGCCCCACAGCGGGATCGTGCGCAGGCATGTACACCGCAAACACGATGGCTTCGATCAGCGAAGCGATTGGGATGTCGCTTCCGGGAAGCGCTTCTCCACCGGCAGAGAGTGAAAAGAGGCACGAGATCTGCTACAACACCGGCAGGGCGATCATGGGCCTGCTTGAAAACAACATCCGACCACGCAATATCATGACGTTTGAAGCGTTTGAAAATGCGATAATGATGGCAAACGCCATCGGAGGATCCACTAACGCTGTTTTGCATCTCCTTGCCATAGCAAGAGAAGTGGGGATAAAACTACAATTGTCTGACTTCGAAAGAATTCGCAAACGTACACCCCACATCGCAGACATGAGACCCGGGGGAAATTACGTCATGCTCGACCTGGATAAGGCGGGCGGGGTGCCTGTGATAATGAAGAGTCTGCTTAAGAAGGGGCTGTTGCACGGCGGCGTAATGACCGTGACAGGCAAGACTATGAAGGAGAACCTCGAATCGATGACATTCGATTACAGCCCGGACACCAAGGTGGTAAGACACCTTGATAACCCGCTCAAGAGTGAAGGGACACTTAAGATACTGAAAGGCACCCTTGCGCCGGAAGGAGCGGTTGTGAAACTCGCTGGCGTCCAAAGCAGCAAGTTCGTCGGAAATGCGCGAGTATTTGATGCCGAAGAAAAGGCGTTTGAAGCGATTTCAAAACGCAAGATAGTGGAAGGTGACATTGTGGTCATCCGCTATGAAGGCCCAAAGGGCGGGCCGGGAATGCGCGAAATGTTGGCGGTAACTGCGGCACTAGTGGGTCAAGGCCTAGGTGAAAGGGTAGCGATGGTCACTGACGGAAGGTTCTCTGGCGCGACAAGGGGATTCATGGTGGGCCACGTCTCTCCTGAAGCGATGGTTGGGGGTCCAATAGCGCTCGTAAAGGAAGGCGACGAAATAGCATTAGATACCGGCAAAAGCCGTATCGACCTGATGATATCAAAAGCTGAAATAAAAAAGAGGGCCAGAAAGTGGAAGCCGATCAAGCCACACTACAAGGTCGGCGCGCTCGCAAAGTACGCGTCGTTGGTCCAGTCTGCAGCTGAAGGCGCGGTGACGTTGCCAGTGAAGGTCTAGATGATATCTGCAACTCACATAGTTCGACAGGCCAGGAGAGCGTGAGCAGAGGTGGTTACTTTTGGCGAGATTGCTAGTAGCTCGATCCAGATACAGAAGCTAACCACATCTGAAAACCAATTTGAACTATTCAAAAAACTCTATTCGCTCTACGACAAAGTCTTCATCCTGGAGTCGCTCATCGGACCAAAAGAACTCGCTGAGATCTCGGTCATCGGCTTCGACCCCGAAAACACCGTAACATGCGATTCCAAGAAGTTCATGGTTAGGGACAGGAAGGGAAGAGTCGTCAAAAGGTTTCGTGTTAAAGAGCCTCTCTCGCAACTGCGTGAGCTGATGCCAAAGGTGAGTGACGATCGCTTTCGCTACATTGGGGGCGCGGTCGGGTACATAAATTACGACGCGATACGCTTCTGGGAGTTCTTGCCGGTAAAGGGCAAAAAGAACAGCCACTTTCCGCTGCTTGAATTTGGAATCTACCAGGACGGCATATTGTACAACCACAAGGAGAACCAGGCATACTACTTTTTTCTGGACAAATCCCGCCTGCCTGAACTGGAGCGCAAGATGAAAAATGTAAATAGCAAGACTTCCCGATTTTCGTACTCTACTCCGCGCAGAAACATGACAGAGCAGCGCTTTGCAAAGATGGTGAAAAAGGCAAAGCACTACGTCTACAAAGGTGATGTCTTCCAAGTCGTACTCGCAAAAAGTATGAAGTTCACAATCAAAGGCAGCCTTATTGACTTGTACGCTAGCCTCCGCGAAGTGAACCCGTCACCATACATGTATCTGCTGAAAATGTCTGATCGATGCATTGTCGGTTCAAGCCCTGAGATGCTGATTAGAGTCACAAAGGACTATGTTGAGACGTTCCCGATAGCGGGGACAAGACCGATAGTGGAAGACGAAAAGAGAAATCAAGAGTTGCAAAACGACCTGCTGAAGGACGAAAAGGAGCTTGCTGAACATACTATGCTAGTCGACCTGGCAAGGAATGACATTGGCAGGGTGTGTGAGTTCGGTACGGTCAGGGTCAACGAGCTAATGACAGTCAAGCGGTTCAGCCACGTACAACACATCGTTTCACATGTCGTAGGCCGGCTGCAGAAAAGTTACGATTCATACGATGCCCTCCGAGCCGTTTTTCCGGCGGGCACGGTTTCTGGTGCCCCCAAGGTTCGTGCAATGGAAATAATCGACGAGCTCGAGCCGACGCTTCGGGGGCCGTACGCAGGCGCCCTTGGCTACTTTTCTTTCAACGGCTCCTGCGACTTTGCGATCACAATAAGGTCTCTCTTTGTAAATGGGAAATACGGTTACATCGAGTCTGGAGCGGGCATTGTCATGGACTCTGACCCACAGAGGGAATGGGCGGAAACAGAGCACAAGGCCAATGCCATGCTATCCGCCCTTAAGAAGGCTGCCAGTTAGTCTATTTTGCTCAATCTGGCTGGCGGTTTTGGCAAGCTCTAGGCGCATATTTGTGCATGACCAAGTCCAAAAATGATGGTTATTCGTGGGCAATCAATAAACGCCGCCCCAAAAACTATAGTTAGCATATGGCTATGATAGTTATAATTACAATATGCCTAACATCATTACGTTATGAAAACATTCATATAATATACGCTATATGATAGCATAGCTACGAACCTGATTTTGCAGTATTTGCAAAAATTTAGTGGCTGGTTGGTGGCCTTGCAAACATGTTGTTTGGATCAGTGTGGTATTCCACTGCAAGCCCTGGATCCTTCTGTCTTCCGGTGAGTATCCCTACCACTACGTCGTCAAGTTTGATCAGGCCTTCCTTGCGGAGCTTTCTTACTCCGGCCGGCACGGCCCCAGACGCCATTTCGCAGTCAAAGCCGTTCAGACCGACTATCGACATGCCGTCGCTCATTTCCTTGTCGCTTACCTGCAAGACGACTCCTTTGGTGAAATCTAGCGCGCGTAGGGCTTTGGAGATGTTCGCCGGTCTACCAATCTGGATTGCCGTCGCGTGTGTCTTTGGCCTGACTCCTTTCTTGTCCATTTGGGCGTAGTAACGGTCCACCATGTCAAGATCCGGCCTGCCGCTGTTCCACCGTAGTTGCTTATCTTCGAACTGCCCGTTGTAAAGCTCATAGAAAGTG
This sequence comes from Nitrososphaera sp., assembly GCA_025450475.1. GTDB lineage: Archaea > Thermoproteota > Nitrososphaeria > Nitrososphaerales > Nitrososphaeraceae > Nitrososphaera. The sequence goes on from JANWHJ010000061.1 coordinate 4,867, forward strand.
TTTGCTCCTTCTGCATTCACTATTGCCAAGCGCGGAATCTTCTTAATCCATCCCCATTCAAACAGCTCTATTAAGCACTTGCCGCAGCTTGAAGTATTACCCAGCGCACCGCCCGGATACACTATCCAGTCAGGCGGGTTCCAGTTGAGATGCTCGAGGACTCTGTAGACAATGGTCTTCTGACCTTCAAGGCGGAACGGGTTTACAGAATTAACAGTATAGCCGCCGGATTCTTTGGCTTTTTTGAGGGAGGCCGCAAGCGCGTCGTCAAAGTTGCCCTGAACCTGGATCACTTGGGCCCCAAATTGGAAGGCCTGACCGAGCTTGCCGGGTGCGATTTCGCCCTTTGGTATGTAGACGTCACACTCTATGCTTTCGTTAGCGGCGTACATTGCTGCAGAAGCCGAAGTGTTACCGGTGGACGCGCAGATTATCTTTTTCACACCCAATATCTTTGCGTGCGTCACCGCAGTAGACATGCCATTGTCCTTGAAAGAGCCGGAAGGGTTGTAACCTTCGGGCTGAAGCAAGAACGAGCCATGGTCCATTTCAGCATAGTCTGCAGCCTTGCTCATGTTGTAGGGCTTTGAGAGGCGGCCTTCAGAACCATCAAGGGAGACGAGCACACGCGCACATTCTTCAAAATTCTCAGTATCAATGCCGGCGAAATTGATAAGATCGCGGAAACGCCATACGCCGCTTTCGTTATAGATATTGCCCCCGTGATTTCGCCGCTGGTAGAACCTTTCGATAAGATCGCGGCCCGGCTTTTTGCTGTACTGTATGTCAAGAAGCGAGCCGCAGGAACACCTATAGATGTCGTTGTAAATTTCATAGGTTAAACCGCACGAAGGGTTAATACATTTTTTTATGGCGGGGCCGTCCACACAGAGAGACGCTTGAGATTGTTATTTAGATGTTTTCCAGATGAGAACCTACCTCTTCGCTGCCTTTTCGTATATCTTCAGAAGCTGTTGTATGACTCCATCCATGTCGTCCTCCCTTACTTCAGGGGAAACTGCGTGCTTTAGCAGGTTGCTCACCGTGCTAGAGATCTCGGAGCTCACTTCATCAAAGCTGTCCATATCACTGTAGCTTTGCTGATAAAGCCTACGCAATCGCATAGCATACATCTGCGTCTGCTCGTTTATGGTCACACTGTAATTGCGATTGTTGACCTTTATCTTCTCCTTTATCATCCTATGTAGAGTAATGCCGTTTGCAGCCTTTAAAAAACTTGTCTACAGGGATGGAATCTTCGTTAAGGTGAGATAGTACTAGAAATTGTAACCGCGCACTGGTGTAACCACGGTTACAGGTAGCTCAAGTACAACGCGACTTTTAGTTCTTTGGCGTCATGATGGCTAGGGTAATAGTATGCCGTTTGATAGCAAGTGGGTGAAGCCACTAGGAGAAAGCGTTGGTCATAGGCTGCTCGAGGGCATTAAGCCCCAGGCGCCACTAAAGCCAAGGATAGAAGAAGCACAGAAAAAGCTGCAAATGCAAATCGCGAAACTGGATTCAATATCGTCAAGGATGCAAGAAAAAGATCAGGTCATTTTCAAGCGAGTAGTGCTTGCGATGCAGAGCCACGACGCTTCGCATGCAAAAGTGCTTTCTGGAGAACTGTCGCAGATCAGGAAAATGAACAAGATGGTAACGTCTGCAAAACTGGCATTGGAACAGATACAATTAAGGCTGAACACCATCACAGAGCTCGGAGATGTGGTTGTGACGCTGAGCCCGGCTATGTCTGTAATAAAGGGATTGCAGGGTGGGCTGTCAGGAATGATGCCGGAAGCAGACCAGTCATTTGGACAGATATCGGAATTGCTTAGCAACATAATTACAGATTCGGGACAAATACCGAACAACGAAATTGGAACGGTTGGAGGGTTTAACGAAGACACTGCGCGGATTATGGAAGAAGCAAGTGCTGTCGTAGAAATGAACATGAAGAACAAGTTCCCAGACCTGCCTTCAACGACGTCAAGCACACCTGCAAAGAGCTTGGAGGCTACAGGCTACTAGCCTGCCAATCTCTCTTTTATTTTTGTCCTGCTATTTTCTGAACCTGCTTTTTTATCCTTGAAATCGTCGGGTAGCTGTATTTCTTTTCCCTGTACGTCTTGATCATGGCCTTCCAGTTGTTGAGACGCCATTTAGCCTGGTCCTGGCTTAGCAGGTGCGTTTCTCTTTTCACCATGCTCTTTCGGCCGGGCATAAGATACCCGCCCTTTGCAGCCGATTGGCGATTGTAGGCAAAGCGTAAGCCAAAGAGCAAGTCTGAAGGCGTAAGCGAGTTAAGGTACACTACTAGTTCCCTACTTTGCTCCTCTGAAAGCTTTAGCTTGAACGCGAATTCCTTAGTAGACACGCCAACAATGCAAAACACACTCTAATTAACTTTGTTTCTAAACTCGAATTTAGAAATAACATCATATGACGTCTGTTTTTCTGCCTGCTTCTTCAAATGCCCGTATTGCAGCATCTAGGAGTTTCTTGCCGTGCATGGCGGTGAGCGAAACCCTGAGGCGCGCCGATCCCTTTTTGACTGTTGGATGCCTTATCGCCTGGGCAAAAGCCCCTGCCTTCAGCAACTCTTTTGAAAAATCTATCGCCTTCTTCTCCGGACCTATCATGACTGGGATTATTTGGCTGGACGAGTTTCCAAGAGCAAATCCTATCCTTTTCAGTGCATTTGTAAAATAGATGATATTGCTGTGGAGTCTTTCCTGTAGACCGCCATTTTTAGCCAGCGGAATAGCGGCTATTGCCGCGGAGCAAAGGTGGCCTGGCAAGGCCGTGGTATATATGAACTGCCGGGATGTGTTTATCAACAGTTCCCGCATGGACTCTGTGCCCGCAACATAGCCTCCAAAGCAACCTAGGGCTTTGCTCATACTACTGATGTGTAAATCTACATCTGCTCCAAGGCTGGCGGGAACGCCTGAATATTCTGACCCACGGATGAAGTCGCCGTGTGCGTCGTCAACGATCGTCATGGCATCGTGATCCTTTGCAATGGCGCATATTTCTGGCAGTATTGCAGTGTCACCTACCATGCTAAAGATGCCTTCAGTTATCACGATTTTTCTTCCCTCCACCTGTTGCATCAATTCATGCAAGTGATCCCCGTCATTGTGTCGGAATATCTTGACAGTGGCGCCGCTCAACTTACACGCGTCAATGATACTCGCGTGGTTCAGCTCATCACTAAAAATCGTGGAATTCATGTCTGCGACAGCAGTGATTGCACCCAAATTCGCGCTATAGCCCGTTGGATAGACAAGCGCAGATTCTGTTCTACGGTGGTCCGCAAGTAGGCTTTCTAGTTCCATGTTTTTTGGGTGATTGCCTGCAATTAGTCTGGAACTGCACTGAGACACCTGATCTAGTGCTTCCACCGTTTTCTTTATGACCTGCTCGTTCTGGGACAGCCCGAGATAGTCGTTTGAGCAGAGATGGATTGCTTCTTTGCCATCAACTATTGCCAGCGGTCCCCTGACAACTACGGTTCTCAGACAGCGATAAAAGTCACTCTTTTCGAGAACATCAAGCCGGTCATCTATAAATGCAACTTTATGCTTTGAGGCCAATCTCTTTTATCATCGCAATGTCCTGATTTGGTGCGTTCCCGCCAGTCGTGAGGTAGCCGCCTGTAATTATGCCGTTAGCGCCCGCCTTGAGGGCTAACCGTTCCTTGTCCTTAAGATGCACTTCGCGCCCACCGGCAATCTTGAGAATTGTTTTGGGCATGATAAATCGCCATACTGCAATTGTCTTGATCGCCTCAATCGGGTCAATTGGTTCGAAACCTCCCATTGGAGTTCCCTCCCTACCTATGAGAATGTTTATCGGAACCTCATCTGGATGGAGAGACGCAAGGGAGAAACCCAGCTCGAGCCGCTCTCTATTGCTCTCGCCCATTCCTATTATGCCGCCTGAGCAAAGCTCGAGACCGGCTTGCTTAACGATTTTCGCGGTATTGATCCTGTCGGCAAATTCGTGAGTCTTGCATATCTTAGCAAAGAAACTCTCCGCAGCTTCTAGGTTGTGGTTGTAGCGCTTTACCCCGAGCTCTCGAAGTATGCGCGCCCTCGCCAGCGTCATAAAACCAAGAGAGACGTTGACCGCAATGTCCACCTTGGACCTGATCTCGGTGATGGCCTCGCAGATCTGATGGAAGTCCTTCTCCGGCGGGTCACGGTAGGCACATACAAGGCAGAAACTTGTAGCTCCTGCCTCCTTGGCCTTTTTCGCGTTTTCAATCAATACTTCCGTTGGTAATAGTGGATACTTTGAAATGCCGGTGTCGTAGAACGATGACTGGGCGCAAAACGAGCAATCCTCGGGGCACGTGCCGGATTTTGCATTTATCAGGGCTTCGACGTCCACCGTATTGCCATTTAAGGTGCGAGTAATGGTGTTAGCGCATTCAGCAAGCTCGATTACTTCGCTAGTGGCTAGTAGCCGCTCGGCTTCTTCAAAGGTGATCGAGCCGCCGGAAAGGACTTTATGCATGCAATCGCTGACAAACGTTGGATCGGTCATCAGGTCAGTCGAGTTGTAAACTGATAATTAAAACTTTGGTTGACAACTGACAATAAAGCATGACATTTCTAAATTCGAGTATGGAAATAAAACAAGGATTCGTGTGGAAAACGATATACAATAACTGGCCAAAAATAATCGTCCGGTGTAGGGGTTTTACCTGAAAAAAGGTCAAAATGCTGCTACATCGTATTGCCATTAGAAATGGCGGAATCCGTCATATAGTTGCCAGTTGCAATCTGTTCAAAAAAGGACCCCTTGTTGAACTGCTCGTATGCTAAATGTTTATTTAATGACGTTGCCCTTTTTGAACAATTTTTTTGACAAGGCTGTAGTTAAGCCATGATGGACAACAAATTCATGAAATACGCGTTTGCATACTTACGGGTAAGTACAGAAGAACAGACAGTGCAGAACCAAAAACTGGCTCTTGAAAAATGGGCGCAGAGCAACAGTTACCAGATCCTTGACTTTTTTGAAGATTCTGCCGTCAGCGGCAGGGTCCCGGCAACGCAGCGACGCGGATTCCAAGATATGCTCGAAATAGTCAAAACGACAGGAATTGACGCAGTATTGGTCTACGAACTATCGCGGGTTGGTAGGACCTTCTGGGACACCATTGATGCAATCAAAGTGATAGAGCAATATGCTCCTCTTGTTTCTTGTTCACCAAGAGAATCATTCTTGCAGACTACAGAACCAGGTGTAAGAAAATTGATGATTGGCATTCTCACTTGGGTTGCAGAAAGAGAGCGCGACGTACTTGTCCAAAGAACAAAAGATGGCATGGTTAGAGCCAGGATGGTTGGCAAAGGCATAGGCAGGCCTCAAAAGGTTATAGATAAGGATCAACTCATAATGTTGCTTGCAGAGAATCGCTCAAAAGCAAAAATAGCGAAAGGCCTTGGCATCTCAAGAGTAACACTATACAAGGAACTGAAGCAGCTAAGATAGTTGCTCAACCTTCCTCAATATCTGGACCTGTGCATCAAGCAACTTCTCTAGGTCTCTTTTCCCAATTGCAAGCGGAGGGATCACCATCATGATATTGCCGAGTGTCCGCTGATGCACGCCCATCTTTAGAGACTCTTGCACTATGAAATAATCTATCCTCTCATTGTTTTTCAGCTTGACAATCTGCTTGCCGTTTCTTGCGAGCTGGATCCCAGCTAGCAGGCCCTTGTGTCTGATGTCTGCCACTATCGGTGATTTTGCAAATTCGCGCAACCTTGAAGCAATGTATTTCGAATTTGCATTGATTTGCTGTATCAGATTACGTTCCTGGTAAAGCTTGATGTTTGCCAGCGCGGCTGCGCAGCCAACCGGGTGACCTGTAAAAGTGTGGCCATGGTAAAGCTGTTTGTGGTCAGAATATTTACCAAGGAAGGCGTTGAAAATGCAATCAGTGGTCATCGTGACTGCAAGGGGAAAATACCCTCCAGTCAACGCCTTTCCAAAGCAGACAATGTCTGGCTGCGACCTCTGAGCAACGTACTCTATCATGTTGCCGAGCCGACCAAACCCAGTGGCTATTTCGTCAAGTACTAGCAGAACGTCATGGTCTCTACATATCTTTGCGATCCTTCTTTGATATCCAGCGGGGTAAATGACGACGCCTCCGGCTATCTGTGCGCCGCTTTCCATGACGAGAGCTGCACACTTTTCTCCCCGCTCTTTGAGTAGCCTTTCTGTCTTCTCTAGGCACCGCTCTGCAAGTTCACCTTCATGCTTAAACCTGGTGCCGTAGAGAAGCGGGCTCGGCACTCGGTGTACTTTGGTCAAAAGGGTTTTGTAGACTCCAAAAAAGCTCTCGATGAACCCCACCGACATCGCACCGATCGTGTCGCCGTGGTACCCACGCTCCATCGAGATGAATTCTTTTTTTGCGTCTCTACCCTTGTTGCGCCAGTACTGCAACGCTATCTTCATGGCGGCCTCAATTGCAGTGGAACCGTTGTCCGTATAGAACACCCTGTCCATGCCCTTCGCCAATCCTGCGAGGCGCTCAGCAAGCTGCGCAGACGGGCCATTTGCAAGCCCGAATAATGTTGAATGCTGAAGGTTCCTTATCTGCTCCACCATCGCCTCACCTACCTTGTTCTGGCCGTGGCCCCATACGTTGCACCACATGCTTGCTATGCCGTCTAGGTATTTCCTGCCTTCGGTGTCAACTAGGTAGAATCCTTTGCCTTTCACTATCACCCGGTTGTTCCATTTCTTCCAGTCGCCCATCTGTGTGTATGGATGCCAGACAAACTTCTTATCGGCGCTTTTCAGGCTCATATCAGTTAAATGGAGGTGAACTCTATGGCTCTAATAATATTTCCATGCACGGGATCTTTATAACGGGTACGAGTACCGGAGTTGGCAAGACTGCAGTGGCTGCCGGACTTGCGTGGACCCTCAGAAGGCAAGAAGTCAACGTTGGCGTGATGAAGCCCTTTGCGACCGGAAACAGGGT
>JANWHJ010000062.1 GCA_025450475.1 Nitrososphaera sp.
AACGTTCCTTACCAAAGGTATGTTGTTATTCGAATTTTTCTTCTAAAAGGATTGTGGTTTCTTCTTATACCAAAATGTGAAGGCTAAGAGCAGCGCCCGCTTCTTTCAAGTTTGCCCTTAGAAAAATAGAAACGGCGATTGTCGGCTGCACCTGTGGACCCTTGCCGACGACCAACAACAGCTTTTTTGGATTGTTGAAATGTTTGCGTTAGACTGCCTTTTTTCAGTAAAGACGTAAGACATTCCTGCTCTTTTGTTCTATAGGAACAGGTTGCAAGTAGAATGCCCCGAAGCTGCAAAAGAGGGGATTTGGGGAAAGCACTTGACTTCGGGGCCGTCTTGCCTCCTAACCCTTCAAGTGAGGCATGATTGAATACGTCAAAACGCCCTTAAGTGGGTTCCGGATATTGAATAGTTCCGCCTATCGTGCAATGCTGACCCAAGAAAGCAACAAAAGCGAAAGGAAGATTCCAAATGAAAACAACAATGCGCCCCACAACCTACTCCCGGGTCTCACGCCGCCATGTTAATTGTTCAGATAAAAAAGGACGGTGTTCACGTTTAGCGTATTTAAACTTCTTCCTTTTTGTGACAGTCGGCTGGCTGCGGTGCACCATCAACTAAAAGGTACAGCCCACTAGTGTATCTACTCTGACTGCGCTAAAATAAAAAGGTGCTAAGACTTGATGACAGGTAAGTGTCAGGCTACGACCCAGTAAAGTACAAGATAAGCTCTATGCAGAAATGGAACATCGTCGCGCCCAGCTACCACAGCGACTGGGCCAGCAAGGACCGAGGTCCTTTCAGGTCAACGATAGAACTTGTCAAGGCTGCCGAAATCGGGCCGTCTAACTCGGTGCTTGATGTCGCATGTGGCACTGGTGCAGTGTCAATTCAGGTTGCGCGGCAACTAGGGTCTTCCGGGATGCTGGTTGGGATCGACTTTTCCAGTGGCGCTATCGGCATAGCCAGATCGTTAGCCCCCATTGGACACTTTGTCGAGATGGACGCCGAGAATATTGGCCTTGGCATTAGATTCGACAGAATAGTGTGCCAGTATGCCCTGATGTTCTTCCCCGATCCGGCGCGCGTCCTTAGCCGACTGTGGGAGCTTTTGAAAAATAATGGGAGGTTGGCAGTAGCAGTGCATGGGACGTCGGCAGAAGTACCGTATTTCAGCACCATAATGGACCCGGTTCTTCGCCACATTCCTGACATTAAGCCTGAAGGAACGCCGACAGTTCACCGCTTTGGCAATGTGGCAAACCTTCGGGGAGTAATCGCTGGCGCAGGATTTTCCAACATTTCAATCAAGAAGTTCATCTTTGACTACGAAGCAGGTACCTTTGGTGAGTACTGGTCCAACTACATGTCTACCACGGCACAATCAATACGTGCCGCGATCGAAGGCAGGGGTCCCAGCGTGGTGTCTGCCATAAGAGCAGAAGCAGAAGAAAAGGTGAAGAAATTCATCGACAAAGGCAGCATTCGCTTTCCTTGGCGGGTCCTTGTCGCTACCGCGAGACGTGAGCAAGACTGATGTAGCCCCTATTTCAATAACAGACGTGCAACCGGGGCAGAAAAAACTAATGCTGCTCTACGCAGGCATCGGCTTTGTGGCGGTCGGCATTGCGTCAATAGTCTTGATATACATGATACTATACCAACCGCTAGCAAGTAAGACCACGGGCAAATCCGGCGAATTCAACCTGACAGAAATCCATTCGGTCTCGCTCGCAAGGCATGACCACGTTTCACTATCCATACTGGTGAACGGACAGCAGGCGATGGTTCCAGAAGAGGTTGGCATTAATCCGCAACTTTGGCACGACCATTCCCTCGAAAGGTACGGCCCGTCTGGCATATCGCCGATGCACACCCACGACACTTCTGGCACGATCCACATCGAGTCGACTACCCCTAGAGAATATACCCTTGGCGAATTTCTGGCAGTGATTGGCATCAATCCTGACAGGGTAACAAGGATGACTGTCGACGGTAACGCACTAAACGACTTTCTGAACCACCCGATGAATGATGGCGAAAAAATCCAGCTAGAGCTGAACATTAGTGGGTAACAGCTACTTTTCCTCTCACTTACAATAACCACAGCAGGATAAGAATCGTGTCGGAGGTTATTCGATAGCTTCTTTCCCAAGATCCAAACAGAGGGGTGGAGCGTGGAGGCTTAGCCCAGGTATCAAAGAGATGCTCCAATGTGGGATCTGGTACAGCCCCATTGATAGACCCTATGAAAATGGCCTCCAATTCATCGCTTTAGGAGCCCCCAGTAGAAACAGTCAGTGATGGTACGGATATTAATCTTGAAGACAAAATCTAACGCAAATTATTGTGCTTCTGGCTTATGGAGCCAAATTTATTAAATTGTCTTCATGTTTTTCTTGTAGGCGAAGCTGTGGACGTTCATCTATTCCATTTCCGAATGGCTCCTGGCGGTCTTGATTTTCAAGAGCTTTGCCGCCTTTACCAATTTCAGTGGCTGGAGTCATGCCCGAAACTATAGCAAAAAGCACTTATCGGATTAACGGGGAAAAGTTCATTATTTACCCTTCGCAAAGCTTCCTCAGGTGCAATTGCTTGACCCTTAGAAAAGTTGGAGCTGTGATACTGCTCGTTTCAAACATGGAGAAGTCGATAAGGTTCTACAGGAATACACTCGGCATCCCCATCAAAACAAAATCAAAGGACTGGACTGAGTTTTTCAACAAAGATACGGTGCTTGCTCTCCACCCTGCAAAGAAAAAGAACAGGATAAAAACAGGCTCCGGCATGCTCGTGGGCTTTGAGGTGAGCGACTTTGAGTCGACCGTGAAAAACTTGAAGGAAAAGAAGGTGAGATTCTTCAAGAAACCAAAACATGAACCGTTCGGGATGCATGCCATAATCCAGGATCCGGACGGACATCTAGTGTCTATAGCTGAGATCGAAGAGAAGTCGGCTGAAGGCTTTGACTTGCTAGGACTAATCGGGCGCGAATAGATTACTTGGTTGCAGTGACGAGGTAGACAGATCCGCCAAGGTCTCTAAACCGCACTCTAGCGAACTTGCTGAGCAGCCTGACCATTTGCTTCCGAGTCATGAACTTATACCCTTGCAGCGCAAAATCCAGCTGCATCCCCATGATCAGCTTATTTTCGTTGCGATCTGGATTTGACTCCGGCAGGAGGCCTTCGACAATCGCTATCGTGCCGCCTGATTTCAAGGCACGTCGGCAATTTGATATCACTTTTTGCTTGTCATGCGCAGCATAGAGGGACTCGCCAAGGTACAGGATGTCGAATTCGCTTTCAAACGCCATCGATTCTCCTGCCTCCTTCGTTATCTTGATTGGTTTTGCGATCTTGCGCGCCCTCGCCACGGCCTTCGCTGAAGGATCTACCCCTGTAAAATTCGATCTCGGGTATTCGTGTTGCATTTTGGCGAGTAGGCCGCCTGTGCCACAGCCGACATCGAGCAGCCTACACCCGCTTAATAGCAAATTGTGGATCTTCTTGTTATACCTGACTGATGTAAGGAACGCATAATGATCCCAGTCGGTTGCCTGTTCTATCGCGCTAAGGGTCGACGACATTTCGCGTGTCTTACCCGACCTAAAGAGGCCTTCAAAGTCGCCGTATTTGAGGCTCCTCAGGGCTAAGTACGAAAGCTGGCCGCCGAGGTAGTGCGGGTTTTTCTTGTCAAGAAGCAGCGCCTTCATTCCCGGTTTTACGCACAGCCTACCTTTTTTTTCGCTGACAAGCCCGTAGCAAATTGCACCACTGGACCACGCCCTCACCGCGAATGGATGCAGCTTTGAGGCAGAAATCAACTGGCTTACTGACAATTGGTCACAGGCAAGTCGTTCGAGCAGGCCAGTTTGCCTCCCAACATGAACAAGCCAGACTCCGTAAAAACCAACAGAGTATCCCCACAGCCTCGAAAAGTCGGCCGAACATGCCTTCAACCGCGGCAGGTTAGGGTACGTCATTCTTAAATCATTGCACTGGGACTTTTTTTCCGGGATTCATTGTAAAACTGGGGTCGAACAGCCTTTTTACTCTGGAGAAAAGATCGGTGATCTGCTTGCCGTACATCATTTCGATGTAACCCACCCGTGCGAGTCCATCGCCGTGCTCGCCTGTAATGGTGCCGCCGCTTTTTATCACCTTGGCAAAAACGCTCTCTGCAATTCTTTCCATCAGCTCGATTTGCAATCTTGATCCAAGGTCTATGATCGGCCGGGTGTGCATGTTGCCGTCCCCGACATGGCCAAACATCACGTAGTCAAGTTTGTTTTCGCGGTAGGTCTTGAGCAGACCGGACGCGTGATCCACAAGCAGGTCAGGCCTGACCACGGTGTCTTCTATCAGTCCCACCGGTTTTCTACATCCGACAGTCATCTTCATGATATTATTTAACGCTCCCCTCCTTGCTTGCCATATCCTCTCTATGCTCTGTTCGTCAGCAGATTGTTCGAGCACGGAACACCTGCCGGCGAGCTCTTGTCTACACCGCGTCATGCGTTCCTCCACGCTGAGGCTGATGTCTCCGGCAAATTCAATGAACAGCAAACAACCTCGGGCATTGTCTCTAACTGATATCGTGCCGGCCCGGGACACTGTGGTGTGGTCCATCATCTCAACAGCGGTAGGGGAAAACCTCAGTATGGCAGGGACTGCCGAAAGGGCATCAACTAGGGCTTCAAAGCCTAGAACCAACATGCACCTATTAGCAGGAATGTCAAGGATGTGCATCTTGGCAGACGTCACGATCCCAAGTGTTCCTTCGGAGGCAGCAAAAACCTTTTGCGGCTGAAACTTTTCTCCTGCTAGTACGGCGTCGAGACGGTAGCCGCAAGAATTCTTGTTCACCATCGGATATCCATTCATTATTACCTCAGCAAAGGGTGCAAGCAATTCATGCAATTTCTCCATCTTGACGTCAAACTTTTCTGTGCTTGCAAACCCGGCCTTGCCGTCAGGATACACAACGTCAACTCGCTCCACAAAGTCGATCGTGTTGCCGTATCCAAGACAGTGCATGCCACTGGAATTGTCTGCAATCATGCCGCCGATGGTGCAGTAGTTGCTGCTTGCCGGGTCAGGTGGGAGAAACTTATTTCTCTTTTTCAGTTCTTTGTCAAGAACCCCTTTCACGATTCCGGGCTGGACCACAACGTGATCATCTTCTATTTCCAATATCCTGTTCATGTGTTTTGTAAAGTCCAGAATTATCCCTCCATTTGACAGGGACTGACCGAGGAGGCTTGTCCCCGCACCACGGGCAGTTATCGGAATTTTGTTTGTGAAGCTGTACTCACATATCTGTTGCACGTCGCTCTCGTTTGTCGGGTAAGCAACTGCCGCCGGCGAAATTTCATACGGGCTTGCATCAACAGAGTAAATCTTTGTGCTCCAGCTGTCGTCCAGGGCTTCTCCCTTTGCAATGCGGAGCAAGTCGTCCGCTATACGCAATACCCTGAAATGATCTCACGGATATAACAAATTTGCCCATGCGGGGCGAGCTAACCTTTTTCTGGATTAATCCAATATCAAATAGCATAGCCATTATATGCTAGTATAATCCACGTAGAGGGATGGCACAGACCGACGTTCAGAAATGCCCAGTCTGCTCCGGGAGGGGCGCCATAGAAATTACCGATTCCGATTGTCCGTTTTGTAACGGCACGGGCGAATATTCGAAAGCAGCTGAAAGTTATATGAAGTCCCACATCTGCCAGTGTGTGTTTCTTGACAGGAAGAACTGCCCTCTCTGCGGCAAGAAATGTCACCATAACACTCCAAATCGCCCAAAAATCTTGATTGCGCCGATGTAACAAGGTTTAATAACAATCCAGCCTTTATTCCAGAATATTGAAGTCCTTGGCCAATGGCAATGAAAGCTCGACGGCAACGTGTGCCTTCTGCAACGAGAAAATTACCTATGGCCAGAGCGTTTGCGCATCCTGCATGCAGAAATACAACATCAAGAATTTTGACCTCGGCAGCGACGGCTGCGGCTGCGACAAGTAGAAGAAGGGGTCAGAGATTGGTATACGTAATCATCTAGATCATACAGCCACCACATCTTCATCCCCCCCATTCAATCGATGCCAATTCTATCCATTAAGTCTTTGGCTTGCTTTTGTTTTGCAAGCGTGATCTTGACTACTACCAGCCCTTCAAGCGGCTGGCCGTAAACGACCACAGAGCCCAACGGCGCCAGTGCAAAAGCCGGCAGCGCGAGAAGGTCTTCTTCGCCTTCCACAAACACCCTTGCAGGAGACGCAGTTTTGAGGGCGACTTCCAGGACTCTCATCGCGTCATTTGAAATAGTGCCGGCGGGATTCCTGCATCGCAATTCCTTGGCAAGATAATTCACGGGGTAGGTACTTCTCGACCTTCGCTCCCTGCCATCAATGATGGCGACATCCGGCACCATGCCGAAACCAATCAGCCGCCTAGTTGTGGCGTCGCCGACTGCAATTATTTTTCTGCTGTCCTTCAGCATCGAAGCTACCTTTTGCTTTGTTACTTCTTTGTCAAGAACAAGTATTCCAAAGGGCTGTTTCAAGAGATGGACATCTTTTGGGTTTATTGGCATTATTCCTTTTTGGCCTGCTCGCTTGATTCTGCCCGTGCCTGAACCTGCATTTCAGCGGCAATGATGCTGATCCTTCCTGCAATCAGCTTGGCGGCCTTTGTAAAGGCGTGCGATTGGACCGATTCTGGTTCCGACAGCACTGAAGGCTTGCCGGTGTCGCTGCCTTCCCTGATTTGCGGGTGAAGAGGAATTTCGCCTATGAAAGGAATGTGGTAGTCTTCGCTTATCTTCTTTCCTCCACCCTGCCCAAAAAGGTGAATCTGTTGATCACAATGGGGGCACTGCAAGTAACTCATGTTCTCGACGACTCCGATGATTGGTACGTTGAGTTTGTTGAACATGCCTATCGCCTTGACGGCCACGTTCATGGCCACATCCTGCGGAGTCGTCACTATCAATATGCCTGTGATCGGTATCGTTTGTGCTATCGTTAGCGGCGCATCCCCCGTGCCAGGCGGTAGGTCAATGATAAGATAGTCGAGCTCCCCCCAGTTGACGTCTGTCAGGAATTGCTTGACGATCCCGGAAACGATAGGCCCACGGTAAATCCCGGCTTGCTGCGATTGCTCATAAAAGAATCCCATCGAGATAACCTTGATGCCTTCAACTACAGGCGGTTGGATCTTGTTGTTGACAACCTCTGGTGATGCCTTTAGTCCTAGCATTAGAGGGACACTTGGGCCGTAAACGTCGGCATCGAGAAGACCAATCTTGGCACCTGTCTTTGCAAGTGCAAGCGCAAGGTTGACAGAAACAGTTGTCTTGCCAACCCCTCCTTTGCCGCTTGCTACTGCGATGATGTTTTTGACGCCAGGCAGAAGTTCGTCCATTGAAATTGCCCTGCCTTCCATGACCCGGGCTGTGACCCTCAGGTTGAGATCCTGGACGCCGAGGCCTGATATTGCGTTTCTTACGTCACGCTCGATGTCGCTATTGAACGGGCAAGCAGGCGTCGTCAACTCTAGAGTAAAGGCGACCTTACCGTCGTTTATCGACAGGTCCTTGATCATTCCCATTGACACAATGTCCTTGTGCAGCTCTGGATCTACAACTTTCTTCAGCGAGCTCAGGATCTGATCAACTGTAACCATTATGGAAAAAATTTGTTCATACCGTATTTAAATCATCGGATTGTTGGTCGTCGAATTGAAAGTTGAGATGAAGATTTTTGGTGTCTAGGGCCTTTTCCGCGTGTCACGATGCTAATGTCTCCGGCTATCGGTACTGGGGACCAACGACGAAAAACAGATACCTTGGTTGCGGCACACCGGTATTGGTTCGCCAACTTACTCGGCAAAAAGAGGGCCATGCTTTTAGAGCCTACCTGTTGTCGGTCATGAAAAACATATCTCCAGACAAAGGCCTCCTTTTAGGTCACATATTCGTCGGTAGAATGTGAGTCATTTGTCAGAAGGTAGGCACCTTATTAGGCAAAAGTTCATAATGACCTCCAAATCAACAATTCGTGTATTATGTTTGCCATAGTGCACATGAGTGACGTTGTCAGGATTCCGCCAAACCGACTGACTCACTCTCTAAAGGACGCGGCCATACAGATACTCAAGGAAAAATACGAGAGTATGATTAGTCCTGACGTCGGATATGTAATTATGATAACCGACGCCGATACTAGTTCCGTCGGCAAGCTGGTCGCCGGGGATGGTGCGACCTATCACAAAGTTACGTTCAAAGCGCTCACATTCTACCCCAAGTTACAGGAAATAGTTGAAGGCGAAGTGGTCGAAATTACTGACTTTGGTGCATTTGTAAGGATAGGGCCAACCGACGCATTGTTACACCTGTCTCAGATTACCGACGACTACCTCAAAAGCGATGTCAAGCAGGGCGTCATTGTGGCTAACCAGACCGCAAGGTCACTAAAGATCGGGTCGAAGTTGCGAGCAAGGATCACAGCAGTGAGCCTCGGCAAGGGTGCTGGCATGGGCAAAATTGGCATAACTTGTAGGCAGCCATTCCTTGGAGCCGTAGAGTGGATTGCAGAGGAGATAAAGAAAGCCAAGGGTGGCGACAAGGATAAGGAAAAGCCCGCGGCCCCTCTAAAGGAAAAGAAAGGGGAGAAAAGGTAATTGGCCAAGGAAAAAGCATGCAGAAAGTGCAAGACTGTGACCACCGGAAAGGTATGCCCGAACTGCAAGTCAACAGACCTGAGCCCGGACTGGTCCGGTATTATACTGGTTTTTGAACCTGCCAAATCACAGGTTGCCAAGACACTTGACATCACTACTCCAAACAAATACGCCTTGAAGGTTTCCTAGTTTGCATGACCTGCAGACATTTCTCAACGTACGGGAAATGCTTGCAAATTTTTTGCAGGAAGATATTGGCGCAGGCGATATTACAACAAACAGCATCATTACAGACGATCTTCAAGCCACGGCGGAAATTGTTTGTAAGTCAAGTTTCGCGGTGGTCTGCGGTCTCGAAGAAGCTGCCATGATTTTTGACATCTGCGGATGCAAGAGCGAACTCCTGATCAGGGATGGCTTGAAGGTCAGGAAGGGCAAGGTCGTCATGAGGGTGCGGGGATGCGCCCGTGCAATTCTCAAAGCCGAGAGGGTGGCACTCAACATAATGATGAGGATGAGCGGGATAGCCACCGAAACGAGGCAAATGACAGACATTGCAAAAGATGTCATGGTGCTTGCCACGCGCAAGACCGCGCCGGGGCTACGCTACTTCGACAAAAAGGCGGTTGTCGCTGGTGGCGGTGGTGCTCACAGGATGAGGCTTGACGACATGGTGCTGATAAAGGATAATCACATTGCCCTATTAGGCGGCGCCGAAAAGTGCATCAGGCTAGTTAAGAAAAGCGTGGGCTCACACATCAAGGTCGAGTGCGAGGCAAGAAATCTGAAAGGGGCAATGACGACAATTTCAGCAGGCGCCGACATTGTGATGCTGGACAACTTTACTCCAAAGCAGGCAGCTACTGCTATAAGGCAGATCGCGAAAATGGGTCTGCGCGAGAAGGCAAAGATAGAGATTTCAGGAGGCGTCAACGCAAAGAATATCAAGCAATATGCTCGGGCAAAACCAGATTTCATATCGCTTGGCTACATAACACACTCGCCAAAGGCAGTCGACTTTAGCCTGGAAATTACGATATAGCCAACATGCGATTGATTGCAAGCCTTGCCTTGTCTGCGACGCCCTTTGGAACCTTTACCTCGTAGACGTTGTGCGCAAGCGAGTTGTACACTTTTTCCAGTGAGACCTTTTTCATGTACTTGCAAACTGCGTCCTGCTTGATCGGGAAAAACTCCTTATCTGGATTTTCTTTTTGCATCCTGTACAATATTCCTGTTTCAGTGGCGATTACAAATTGCTTGGCGTCAGATGTTTTGGCATGCTTCATCATGCCCTCGGTAGACAATATGTGACCTGTCTTGGCAAGGTCGCCCTTTGACATGTGATACATCGTTGATGAGGTACAGCTGCATTCCGGGTGGACCAAAAAGTCGGCGTTCTTAAAAGTAGCAAGCATCTTGTTGATGTCTTCTGCCTTTATGCCGGCGTGCACGTGGCATTCTCCCGGCCAGATGTACATGTTCTTCCTTTTTGTCACTTCTGCGACGTATGAGCCTAGGAACAGGTCTGGCAGAAACAGCACTTCCCTGTCCCTAGGTATGCTGTCTACCACCTTAACTGCATTCGAAGAAGTGCAGCAATAGTCAGACAGCGCCTTGACGTCTGCAGTTGTGTTGACATAGCTCACAACCGCTGCGTTTGGGTGCTCTGCCTTCCACGTCTGCAGTTCATTGGCGTTAATGGTCGATGCAAGCGAGCATCCGGCCTCAAGGTCAGGTATCAGCACCTTTTTATCGGGGCAGAGGATCGAGGCTGTCTCGGCCATAAAGTGGACACCGCAAAATACGATAACGTCCGCGTCTGTCGTGGCCGCGCTCTTTGACAGCGCTAGCGAATCGCCTATGAGGTCGGCTACGTCCTGCACTTCTGGCAGCTGGTAGTTATGTGCAAGAACCACTGCGTTCTTTTGTTTCTTCAGCGCAAGGACCTGGCGCTTGTAGTCAAGATCTAGCATCGTCATGGCTTTTGATAAACAGGTACTATCACAGAGAGTTTACATTTAAAGTAGTATAATCTAGGACAAGGCTGCCCTGAAAGTCAAAATTACAGGCAATACTTGCCACCATCGATGCACGCACATGAATGCATATAAACATAAATATTCAAAGGACCATTCAATAACGAAAGATTAATGCCAACACACGGATCACTCACTAAGGCCGGCAAGGTAAGAGGTCAGACCCCTAAAATCCAAGGCAAACCCCGCTTGAGCCCAGTTGCAAGGCTGCGAAACAAGGACAATTTTGTGAAGCGGTTTGAAAAGAAGAGGCTTCCTGGACAGAAAAAGCCAGAGCGTCGCGGCGGCAGAAGGTAAAAATCCTTCCAACTTTATCTTTTATGCTAGATGCCAAAGAAGAGGGTCGGACTCCTAGGTTGTGGCACAATTGGAAGCCAGCTGGCCATATCCGTGGACTCGGACAAGATAGCAAACGCTTCGCTCGTCGCATTATTTGACATTGCTGAGGACATCTTACAGAATTTAAAGTCAAAGTTGCAAAGCAGCCCTGGAGCATATTTGGATTTTGGCAGCTTCCTTGCTTCAGGCGCCGACATTGTTGTGGAAGCCGCCTCGCAGGACGCTCTAAGGTCGTTTGGCAAGTCAATTCTTGAGGAAGGCAAGGACTTAATGGTCATGAGCGTAGGTGCCCTCGCAGACGGCACCTTTTTATCAGAGCTCATGCAGGTGGCCGCAAAAAAGGGCTGCAGAATTTACGTACCTACTGGCGCAATAGCAGGTATTGACGCAATAAGGAGCGTCAGACACCTCCTCGATTCTGTAACGCTCACGACCACAAAGAACCCGAAGGCACTTGCAGGCGCGCCGTTTTTTGAAACGAGCAAGATCAGGATCGACGAGATTGAAAATAGTACCGTTATTTACGAAGGATCCACAGCAGAAGCAGTAAGGGCATTTCCGGCAAACGTCAATGTGGCCGCAGTGCTGAGCCTCGCAGGCATTGGTGTCGATAAGACAAAGGTCAGGATAGTGGCTGACCCCCACGCAGCCACAAACCGGCACGAGATTGCGGCAACAGGCAGTTTCGGAGAAATAAGAATAATGGTCAACAATGTGCCGAGCCCGGCCAACCCAAAGACGAGCTTTCTAGCGGTGCTCTCCGCGATTGAATGCCTCCGATCGATATGCGACGATGGTATGAAGATAGGATC
>JANWHJ010000063.1 GCA_025450475.1 Nitrososphaera sp.
GATCCGCCCTTGCTGACAAAACCATTCTGCACATCTACGATAACTAGTGCGGGGTTGATCCGGAAGCCGCCTAGATTCATATGATATGGATCCGGCCCCGATTAATAAAAACATGCTTGAGCTACGCGCAGTAATTCTTATTCCAGGTGGCCGGCGCGAATTTTTTTCCCAAGTGGCTTCATTCGATCAGGATCGCTCTGACATCGAAGATGCATTAGGGATATTTACATCTCACCCAAAAAGATGCAATTTCAGTGCAAATGTTTCTTGTACAGATCGGCATGTCACTTCTTAATTTTGCAATATGACGTAGTTCCTGCCAAAGACGAATCCGACGTACATTATCGCGCCCTTTTGGAGCACCACTGAAACCTGCGATATTATCTTGCCTTCTTTTCGGGCAAGCGAGATTTCGTCAGGCTGCACAAAAAGGGGCTGCTTGACCGCCGGCAATTGCTTCTGTTCGCGGATGTAGTTAAGCATCTTTGTAACGAGGCCTAGGTCGTGCTTTGTATTTGGAAGCACGATGTCTTGGCTGTAAGGTGCAACCTTGCCGGGCGTGTCAGCTCCATCTATCCTTGCCGCCCGCGCCACTACAGGCAGCTTTTTCCATTCAGGCTTGAACTCCAGGAGTGACAGCAGCTCTTCAATCTCGCCCTGAAAGGCCGACAGGTCATCCTCACTCCCCTTTTTTTGCCGCTTCACAATGTTCCTGATCTCGCCTCTGACCTCTTCGGTGCTTTTGAGAGGCCTTATGTTAAAGAGCAATCCATGAAGGATAAGCGGCTTGGTTTTTGAATATTACTATACCCCGGCCAGCTTTGTCCTGCCGTAAAGTCGCGCCTGGTGGAGCTCACCTATCTCGCCCTTCTTGTGCTTCCTCCGTTCAAGGACGTACCCACTCGTCGAGTGGTATATTATCACCATATCCTTGGGGTAAAATGAGAGCATCTCGTGGTTGTCCGAGTCCGACGCCATGTGCGTGACGTGTATCCGCTCCCATGAAAAGAGTTCATCCACCTTCCCTCTGAAGTGAAAAGTACTGCCGCAGGGGCACCTTATTTCACGCCAACTTCCAGAAATGTTTTGCAGCCACGCACTGTCAGGCAATCTAATCACTATGTACTGCGTCTCTTTTATTCTATCCGCCTGTCATCTTTGTGAATCGGCCATTGCTGTTCGAGCTCTTGATGTAGTCCAGGTTTGCAAGTGCCACTACTGCCGACTCTCTAACTTCTTCGCTTTCGTCCTTTAGTGCGGCGTCAAGCGTCTTTCTCGCCTCTTCGGAGCCAATGACCCCAAGTGCCACAGCCGCTTCGTGACGAACAAAAAGGCTGGGGTCGGACCTGACTGCGTTTGCTAGGGCGGCTATGCCGCATGTGTAGCCAAGCTGGCCGAGTGAAAATGCCGCTTCGTGTCTCACAAGGGCGTTATCGTCGTCTTTCAGCACTTTGCCAATCGGCTTGATCGCCTTTTCGCCTGCAATGTCCGCTAGAATGCAGACGGCCCGGGTGCGAACTACGTTATCCTGATGGATGAGCAAGTTTCTGAAATACTGCTCGTTCTTGCTTTCAAACTGCTTTTCCATTTCTTGAAAAAGCTTGATCCTGTCATATGTCATGCCAGTACTACAGAAAACTAAGGGCTTTTATTTTTTCGCTCCAACCACCGGGTGGAAAACGGGTGCAGTTCCTAGAGACGTTATTATAGCGCCCCGGATTACCTCTCGTAGGTATGCGCGTACGATACTGGCGTCTCGGCATCACAGAAGTGATGAACGCAGGATACCCTGCAGAGAAGGCCAACCACTGGGACATAAAGTGTATGCAAGGCGAGTATGAGCACTTTGGCGTATACTGGTATCGCTACGGTACTCCATTTGACAAAGAGCCGGTGCACGGGCTGTGCTTTTACTTTAACGACATCCCCAAGAAAACGGTAGATGAGTTGGCGGCGCTTCTACAGAGCAAGTTCGGAGGCCAGCTACTCTTTCGACAAGCCCGGGGTTTTCTGCAGGGTTCTAAGGAATTTGCCGACGGAAAGTCGGTGGCGACGCTTGCAAATGAGTTGAGCCTGAAATTCAACTCCCCAGTAGAGCTTACAGTAGAGTTCGAGAAGGCGACGAAGGAAGACATTGACAACGAGACTTGGAAGCTGCCCGCGTCAAAGTCACTTCCAATACCCGGTCCGGATTGAAGTCTGATGATTACTAAAGTAAAGCTAGAATCCCATCATGCTGTTTTGAAAAATGGGGGGCAGGTACCGATCAACATTCGAAGCTGCACATACTATGACCGTTCTTCCATTCTGTGCACTCTGAAAGACATCTTCTAACCAAATACTCTCCATAGGACAATCCTTAGCATTATATTTCTCGGCCCCTTACATGTAGAGTGCCAATGAAGGTAGAGATGTCCATCCGGGAGCATATAGAAGAACTTCGTGTCAGGGTGCTCAGGGTGGCGTTATCAATAATCATCATTACAGTTTTCGCCATGACATTCGACCTCAGGCCGGTGGAGGTGGAAGGCGTGCCGCTTGTGTATCCATATCCCGACCCTATACACAACATCTCTGCACGCCTTACTTTCTACATGCAGGACACACTGCTTCCTGATGGAGTCGAGCTGATCCAGACCGCGCCAGGGCAGGCGTTCTTTGCCCAAGTTTATGTTTCC
The DNA here is from genome assembly GCA_025450475.1 of Nitrososphaera sp. Lineage (GTDB taxonomy): Archaea > Thermoproteota > Nitrososphaeria > Nitrososphaerales > Nitrososphaeraceae > Nitrososphaera. The sequence continues at coordinate 2,679 of JANWHJ010000063.1, forward strand.
GCGCTGATAGGACTGACTGCCTCCATCCCGGTCATCGTTAGAGAGATAGCGGCGTTTATTTCGCCGGCGATAAGCCCAAGGACGAAAATCGGGCTTTTGAACGTGTTCCTTCCGGCAATGGGACTTTTTGTGACCGGCATAGCTTTTGCCTACCTTTTGGTCATACCTTATGCACTTGATTTTCTCTATCAATACGGAGAAGCCCTCAACGTCGCGACCTTCCTCACCATAAATGACTTTATTTCATTCGTCATGCAATTCTTTCTGGGCTTTGGGATTGCCTTTCAGCTTCCTATCTTGATGTATGGTGTCTCGCTCACAAACTTGGTATCGCCGCGATTTTGGCGCGATAATCTGCGATACGCTGCCATAATCCTTGTTGTGTTTGGAGCGATAATCACCCCCGACGGCAGCGGAGTGACGATGTGGTTCGTGGCCGGCCCAATGATAGGACTATATCTAGCGGGCATGGTAGCGATTGAGAGAAGGGCCGCTTCAAAAACTAACACTTAAATTCTCAGATAAGCTATGCTATGGCAGATGATCGCTGAAGGGCTGTCAAATTTCATAATGCAATTTGCGGGCCTGGGAGGATGGGAATGGGTCATTATCATTGGTCTTATTGTAGTGGTCTTTTTCGGCGTGAAAAAGATCCCCGAGCTTGCAAAGTCGTTTGGCAAGGCTACGGCAGAATTTGAAAAGGCGAGAATTGAGGCAAAGAGAGAGCTCCAACAGCTGAAAAGCCAAGGGAGTGGGAATGTCGGAAGGGAAAAGCTGGAGTCAATCGCTGACTCGCTAGGCATCGACTACACCAACAAGAACGACGATGAGCTGCGGGCTGCAATAGAAGTAGAGCTGAACAAGAGCAAGCAGTAGCTTAAAACCTTTTTATTATATTCCTTTTTCACTGTAAGCGTTGATCGGCCTGCAACAGATCGCCTCGATCGTCGACCGGTACGACTTGAAGAGCGTGACTGTAGGCACCATCGGCAGTCACTCTGCACTCGAAATAATGGATGGCGCAAAGGACGAAAACATGAAGACGGTATGCATCTGTCAGAAGGGCAGGGACCTGCCATACAGGCGGTTCAAGCGACTTGCCGATGAGATCATCTTGCTTGAAAAGTTCTCTGACATCATGAACCGGGAGAACCAGGAAAGACTGAGGGATATCAACACGATAATAGTCGCACACCGTGCGTTTACGGCTTATCTCGGTTACGAAAACATCGAGAACAACCTGAAGGTTCCAGTCTTTGGTAACAGGTCACTACTACGCGCAGAAGAGCGTACCGCGCCGCGGAACCAATACTTCTTGTTGGAGAAGGCCGGCGTCCGATACCCAAAACTGTACCGCAAGCCGTCAGACATTGACGGACCGGTGATGATAAAGGTGCAGGAAGCAAAGCGCAAGCTCGAACGCGCGTTTTTTATCGTGTCGTCGTACGAAGAGTACAAGAAAAAGTCAAAGCAAAAGATAGAGCAGGGCCTCGTAACTAAGCAGGATCTTGAAAAGGCGACGATAGAAGAATACGTGCCAGGCACCTATTTCAACCTGAATTACTTTGTGTCCCCGCTGACAGGAGAAACAGAGTTCCTTGGAATCGAAAGGAGACTGCAGACTAACCTACACGACTTTGTGTCGCTCCCGGCAAGGCAGCAGATAGAAATGGATCTGCAACCTTCAAACATCGAAGTGGGTCACACCCCGGCCAGCATCCGAGAGTCGCTCCTGGAAAAAGTTTTTGAGATGGGCGACAAGTTTGCAGTCGCGGTCAAGAAAGAGTATCCGCCGGGGATAATCGGCCCCTTATCATTGCAAAGCGTCGTGACAACTGATCTCGACTTTGTGGTCTATGACGTGTCGCTTAGAGTACCCGGTAACCCCATTATGGCGACGACCAGCCCATATACAAAATACTATTTTGGACACACGATGGGCGTTGGCAGGAGGATTGCGATGGAGATAAAGAATGCAGCGGCGCAGAAAAAGCTGCGCGACATTGTCACTTAACCCTCTATTGGTTCTTCAAACAGGTTCTTCCTAACCTTGATCGGTATGTCGTAGTAAGCCGCCAGCGCGATCGAGTCTGATGCACGGTAATTCCGCAGCACAAGCTCCCCATCCTTAGTCTTGAAGTAGAGGTTTGCCCGCAGCACCGTTCCGCTCTTGTAGACATGCACTTCGACCAAAAGCAAATCCTGCATAACCGCGATCTCTTCTACCAGGTTGTAAATTGTCGGAATGCTACCCTTGTCGCCTTCCTGAAAACGCGAAATGTGCTTCGCGACCTCGCCGGAAAAGGCGCGCATCGGGAACTCTTTGCCGTCCGCCGACTTTAACACTACGACTCCTTCGAGGCCCACCTGATCTACTAAACCTACGTAACTTATCCGGACCGGAATGTATTCCTCGTCCTGGAGGTCTGGCATGGTGTCTAGTGCACATCACCAAGAATTAAGGGTTTATCATCCGATAGGATTTAATTTGCTGTTGGGCCGATCCTACAGAGGCATGGACGAGAAACGCTGGCAGGGCTTGAGGGAAAGCGGTTCTAGAATCTTTTTCGTAGGCTTGTTTTCGCTTATCATCGCGTTTCTCATATTTTCCAGGTTCACAGTTCCATCTCAAGAGCCGCTGGCGGTGGAGGCGCAGCAGCTCCGCAATTTGGCGTACGCAGTCCTAGCTATAACCGCGGCTTCCATGGCGTCGATGACGTACGGTGCGTACACCATTTTTCGCGCAGAGCAGATGCGCGCCGCAGGCAACAACAACCTGATCTCTTTTATTACTGGCGCATTTGCCAATCGGAGTTACTGGAAGATAATGGCAATAGCAGCGATAGGCTATGGCATATTTTTCAGTTTTCTGTCGCAAATTCTGGTTTACAGGGCAGACGTATCCTTCACCGAAGAGGGATTAGAGGTTCCATCGATCGATATGATACCCTGCTGCGGAGCTCCTGGCTACATGCCTATGCTTACAGTCTACGTCACGGACCACTTTTTGATCCTTTTGATACCGGTAAATGTAATTTTGGCCTCGGTCGTGTCTACACTAGTGGGCTTCAACCTTGCCCTCAACATCTTTGCCTACCGGCTGAAAAAGTCGCTACAGGCTAAGATGTCTATTACTGCTGGCATTGGAGCAACGAGCGGACTATTTGTCGGGTGCCCTACCTGCGCGGGCAGCCTATTTTCTGCATTAATTGGAGTTGGCGTGGCCGGAGCAGGTACAAGTGCAAGCGTGCTCGCCCCCTTCCAGACGCTCTTTATCGCGGCAAGCATCCCGGCCCTTGTAGCAGCGCCGTTCTTGCTCGCCAGGAGCATAAGGTCAATTTCAAACTGCAAACTTACTTGACTTTTGCCATAATTTCAAACTGCGACATCTTTTTGGATATGCCGTCTAGGTACATCTGCACATGTGGCTCCGATGTCCATATCTTTTCGTCGCCAAAGAGATAGCCGTACCTCTGCGAACTGCCAATCCGTTCACGAAGTCTTAGCGCGTCCCGGTAGCTTGTCGGGATCACAGCATCGTCAAATCCCCGCTTTATCGCAATGGCGTCGATCACGTTGTGCATCCCAGAGCCATGTTGGGCAGCCTCCTTTACTCTGTAGGCGATGTCTTTTGGTATCCCAAAGCTTTGGGCGACCCTTCGGTGAACGTGCTTGCCGAAAGTGTCTCTCCCGCCCTTTACGTTGAGGCGCAGGTCAATTCCGAGGGCAACCCTTATCACCTCCGGATCGAGGAACGGTTCACGCAGCTCGATGCTATGTGTCATCGTTATCTTGTCCTCGCGCTCCAAAGTCTCTTTGTAAAGCAAAAGTAAATCTTCAATCATATGCTTCCGGAGGTTCCGATAGCCTTCCTTTTCAGCAACCTTGGCGTACCAGGAATATCCACCAAACAACTCGTCTGCGCCTTGACCGGTGAGCATCACCTTAACACCGTCCTGGTGCGCTAGTCTGACTGCACCGTACACCGGAAGCGCCACTTCGACCTGCCCGGCGTTCGCGTCTTCGATCACGTTGATGACTTCTGGTATCATCCTTTCTACAGAGTCGTGATCAAGCTCTGCCACCTTTAACTCAAGGCCGAGCCTTTCTGCTATCTGACGCGAGCTGGCGATGTCGCTCGAGCCCTTTACGCCGCAAGTGTAGCATACAACTCTCGGCACAATCATTGCGGCAATGTACGCGATCAACACGCTGTCGATCCCACCGGAAAATATTATCCCGATTTCTTTAAAGTCCTGTGTTCGCTTTTCCATCGCTCCAATAAGCGCTTTCTTGTACGCTTCGACCGCGGTTGTCATCGTCTTGTAGACTATCCTAACTTTTGGCGGTATCGGGTCTGCCACTTGGAAGGTCTGGAGGCGGCCGTCGGGCGATATGAATATAGCGCTGCCCGGCATTATTCGCCTTGTCGGTTCCTCGATCCCGATCTTCCAGAGCACCTTGCGCTCTGAGGCGAAAGCGACGATGTCTTTACCTTCAGCATAGTATAGCTGCCGCACGCCGATCCTGTCCCTTACAAGGACAGTCTCGCCTGTCTGCGTGTCCTGGATTGCAAGCGCGTACACACCATCGAGCTCTGCTACAGTTCTCTTGATCGCACCAAGGAGGCTATTCTGTTGGAGATAATCCTCCAGTATGTGGACTATTACCTCGCTATCCGTAGTCGTGGTAAATTTGTGGTTCTTTTCGAGCCTTTTCCTAATCTTCTTGTAGTTGTATATTTCGCCATTATGTTCGAGGATCAGCCTGCCGTCGCAGCTCCTAAACGGCTGCGCGCCACATGTTCCGCCAACTATAGCAAGTCTGGTGTGTCCCAGCGCGCTCTTGGCGCTAACCTTCTGGAAAAGGGATTGCATAGTCGCGATCGAGTTTGACTTTACGATATGGCCGTTGGCGAACAACCCAACGCCGTCTGGGCCACGGTTTACCATACAAGAGAGCATCGAGCCGACAAGTGGCACTACATTCTTCCCGCTCTTGCTCAAGATACCAGCTATTCCACACATGCTAATCTATCCAAATTTCAAAAGCCCAAGTTCCGCCGTGAGGCAAGCAACTCGACTTCAATTACCCAATACTCATTGATGATTTAAAAAGATTTAGGCAGCAAATTCTAAAACTTCTAGTAGATCACATTCCGGCACAATCTTGTCAACTGCATTTCTTATTTCACTATCCTTTGGCATAAACGCTACTCCGACTCCCGCGCGCTGAATCATGCAAATGTCGGATTTCGTGTCACCTACTGCCAGCGTATTTTCTATTGGCACGCCAAATTGATCGGCAAACTTTTCTAGGTGGTAGCGCTTGCATACTGAAATCTTGCAAAAGCAGCCAATTCTGTCCCAACCAAGGGGCATGTCAACCCTTCCGGTGATTCTGCCATTTTCAATCTGAAGTTCATTTGCAGCGACAAAATCCAATTGCAACCTCTCTGCGACAGCTCCAGCGGCAAGAGTATAGCTGTCGCTTATTATCCCGATCTTGTAACCCATGCCTCTCAACGCGGCAATTGTTTGGTCACTATTCTTGATGAGCGGGATCGACTCTATTGCATCTTCGACGTCCTTTCTTGTCAGGCCTGCAAAAAGCGCAGCTATTGCACTCGTCTGTTCGTATCCTGCAGCACCGCTTGCCTGCACTGTCCTTACCTTGTCCGATAAATTGAACTGGTCTGCAAGCGCAAATACCAGCCGGCCCTGGATGAGCGTTCCGTCCATGTCAAAAGCAGCCAGCTTTGGCAATAATGCTGATGCGCGCTGAAAAAATAAAAGCATTGTGCATTTTTTGGTTCGTTGCGCAATTGTTTTTAATGTCTGACAACGAGTCTATCTGTGCAGGACAGAAAGTACCAGAAGAAAAAGGTCATGGTTGAGAAGTTCATCAAGAAATCTGGCAAGATCGACCATTCTGTCATAC
>JANWHJ010000064.1 GCA_025450475.1 Nitrososphaera sp.
ACCTTAATGTCGTCTTCGTTGCCGCCATAAGTCATGTACAGGTAGTTGGTCTTTGCAGGCCATTCTGCAGCAAGAGTATCTATTTGTTTTACAACAGGTTTGATACCGAATTTCTCGCGGAAAGCACGGACCTGCATCTCATCCAAATTAAGGCAGCGCGCGATCTGCTTGTCAGAGAACCCAATTTTTTTCGCCTTTCTCACCAGGCCTTCATCAAAGTTTGTCTTGCGCAGTTGCGCCTCCATGTCGACAACGTTCTTTATCTTTGTCAGGAACCAGGGGTCGATGAATGATAGCTGGTAAATACGCTCTATGCTCATGCCAGCCACTATGGCCTCGACCACCGCGAATATTATCTCATCATTTGGATGGATTAGTGCCTGCTCAATTCGCTCCATATCCTCAGCGGTCGGAGTCGGCAGCGAGTTCGCGTTTGCTACTAATCCGTCCTTGCCCATATCGCACATCCTGATCGCCTTTTGCACTACTTCTTCAAATGTCCTGCCGATCGCCATCACTTCACCGACCGACTTCATGGCGCTCCCTAGCTTCCGTTTCACCAGCTCGAACTTGGAAAAATCCCACCGCGGCATCTTTAGCACGACATAGTCTAGCGACGGCTCAAAGCACGCGGTCGTGGCCTTTGTTATACTGTTTATCAATTCTGGCAGCGTGTAGCCGAGGCTGATTTTTGCGGCCATGTATGCCAGCGGGTAGCCGGTGGCCTTGCTTGCCAGCGCCGACGACCGAGAAAGCCTCGCATTGATTTCAATCGCAGTATATTGCTCTGACTGTGGGTCGAGGGCGTACTGGATGTTACACTCGCCCACGATTTCGCAATAGCTCGTTGCCCTAATGGCAGCCGAGCGCAGCATATGGTATTCATAGTTGTTGAGTGTCTGCGACGGCGCGATGACTATGTTGTCGCCGGTGTGCACTCGCATGGCAAGCACATTTTCCATGTTACAAACAATAACGCTGTTGCCCTTGTGGTCGCGCATTACTTCGTACTCGATCTGCTTCCAGTGGCCGACGTAGCGCTCTATCAATATCTGGTGCACCATGCTGAGATTGAGGCCGCGCTGTGCAATTTCCTGCAATTCATACTCGTTGTACGCGACGCCGCCTCCCCTGCCGCCCAGAGTGTACGCGACCCTGATGATGACGGGGTAGCCGATCTCTTTGGCGGCCTTGAATGCTTCAGGCAACGAGTTAACCGCAAAGCTCTGCAGCACCGGCACGTCGCTCTTAATCATGGCGTCCTTGAACTTTTGCCGGTCCTCGGTGATCTCTATGCTCTTGATTTGTGTGCCAGCGACGCGGATGCTGTATTTCTGCAATATTCCTTGCTCGTGCAGCGCGACTCCGCAGTTGAGCGCCGTTTGACCGCCGAACCCAAGCATGATCGAGTCGGGCATCTCCGCCTGGATCACCTTTTCAACGAAGGCTGTGTTGATAGGCACTGGGTACACCTTGTCTGCAAGTCGGGTATCTGTCTGGATCGTCGCGATATTAGGGTTAATAAGGACACTCTTGACCCCCTCCTCTGTCAAAGCCTTAAGGCATTGCGAACCGGAGTAGTCGAATTTGCGGCCAGTTTACTGGCTTTCGCCCGCTTCTCCGATTTTTATTGCCCCGCTGCCCAGCACAAGGACCTTCCTTATCGTTTCATCTCTTGGCGCTCTTTCTCCCTCCACTCTTTCTTGCCGTGGCTTTCTTTGTGGACCGAGCCTTTGCTGCCGGCTCCGGTTTTGTTAAGCCGTTATTGACAACTTCCTTAAAACGGTCAAACACGTACATGCAATCGTAAGGCCCGGGCGAAGCCTCTGGATGGAACTGCACCGCGATTATGGGTTTGCTCTTGTGCTCGATGCCTTCGACGGTTCCGTCGTCCGCGTTTTCAAACCACACTCTGAATCCAGACTTTCCGAGACTCTTTGGGTCGATCCCGTAACCGTGATTTTGGCTGGTGACATAGACTTGATTGTTGCGCCTGTCGATGCATGGCTTGTTCTGGCCCCTGTGGCCGAATTTTAGCTTGTATGTGTTGGCCCCACCAGCGAGCGCGAGTATCTGGTTTCCAAGGCATATGCCAAGCGTTGGCATAGACTCTTTAATTAATTTCGTAGCAGTCTTGATCGTTCCAGCGCAGACTTTTGGGTCTCCCGGACCATTGCTGATAACTACGCCCTTTGGCTCATACGACATCACCTGATCGTAGGTCGCGTCCCACGGCAGCCGTACCACGCGGTAGCCGGTGCGAATGATGTTGCGTATTATGCTGTACTTTACACCGGTGTCGAGCACTACTAAGCAGTCCTTGTCCTTTTCGCCGTACTCTTTCGGTTTGCTCGTAGAGACTTCTGACATGAAGTTCAAACCTTCGTATTCTGCGCCGCTAAGCGCTTTTTTCAGCCTGGTATCGTCAATTGCATCCTCAGACACGACGACAGCGCCCATCATTACCCCGTGCACACGCAGCTTTTTCGTCAGCGCCCTCGTGTCGATGCCATAGATGCCGGGGATTCTCTCTTCGTACAGCCACTGGTCGAGCGTCTTTACACAGCTCCAGTGGCTCGCAATGTCTGATAAATCATGAATGATCAGCGCTTTCGCCTGCACGCTGTCGGACTCGAAGAACTTTGGCAGACCGTACTCGTCCTTTACGTCAGAGCTTGGCACTCCATAGTTGCCCACAAGCGGGTAGGTCATACAAATTATCTGGCCTCTGTACGAAGGGTCGGTCAGCGTTTCAGTATAGCCCACCATGCCGGTGTTGAACACCACTTCGCCGGCGATTGCTGAAGGGTATCCAAAGCCAGTGCCGTCAAAAACACTGCCATCTTCTAGAATGAGCTTGGCCGCATAACCAGTGTAGGTCTGTTGCAGTGTAGGAATTTTTTGAACCCTCACCAACTGTCAAAGTAAGCAAATTTAAATTTTGCTTTATCCATAGAATAATATCCTTGGGTGATTCTGGAAGGCCAGCATTGCAAAAACGTCAGCGCTGTATGATTTGTGGCTCGCGGTTTGCCGAAAAAAAGTGCTACTATTGCGAAAGCAGGGTATGCACGTCGTGCATTGTCCCTGTGTACGTGTCCGGCTCTACCACAAAATGCGTCAGCTGCGACAGGAAAAAGGTGAACCGGCTTTCGTTTGCAGCGCTCTTGAAGAGGAACTATTACCTGATCGCGATAATTGTGGCATTCTGGTTGTTCACGGTCTTTCCAATTCCGTTCATGCAGCTCGCAGGCTTAGATATCGAACCGACAGCCTTCCAGCCAGTCTTGATAGCCACGGCCATAATGACGATCCCCTTTGTGTTCATGCTCCTTGCATGGCAGAGGAAGGCTCCTAGAGGCTCTCCGTAGTCAATACATCGCTTTTGAGACAAGCTTTGTAAATTGTGTAGTCGAGAGCTTACCGCCGATGTCCTTTGTCCTGCCGCCTTTTTTCAGCACGCCGACTATGGCGTCCTCTATTCTCTTGCCTTCTGCAGCCGCATTTCTGTCGTTGTACTTGTCGGCCAGCCATTCGAGCATCATCTTTGCCGAAAGCAAGATTGACGACGGGTTTGCAGCATTCTTGCCAGCGATGTCAAACGCTGCCCCGTGCACGGGCTCAAATAGCGCGAACTGATCGCCAATGTTGGCGGCCGGCCCCATACCAAGTCCGCCCACCACCTGCGAGGCCTCGTCGGACAGAATATCGCCAAACAGGTTTGTCGTCACGATTACGTCAAACTCTTCCGGGTTGCGGATCAGTTTCATAGAACATGCATCAACGTAGAGCTCGCTGTACTGAACTTTTGGGAACTTTGATCCTATTGTCTTGCAAGTTGCGGCAAAGAGCCCGTCGCCCCTGCGCAGGACGTTTGCCTTGTGCACAGCAACAACTTCGCGCTTGCCATTACGCAGCATCGCCATCTTGAAGGCGTATTCTGCTATCCTGCGGCTAGCCCGCTCTGATGTCACTCTTAAAGCCACAACTGTGGTCTCGTCGGCATTAAACTCCCAGCCGAGGTAGACATCCTCGGTGTTCTCCCTCACAATGACGAGATCGACGTTGTTTGAGAGGCTGGGGATGTTCGGGTACGACCTGGCCGGCCTGACGTTTGCATAGAGATCAAACATGCGCCTGAGCACGATTATCACGTCTGCCGCGCTTTCACCTACCGGCGCCTTGAGGCACGCCTGCGACTTCTTTATGATGTCAACTGCAGATTCGGGCAGAGCCTTGCCGTGCTTTGCGAGCGTGCCGTCGCCGGCATCGACTTCAATTATCGAAAATTTCGTCGAAGAGCTGTCGCTGATCGTCTCCAAGATTTTCTTTGCCGCCGCTGCCTGCTCCGGACCAATGCCATCGCCCCTGATGAGAGAAATGTTGTATCTGGACAATTGCATCCATGCCTAGCTTTTAGAGTAGAGCACTTTTCTCAGCAGCACCTTGTTGATGGCGTCCATCATCGCCTGCACTGACGCGACGACAATGTCCTCCCCCGCCTTTTTCGCGGACACGACGTTGCCGTTCTTGTCCTCAACCTTGACGGTGACTTCTGCGAGCGCGTCAGAGCCACCTGAGATTGAATCGAGCCTGTATTCTCTAATCTTGACGTTGGCCAATTCACCAGATATTTTCTGTATCGCTTTTAGGGCCGCGTCTACAGGGCCGACGCCGATGTCAGACGCAATGAAGTCCTTCCCGTCTGCGTTCAGCCTTACGACCGCGGTGGGTATCAGGTTCATGCCGGTGACGATGTGAAAGTCGTAGAGTTTGAATTTTTCCTCGAACTTTGTGTTGTTCATCATTTCGCCTGCTATCGAGAGCAACTCAGAAGTCGTTATGGCCTTGCCCTTGTCGGCAATATTCTTTTGTTTCTCCACTATCTTGTGGAGCTGTTCGTCAGTCGGCTTTATTCCAAAGTCTTCAAGCATCGCCCTGATTCCGTGCGCGCCGGCGTGCTTGCCCGCCTGCATCCACCTCTTCCTACCGACAATCTCTGGTGCTATTGGCTCGTAGGTGAGCGGGTTGTTAATTATCCCGTGGGTGTGGATTCCGGACTCGTGGCCGAACGCGTTTTCGCCTATTATCGCCTTGTTTGGTTGGACCATGATTCCCATAGTGTTTGACACAAACTTTGATGTCTCGTAGATGAGCTTTGCGTTGATGTTGTGCTTCTTGTTGTAAAGTATTTCAAGTGCCATAACAAACTCTTCGAGCGACGCGTTGCCTGCCCGCTCTCCCAGTCCGTTTATCGTGACGTGAGCGCACGCCGCACCCGCATTGATGCCTGCGATCGCGTTTGCCACTGCGAGCCCAAAGTCGTTGTGACAGTGGACGCTTATTGGGAGGTCAGTTGCCCCCTTGACGTCCTTTACGATCTGGGCGATGTAGTCTGGCGTCCTATAGCCCACCGTGTCGGGTATGTCTACCCTATCCGCCCCGGCCTCAGTCACAGCCTTAAACACCTTAAGCAAGAACTGCCTGTCAGACCTGGTCGCGTCCTCGGCGGAAAATTCCACCTGCATGCCGTGCTTCTTCGCGTATTCCACTGCATTCACAGCACTGTCCATGACTTGTTGAGGCGTCATCTTTAGCTTGTACTGCATGTGGATATCTGAAGTCGCGATGAACGTGTGGACGTACTTAAGATCGCATTTTATCGCTGAGTCAATGTCGGATTGGATTGCGCGCGCGAGGCCGCAGACTTCGGCTTTTAGACCCTGCAGTGCAATCGCCTTTATCGCTTGCATTTCTCCCTGTGAAACTATGGGAAAGCCCGCCTCTATCGCATCTACGCCGAGCTCGTCTAGCTTTATCGCGATCTGGATCTTTTGATCCGGTGTGATATTGACTCCTGGCGTCTGCTCCCCGTCTCTAAGGGTAGTATCGAAAATCCTAACCTTATCGCTGCTGGTCTTCCTTGCTTTGCTCAAAGTTCAACTCCCCTTGGAAGGGCCGAAACCCCAGTCCTTGAAAGCTGGGCAATTCCATAATGTTCTACTAGATTCTTAAACGCATCTATCTTGTCCGGCGTGCCTGTGATTTCTACGGTTATCGTCTCTTTGCCGATGTCGAGTATGTTGCCCCTGAATATAGTGGCATAGTTGATTATCTCGCTTCTGGTAGTTGGGTCTACTGCCGTCATCTTTATCAGAGCAAGTTCGCGGTACACTGTCTTTTCGGTGTCGAGTACTTTTACTTCGACCACGTCTATCAACTTTCGCAACTGCTTCACCAGCTGATCGAGTGTCTTTTCGTCGCTGTTGGTCGTGATCGTCATTCTTGAAAGGTCCTTCTGCTCAGTTGATCCTACCGTTATGCTTTCGATGTTAAAGTTCCGGGCCCTGAAAAGGTTGGTCACCCTGAAAAGTACGCCGGGCTTGTTCTCCACGAGCGCGGTCACGATGTACCAAGACCCGCTCTGCGTGGCAGCTGTAGCCATATGCCATTATGCTCCTGTTATCATGTCCTTGAGGCCTGTGCCGGGGGCTACAAACGGATACACGTCTTCGTCGGGGTCTATCGGAATGTCTATTACAGTTGCAACATCGGACTTCATCGCAGTCTTGATCGCCTTGTCGAGTTCCTGCATCGAACCCACCCTGATTCCCTGCGCGCCGTATGCGTCAGCTATCTTAACATAGTCCGGGCAGCTGTGCTGATGCACCCCGCTGTAGCGCCTGTTGTAGAATGTCCGCTGCCACTGCGCGACCATGCCGAGCATATAGTTGTTCATCAGGAATACTATAACCGGGAACTTATCAAGCACCGATACTGCAAGCGAGTTTTCAGTCATGTTGAATGAGCCGTCGCCGGCAATGTCCACCACAGGGACCTTGGGAGCCGCGGCCTTTGCTCCTATCGACGCCGGGAACCCAAATCCCATCGTTCCTAGTCCGGTCGAGCTGAAGAAGGTGCCGGGTGAAATCACGTCAAAGTGGAGCGAGGCCCACATCTGGCACTGCCCCACCTCTGTGGTCACTATGCCGTTTGCCGGGAGCAACTCGCGCAATTTCTTGAGTGACTTTCTTGCCGTTATCTCTCTCGGGTAGTCCTTGAGGGTCTCTGCATAGTACTGCACGAGCTCCTTCCTCCGCTTGAGCCATGGGTTGTCTGCGGATCTCTTTGCTATTTTTTTTGCGAGAAGCTTCACAAGCGTGCGCAATGATGATTTCACGTCGCCCACAAGTGCCACGTCTACTGACTTGTTCTTGCCAATCTCGGCAGGATCAATGTCCATATGGATTATGCTCATGCCTTTGCCAAACTCGTCAAAGCGGCCCACCGACCTGTCGGAGAACCTCGCGCCCACCGCCACGATGCAGTCGGCCTCGAGGATAATCTTGTTCGCCTCAGCGTGGCCGTGCATGCCTATGGGTCCCATCGCGAGCGGGTGGTTTTCGGGGAACGCGCCTTTGCCTTTGAATGTCGTGACCACTGGTATCATTAGAAGTTCCGCCAGCGCTTGGAGCTCTGAAAATGCGCCAGAAAGTATCACACCTCCGCCGGCCATTATGATCGGCCGCTCGGCCTTCACCAAAAGCGCGACAGCCCTGCTCATGTCGCTCAGGTCTGCGTCCACAACCGGATTGTAGCCCCTCACCTTGATGAGGTCGGGGAACTTCATGTCAGCAGTAGCCTGTTGCACGTCCTTTGGAATGTCCACGAGGACAGGGCCGGGCCTTCCGCTCTCAGATATGTAGAATGCCTTCTTTACCATTTCGGGGATCTCTGTTGCCACCCTTGGCTGGAACGAATATTTCGTGCAGGGGTTCGCAACGCCGATAATGTCTGTCTCTTGGAAGGCGTCCTTGCCTATCATTGCGAGAGGCACCTGACCTGTAACCGCCACCACCGGAGACGAGTCGGCATATGCGGTAGCAATACCTGTAATGAGGTTGGTTGCACCAGGCCCTGAAGTCGCAAAGCACACACCTGCCTTCCTCTTTATCCTGGCATAGCCGTCGGCCATATGCGCGGCGGATTGTTCATGCCTCACCAGCACGTGTCTCAAGTTCGCCCCTACCAGGGCGTCGTATATCGGGAGGTTCGCCCCGCCGGGAAGTCCAAAGACTATCTCTGTGCCTTCCTTCTCAAGGGCCTGTATGAGCGCTTTTGCGCCGGTCATTTCAACCATTTGTATTTTTCGCCAAATCCCACAAACACCTGCTTGCTCGACATGGTTTGCCCTAGGCAAGTCTCAGTAGAACCAGAACATGAACCTTCTGCCAATGTTCGCAGTCAGCCCGAGGCATTTTATTAAGTTGTAGTGATATAATTTATAAAGATAACGTTTGTGGAGCCGTATGATTCTCATGGGTTCCAGGTTTTCTCGCTGATAATTGCACACTAATTCTTGGACTTGCAGGCAAGGTTGATCCATCAAATGCGACCGGGATTGTTATGATCTAGTTCACTGGTTCCCTTCCAGCCCATCTTCCTCGCCCCTGCTTGCCACGATTTGGCACCAGCTTCAGTAGTGAAATCTTCGAGAAATACTTCATTCATTGAAGCTCCTATGTTAAATGGACTTCTCCACAGATTCAACTTTGCATCCTTGTGGCGCGTCTTGATGTGGTCGTTTACGGACATACGATGTTCTGTACTAGTCTTGTAGTCTTTTGCAATTATGTAGTGCCCGCAAACGCCACAGTAGACGACAATAGCAACAATCGGCTTAGCTTCTTTGCCTGTCATTTTTTTCATTTATTTCCTACTATAGACCATTTTTGTCGTGCGTCCTATTTAAGTCACCAAAACAGGAAGAACTATGAAGATTCGTTCGCCAGGATCCAATGAATCTTGCAAAGATGACGGATTCAGCTAAGATACGGGACATCATTTACAATTATTTTGAGCTTGCCAAGACCAAGGAGATAGAAAAGATAGCGGAGTTTCTTGACTCGAGCTTTACAAAGTTCGACGACTCGCCACCCTATGACCGGCGCGATTTTGAGCGTGCGCTGATGCTAGAGCAGCTCCAATTTGCCAGCCTTTCTGATTAAGACTTCAAGATTGAAAATTTCAAGACTGAAGTCGCGGGTGACTCCGCCGTCGCTGCGTTTGCGCTGCAAGTCACCGGCATGATCGTCGACGATTACAGCTTCCGCGGCACGACCATTGACAGTAGGTCAAGGGCGATGATCGTCTTGCAAAAAGGCAAGAATGGCCAATGGAAGTTGGTCCACCAGCATCTGTCAAAAACGCCAGGCTAGTCGAATGACCCTGACTGACTAACTGCCTTCAGGATCTTGGTCTCTTTCGGCTGCGGCACCTTTTCCTTTTCCTTCAGTAGGATGCCGTATGCTTCCTTTGCATCGACGTTCTTGTGGATCACTGCGCGCACCGCCTTAATCATTGGCACAGGATGATCGGACTGCCAGATGTTCCTTCCCATGTCTACACCTGCGGCGCCATGCGTTATCGAGTCGTGAGCCAGTTTCAGCGCGTCCAGCTCGGGAAGCTTTTTGCCGCCCGCAACTATGAGAGGCACTGGGCACCCATCAACTACCTGCTCAAAGTTGTCACAATAGTACGTCTTTACAATGTGCGCACCAAGCTCTGCAGCAACTCTGCACGCAAGCCCCAGGTAGCGGGCATCGCGGCCCATCTCCTTGCCCACTGCAGTGACTGCCAAGACAGGAATGCCATGTTTCTCGCCTTCGTCCACCAGCTTCGCAAGGTTCGCAAGTGTCTGGTGCTCGTACTTGCTCCCAACAAATATCGAAAGTGCAAGACAGGCCGCGTTCAGCCTGATCGCTTCTTCTATCGATACGGTGATAGTCTCGTTTGACAAGTCCTCGCCGACGATGCTCGTCCCGCCGGAAACGCGAAGAACGATAGGCACGTTATTTGCCGGGTCGACCGACGTCCTTAGGACGCCGCGGGTGAGCATAAGAGAATCGGCATAGGGCAAGAGCGGTGCTATGGTCCTCCTCGGGACCTCCAGACGCTCTGTTGGCCCAAGAAAGTAGCCGTGGTCAACCGCAAGCATGAGGCAACGGCTGTCGTCGGGTCGGATTATCCTGGACAGTCTGTTTTTCATTCCCCAGTCCATATGATCAAAGTCACACAGGCTATTTTTAATATAAATAGTTTCTATGAGTCTGTCGTTATGATAACTTTCATGGCGTCCTTGGCCTCGTGGGCGCATTTTATCGCTTCTGCCGCCTTGCTAATGTCAAACCGATGGGTGATGAGCGATGCCATGTCTGCCTTTTTTTTAGCGATCATCTTGAGGGCCTCGTTTGTTTCAATTTCAGATGCGGCGTAGCTTGGAATGATCAAATGTTCGCTGGAATAGAGCTCGCTCAAGTCGTACGACATCTGCGAGCCTTTCGGCGGAACTCCAAATAGGATTATGTTGCCTCCCTTTCGTGTCAGTTCAAATGACTGGAGCAGCGCCTTCATGTTGCCAGTGGCCACGACGCAAACGTCGACGCCCCTCTCCGCTGTTGCAGTCTTGATCCTTGCTGCCAAGTCCTGATCAGAGGCCGAGTTGAACGTCTCCACTCCGTACTTGCCTGCAAACTTCAACCGGAAATCGTTGATGTCTATTACGAATACCTTGCGCGCTCCGTACGCCTGAGCCAAGAGCACATGCATCAACCCCGCCGGGCCGGCTCCAAGCACTGCAACATCATCGCCCTTTTGAAAGTTGCTCTTGTTCCACGCCCTGATACAACACGCAAGTGGTTCGATTAACGATGCTTCGTCATAGCTAACGATGTCGGGCAGTTTTATCAGGCCGCCCCTTGACACGTTCCACTGAGGCACCAGGAACTGCTCCGCAAGGCCGCAAGGGCTGATGTTGCTGGTCTGATAAGCGGGACACATCGTGTGGTCGCCGTGTCCGCAGTAGTGGCACGAGTAGCACGCAACGTGGTGATGAATGAAAACGCGATCGCCGGGGGCAAAGTCCTTGATAGACTTGCCGATCGCCACGACTTCTCCTGCCGGCTCGTGCCCGAGCCTGCCGGATGACATGCCGTACTTGCCGTAGATCTTTTCCAGGTCGGAGCCGCATAGCCCACATGCCCGCATTCTTACCAGCACGTCGCCGGTACTTGCCATGTCTGGTACCCTGACGTCGTCGACTGAAACAACACTGTGTCCTTTTACAAAGACCGCCTTCATCTTTTTTTCATCTGTTTGTGTCTGATATAAACAGTAGGCGGTACTAAGAACCTTTATATAATAAAAAGCAAGATTGAATTGTTAGTTTCAAATGCTCCTACCTTCAGAGATTGAAGCAAAGTCTCTCATTCCCGCAGTCAGGGCAATCCTTGCAAAAAAGCTGATTAGGGAATATTCTCTAAAAGAAGAGGACGTTGCGAGGGTGCTGGGAATAACGCAGGCTGCGGTCAGTAACTATGTTAGGGGCACAAGGGGAGACGTCGAGCTCATTTCGAAACTCGAATCTGTAAGGGAAGTCATGCGCATGATCGATGACATAGCCAAGGATCTATCGACAAACAAGGCATATACCCCAAGCACGCTGGCAAAGTTCGTCGGCCTCTGCAACTACATGCGCTACACACTCATCATTTGCGACGTGCACCATAGTATCGAGTCAAATATTGATGAGCAAGTATGTGAGCAGTGCCGTGGCACGCTCGTCCGCGAGCACTGATTTTCAGACAAGACAGTTCAAGCTATTAATAATCCGAGCCAGACAGGAATTGTATATGACGGAAGGCGGGGGAAAGCAGCGGATAAACGGCGAAACTATCACTGGCATCGCGCTTGTTTTGATGGCACTTTTGTTCCTGTGGGCAGGTACGCAAAACCCGGTCTGGGCTCGCATCATGTTGGCGGACTACCTCATCCTTGCTATAGGCGTGGGGTTTATCATCGTTGGCGGCATGGCCATACGCAGGACGAATCAGCCACCCTCCGAGCGCAAAAGCCACTACTAGATGGAATGTTTAAAACATTGTCAGAACTGATGCAAGAGCATGCCGTCCGTTGACGACGCCATAGAGGCGTTTTCAAATACTGAAAAGACGTTCTTTGAGCTGGCTAGCGAGCAGAGGCTGGCCATAATATTTCAGTTATACAAAATGAATGCCAAGATATCTCACATAGCCAAGGACTTGGGGATAACGATGCAGGAGGCGCATCGGAACGTTAACCGCCTGCAGGACGCCGGCTTCATAGAGAAGAATCCGGAGGGCGTATTTTCGCTAACAACTTTTGGCAAAACGATAATCAAACAGATCCCAACTTTCAACTATCTTTCAAAACACAAGGAGTATTTTTCAGAACATGTGCTCGGAGAGCTCCCGATAAAATTCATAATGCGCCTTGGTGCGCTTGACAAATGCGAATACATCAAAGGCGTGGTAGCGATACTGGAACGATGGAAGGACATTTATCGCGAAGCCGATCAGTACATCTATGAAATCGTGCCACAGGTACCTATGGATTTGATCGAGCCAGCAGTAACCCGCGTAAAGGAAAAGGGCGTGAAATACACCTATGTCTTCCCAAAGGATGTCATCATACCAAAAGGCAGAAAGGACCTTCTGAAAAAGCTTGGCCACAGTGAGCTATTGAGCAAGGGCTCGATAGAGCGCAGGATGGTCGAAAGCGTGCAGGTGGCAGTCATACTGAACGAAAAGCAGGCGATTGTTCTGTTCCCAACACAAAAGGGCGAGACTGACATGAACGTGATATTCCATAGCTCTGATCCCGTTTTTCACGAGTGGTGCCTTGACTACTTCCGCTACCGGTGGTATGGTTCTGAAATCTTCGACGAAACCCAGCTGAAAGAAGTCTAGCTAGATCGAGAAATCCAAAGAAATGATTCCGGATGAACGGCAACCAACGAATGCCTGCCTGACTAAGAAACAAGCCCAAAGCTTATTCATTGATATTCTCTAACTAATTAGCCCGTTGGAGGTTGTTCTCCTTCTTCACTCTTGTAGTCCTGTAAGACTGGCTTCTCTTGTTCACTGACTGACGGGGCTACTTGTTTTGGATCAGTCTTCAGTTCTGGTTGTGAGGCAGATCCACCCGCTACTTTTTCAGCCGTAGCAAATCTTGCACCTACATTCGTTACTCTGATCTTTATCTTCTCGCCTACCCTTGCGCCCTTCACAAATATTATGAATCCTTGGACTCTTGCAATACCGTCGCCTTGTCTTGCTATCTCTACGATCTGGACGTCGTATTCTTTTCCAGTTTCTACCGGTTTTGGGCCACCAAATCCTCCACCGCCACCATATCCTCTTCCGCCGTATGACATTCTGAAACTTGTCTTGCAATAGTCCTAATAAGAACGCTGCAAGTGCGACTACCGCATCGAAGTAAATGTTCTTGAACAAATGAAGTGGAGTCGCCAGCTAAACTCAAATGCAATCAGAATGAAGGATTATTTGCAGTGTTATTGTTAGTGACGATAACATAGAAGGAATACTATACATCATCATAAGTATGTATGTTAATAATGCGCATCGACACTTGGTTGCCGTCCAGTTCGTTCGATATCGCTGCGAAGATTAGCACCGCAACATCGTTCATGATTGCATGAAACAAGGACGTATGATGATATTCAGTAAGATTACTTCATCCAATCTGTCGGGATGTCCTGATACATACCGTTTGGTAGTATACGCCTAATAGATATCGGGAGCGCCTTCTGCTCTATCTCTGCCACAGCCAACATGATCGAGCTGGTGGCCTTCTCCGGGGTCTTGATCAGCGGCGGCGCACCAACGGAAAGCTGGAGCGCCCTTGAACCGGTTATCCTTGCCTTCTCAAAGCGCGTGAGCCATTGCGGGCCAATGAGCACCTTATTGCCCTGGGGCGCGATCTCTCTCAGCTCATATTCGAATTCAGGATAAGTGACGACCTCGTCGGCAGGACGCGAGGATTTTTTGGACGCGATAATCTCCTGTACCTGCTTTCTCGAAGCAGCCCCCTTTTTGTTCTTCTTCATGCTGGCTTTCTTGGCAGGCTTGACTTTGGTTACTGGAAGCTTTTTGGGTGCAGCATGTTTTTTCAATGTATGTTTCACTACCAAGAATAATGGGAAAAATCATGGATATCTAATTAAATGTTTGCCCTAATTTGTTAAAATCTACGATGGGGACATATTATTCTGACATCAATGTAATGCATAATCTTCTATTTATGTGTCGCGGGCATTGAGGGGCATCGATCCTTTTCACGTATTTGTGCTGCATTTGACGCTGCGTATTCTCGGCTCGCGTCAGATTCATCTACTCCTTGTACGACTAGGTCCTGTGTATGGACCATCGGTAAGGCTGAACGGGTATTCTTCTTAAGGAGAAACGTTTTCATTAGATCGCAGGATAATCGATCGCCGTGCAGCCCGCCGGGTCCGTCTCTAGGTTCAAGCTGGAAATCGAGATCGCCGACAAGGGATCAGCAGCAGCAGAGATGGTGCGTCATTTAGCACCGCTGACTTCCATAGCGATCCTAAAGGACCTTCCGCTACGGGACAGGGTGCATCGCTATGCGGACAAGTTCGTCTACATCGAAACCGGCCTTGTTATAGGCGCAGAAAAACAGAGGACGCAGTTCCATCGGGGCAACGTGGCGTTTCTTACTTCAAACGGCTCCATCTGTGTATTTGTGCGGGACGCGACCGTTCAGCCAATGAACCTAATTGGGGCCATAACTGGCAATATCGAAATTGTTGAGTTGAGCCAGCCCGGTGACGTAATGGTTGTAAAAAGAGTCTAGCGCTTGACTACTTGGTAGACGCGGTGGCCGCTGTAGCCGCCCACAGACTTAATCACGCCTTTTTGCTCAAGCGACCTGATGAAAGCACCTGCGACAGAAATTTTCACACCGATGTTCCTTGCAAGCCCCTGGCTAGTTATCGACTTCATTCCCTGAATGGCCTTCATGCCTGCAGGTTCCTCTATTACCACAGCAAGCCTTTGCTTCTGCAGCGGCTTTGCCTTCTTCTTTTCTTCTGCAGCCGGCTTGATCTCTGCTCCTCCAGGCCCGACCTGGGCTCCCTTCTCGGATGAGCCGCCGGGCTTTTTCCTGTTTCCCCCCATGTCTTTGTTTCCTAGCTTGCAGCCCTTTAAAAATCATTCAGATAAACTTTAAGCCCCCCCCACCACGCCCTTCGGGCGTATAAGGAACTCGGTCACATATTCCCCCCTACACTCAAACAATTAGGAGAATATGTTATTTGAGTGGGGAAAATGTGACCATGTGGGGAAAATGTGATGTAA
>JANWHJ010000065.1 GCA_025450475.1 Nitrososphaera sp.
GGTTTAAGCCATGAGTCGCGCCAGAGGAGCGTCATACATTCATTCAAGCATCGCGTCTATTTTTCCTTTTAATTAATGTGGTCAATAATTTCATACAATTTCTTGTACGACTGCTGAAGGTCTTGCCACTTTTCCAGCTTTGATCGGACCTTTTTCAACTCGGCTCTTAATTTCTTACTGTCCTGGGCAGATGCCATCTTGGCGACTGCCGATGTCTCCTTCAGGTATTGTTGGATGTATTTTTTGGCGTACGGGTTTTCCTGTACAATGGCGGCTACGAGGTCCGGCTCGCTTGTCAGTATGCTTTCCGCAATCAACAACTGGAAGTCAAACGTCGTGCCCGAGACCTGCTTGAGCATTGAAATGTCAACTGCAGAAACGACTTTGGCAAAGACAATGTTTGCAAAGTAGGTCAGCCCAAGCACTATTGCAATAGACTTGTCGTGCGCGTTGGCACCTGGTAGCACCTTCACTAAGGCGTTTTCAAATACTTCCATCACGATTTTTAGCTCGGCTTCCTCGTTCCTGACAGGGATAAGTAGGATCTTGGGTTGCATCTTCATGCTTGCGCCAGGTCCAAACATAGGGTGTATGCAAATCGGAATAACATTGCTAGGCGTTTGCCTGAGCGCCCGAAATGCCCCGTTCTTTACTGATGAAATTTCCGAGATGACCGCGCCGGCCTTCATTTTTCTTGCACACTCTTTGATAACCTTTGGTGTCATTTGAACCGGCACAGAAACAAGCACGAAATCGGCGTCCTTTACGCAGGTCGCTATGCTACTTGCAACCCTGATGCTGCCAATACCCTTGATTTTTTCTTTTACATCGTATGTAGAAACACTCAGGCCGCGCCTGATAAAGTAGTTGGCGAACCAAGATCCCATCTTGCCTGCCGCCCCAATGATCGCAATTTCTTTCAATTTACGCTTGCTCCTTTATGACCGACGCCATTACGTCAAGTCCCTTTTCAAGCGTTTTTTCCGGCTGGCACGCAGATATCCTGACGAACTGCCAATAACAGTCGCCAAAGCCGCTCCCCGGCGCTATAGCGACCCCCTTCTCTAGTAGCTTCTCAACCAGAGGAATGTCCTCGCCCCTTGGCAGCTTCGGGTAGACGTACATCGCACCGTCAGGTTGGACGAATCGGAGTGACATCTCCTTCAGCTTGCTGCAAATGAAGTCGAGTCTCTTCTTGATGGTCCTGACGTTTTCCGAAGGATCCTCTGCTAGTGCCGCAAGAGCGGCATGCTGCATCGGCTCTGCCACGCTTGTTATCCCGACTGCCTGCACCCTAGCCAACTCGGCGATGATCTTCTTCGCTGCGACCGCGTATCCCACCCGGAATCCGGTCATTGCATAGCGTTTTGAAAATGACGACACCATGATGCTCCTGTCGTATCCGTATTCGTTGATGCCGGCGAAGTTCTTGAATGCATAGTCTGCATAAACTTCGTCGCTCAGCAGATAGAGATCGTGGTCTTTGGCAATGGACACTATCCTGTCAATCGCCTTGCCGTTAAGCACTTTGCCGGTTGGGTTGTTCGGGTAGTTGAGTACTATCATTTTCGTACAGGGATTGACCATTTCCTCCAGCTGCTTCAGATCCGGGGTCCAGTTGGACTCAATGGTAGTCCTAAGCAACTTCGTCCTTGCGCCGACAAAATCTGCGCATTCTTTGTACGCCGGCCATGCCGGCTCGATCACGATCAGCTCCTGACCTGCCTTCAGCAAAGACGTGATCGCGCTGAAGACGGCAAAGCGGCCGCCCGGCGTAACGATCACCTGGTCTTCGTAGACGTGCTCCTTTTTTGCGAGGGCATCGCGCAACCTTGGCGTGCCCCGGGTATCTGTGTAGTGGTATTGCATTAGCTTGAACGAATTGGCCAACGAATTTCCGGCAGAGGCGGGCGGAGCGTAATCCGGCTCGCCAACTTCCATGTGGATGATCTTCTTGCCCAACGCTTCTATCTTCTTTGCCTTCAGGAATATTCCCATGTGCGTCTGCTTCAGACCCCTCTTTTGCCGCCTTTGCGCCTGCACCTCTTCTGACTCTGACAGCAAGACATTGAGCAATTGCAATGCAAAGTCGCGGTCCATACCTATTTGATCAGCAAGTGATAAGACCATTGCGCTTATGTCATGTTCCACCTTTTCGTCCTTGACGTCAATCCCAAGCCTATTCTTTATTTCGCCGATTTGCTTTGCAAGCTCCATCCTCTGGTGAACGTTTCGCATTATCTGGGCAGTGACATCCCGGACCTGGCGGCGGAGAGATTCCAGCTCGACATTATTGCCCATCGCTATCACTTAAGAACGGGAGGTATAAGACCTGCCCTGATGGCGTGATCGGCAATGACCATTGAAACTACGCATTCTACCACGGGCGGCGCCCTCGGGACGACACACGGATCGTGTCTGCCCGGCACCGATAGGCTGACCTGCACACTTTTTGACACGTCAAGTGTCTCCTGCGACTTTGCTATCGACGCTGCCGGTTTGAACGCCACCCTGATAACAAGCGGCATCCCGTTCGAAAGGCCCCCCAGTATCCCGCCGGCATTGTTACTCTTTGTAACTACTTTACCGCTCTTCATCATGTAGACATCATTATTTTCAGAGCCGCGCCGTTTGCTCCCGGCAAAGCCAGAGCCAAACTCGACTGCTTTGACTGCTGGTATACTAAAGAGCGCCTTCGAGAGATCGGACTCGAGTGACGCGAATATTGGCTCCCCCAACCCGACAGGCAGGCCGCTGGCGGCGCATTCAATTACCCCACCAAGGGAGTCGCCGTCCCTTTTTGCCTGCAATATCGCATCGTTCATTTTTTCCGCTGCTCTTGAGTCGGGGCACCGGACATCATTGTTGTACCGAGTTGCTATGTTGACCGGCGTGATAGTGCCAGCCTTGACGGTGCCAATTTCAGTGGTGTACGCGACTGTCTCTATGCCCAGTGTCTTTTTCAATAGTTTGCTGGCCACAGCTCCTGCCATCACCAAAGTCGCGGTAAGCCTACCTGAAAACCTGCCGCCCCCGCGGTAGTCTGCAAAACCGCCATACTTGATCATAGCAGGATAATCCGCGTGGCCCGGCCGAGGGACGCTTTTTATCATTTCGTATGGCTGTGAATCAGAATCCTTGTTCCATATCAGCATGCAAATGGGCGCGCCAGTCGTATGATTATTGAAAACGCCGGAAATTATCTCGACTTTATCTTCCTCCTTTCTTTGTGTTGTGATTACTGACTGGCCGGGCTTTCTCAGGTCAAGTAGAAACTGGATGTCGGACTCGTTTAGGGGCAGGCCTGCAGGACATCCGTCCACGACAATGCCGACGCACCTCCCGTGGCTTTCCCCAAAGCTAATGGCGACAAAGCGCTCGCCTATAATGCTACCACCCATCTCTGTTAGATGCACTTGAACCTGCTCTATATATTGTCTTTTTGGAAGTTATTCTCTGTCTGGTGCCTGTGAGACTTTGGCCCCGAGATCCTTCATATCCTGAATGAAATTGGGGTACGAGACATCCACCGACTCGGCACCGGCCACTATCGACCTATCAGTCATCATTGACGCTATTGTGAACGCCATGAACAGCCTATGGTCGTTGTACGCCTCGAGCGCCGCGTTCTTTAGCGGCTTAACCGCCGTTATCCTTAGCCCATCCTGAAACTCTTTGATCCGCGCCCCGAACTTTACTAGCTCTTGTGCAATATTTGCGACCCTATCTGTTTCTTTTACTCTTGCATGTGCTACGCCCGTTATGGTGACTGGGGTCTTTGCCTTGAGGGCGAGTATTGAAACTACAGGCAGGAGGTCGGGCGTGTCCCCAAGGTTAAAGTCGCCCCCCTCCAGCTCGTCGGTCCTCTGGACCACCACTTCGCCCTTTGTCCTATCAACCTTTATCTGGCAGCCCAAGGTCTTCATGATGTCCACGATCTGCGAGTCGCCCTGCGGTAAAGCAAAGTTGAGACCTCTCACCTTTAGCTTTTCACCGACTAGCACGCCGGCGGCGAGTATCAACGCGGCGGTGGAAAAGTCGCTTGGCACGTCGAATTTAGCAGCATGATATTTCCCGCCCTTGATCTGGTATTCCAGCATGTCAGAACTATGATCTACAGACACTCCAAAGTGTTTCATCGTCGCAAGAGTCGCGCTGACGTACGGTCTTGACACCAAGCTGCCTGTTATTCTCATCACTATTTCCGAATCTGCATAGATGCCGGCGATCAGTAACCCGGAAATGACCTGACTTGAAATGCTACCGTCAACCACGATCGTGCCACCTTTTATTCCGCCTCCTCTTACCACAAGTGGAGGCATGCCATTTGCCTTTGTGGAATAGGCTTCGACACCCAGCTGGGTAAGCCCGTCGAGTAGCGGCCGCATCGGCCGCTTGCGGAGGCTTTCATCACCCGTCAGTACTGTATGTCCTGTCCGCACTAGGCCGGAAATGGCAGTCAATATCCTTATCGTAGTGCCGGAATTCTCGGCGTTTATGACGTTATCCGGTGGGTCAAAGGTGCGTATGCCCTTGACCTTCACCGTCGTGCCCTCGTGCTTAATCTCGGCGCCAAGAGCCCGGCAGCCGGCAAGCGTGGCAAGAGTGTCACGGGCAAGAAGCGCGTCTGTTATCGTGGACTGCTTCTCCGCAAGCGAGGCAATAGCTATAGTTCGGTGACTGTAGCTCTTACTTGAGGGGCACCTAATGCTGCCGCTAATCTTGGACTTTTTGACTATTATGCTAACCATCTATGATTTCCACACTTGCCTTCTGGTTGTTAATTCGGGAAATGATTATTCTCCCCTCGAATTTTGACAGAGCCGATTTTATATCGTCGATTTCGTCCTCGTACGCCACCGCCGCGACCGACGGGCCGTTCCCGGAGGTGCCTGCTGCAAGTGCTCCATGTTCGAGCGCAGCCAGTGTTGGTGCATATTTTGATGATAGTGCGGCCGAAGCAAGTACGCCGTTTAGCTTCATCGCTTTCCAGTACTCGCCAGCTTCGGCCAGCCTGAACGCGTCTGTAAACAAATCAGACAGGGCACTCAGCTTGTTCACGTCGCCCCTTGGAGTGTTGCGGGGTAGATAAATAATTGCGTGTAAATTGTCAGGGGCTTCTTCTCTGCGGATAAGCCTCTTTGAATAGTTATCAGTAACCGTGAAGCCGCCAAAATAACACGCTGTGGCGTCGTCGTATGCCCCAGTTATGGAGACCTTCGCGGCAAGTGAAGCGCGGACCGCTGCGTCGAGCACCGCGTTGTCATCGAAGTCATTTCTTGCGAGCCTGCTGCACGCAAGTGCCACGGCGTTTGACACCGCGCTAGAGCTCTTCAGCCCGTAGCCTATCGGGATTTCCGACTTCACACGTACAGATATCTGGTTACTTTCGATCATTTCTTTTGGCATCGTATTCTGAATGATGTTGTTGACAAGTCGGTCGTCGTTCTTGCCAGTAAGGAACTTTACTCCGCAGCCCCTGCCAAGTTCTGCCTCTGCGGTTACCTTGAGCGAGATTCCAAGCGACGAGCCGTTGCCTGTAGCTATGGCGTTTACTATCGAAATCGCCCCGTGCATCGTCGCCTTCGTCCTTCTCATACGGGCTCCCCAAATATCCCTAGAAGGTTCTTTTTCATGGCCTCCTTTGGTGCTGGCAATCCTGTCCAAATCTCAAACGCCTTTGCCCCCTGCTCGATCAGCATTTCGTAGCCGTATACAACTATCGCCTGTGCATATTTGGCATTTTCGATTAGATCCGTAACTATCGGCCGGTAGACCATGTCGTAGACGATGCTTCCCTTCTTGATGTGATCATGATTGATGGGGCTTGACTCGTTGCCCAGCCCTATAGTTGTGGCGTTCACTATCAAGTCACATTCCGGCGAAACGTCCTGTGCGTTTTCAAGCGACAACGTTTCGCATCTTAGCCCAAGGCCCGAACCGATTCGGGCCAGCACACTTGCGCGCCTCACATCGCGGTTTGCAATTATGATCCGCCCTATGCTTCTTTCCTGCGAAAGCGCGGCCACAACCGCTCGGGCGGCCCCGCCTGCCCCAAGCAAGAGTACCCTCATGCCTTGGAAATCCACGTGCCGCTTTCGCAAAGGTTCGACAAAGCCGCTGATATCGGTGTTGTACCCCCTGAATATTCCCTCAATGTTGATGACAGTGTTGACTGCTGTCGCCTTTCTTGCAGATGAGTCTAGCTCGTCAAGGTACTTCATCACCTCCACCTTATGTGGGACGGTGATGTTAAAGCCGGAAACCTTAATACTACGCAAAGACTCGATCGACTCTTTCAGCTCATTTGCAGGAACCCTGAACGCGATGTACGTGCAGTTGAGACCTGCTGATGCAAAGGCCGCGTTCTGCATGCCTGGCGAGAGCGAATGCTGGATCGGGTCGCCTATAATGCAATACGTCTTGGTCGAGCCTTGCATTTCTCTAGGCGCGAATATCTGCGCCTGCCATATATAACCTCAAAGAACCGACCGTGAGAAAATTAAGCTTTCATGCTATTGTAGAGCTTTTTCATTTGCCTGATCGTTAGCTGACCTGGCGCGACCGCCTTCTCAAGACTCGCGTATGTGAACGGCGCGTTCCCGATCACAGTGCACATTACCCTCGACACCACGCCTGCCTCGCCCATCGCGAAATATATCGGGTGCAACCCCGTGGCAGTCTCGTACATCTCCAGCAGCCTGAGCGAATCGTCAACGCTTTTTGCGGTGGTCACTATCTTGACATAGTTGCTATACACCCTCATTTCAGAAAGTATGTCGGCTATCTTGTCGCTTGGCGGAGTCTTTTGGAAGTCGTGCCACGACACGAGCACCGGGGTCTTTTGGCTTTCAAGAAAGTCTGCCAGTTCGTCGTTTTCCCGCAGCGTAGAGAGCTCAACGTCGAGTAGCATTGGCTTTTGCTCTGCCAGCCTGTGCAGCCACTTTACGCGGTCTGGCTCGCTTCCGGCAAATTTGCCACCCTGATCTTTTGAGCGAAGCGTAAAAACTGCTCTATCCTTTATGTCCTTTGCAGCTTTAATCGCTGACTGCAATTGTTCCGGTTTCAGGAAGTCAAACCGGATTTCAACATAATCGGCCCCAAGCTCAAAGGCGTAGTCTGCCTGCTTTCTTATCGATTGGGCGTCTTCGGGGGTTATAGACGCGCAAATCTTTGAAGCCAAGGTAATGACTATGCTTTACAAGTTGAATTAATTGCTTTACGTAGCACAGGACGGGACAAGAAACAAAAGCTATAGCTTGCCACGAGTAGAGACTCAGATACGGCATAAATGACGGGGATTAACACGAGGGTTTGAAGATGCAAATAATCACTCCCCGCGGTTTGGCCCTGCTACTGCTAACGAATTCATGAAGCTGGTCGGTGATCAACCCGGTACTGCGTAAGGAAATGTTACAAGCAAGGCTGGCTGACTACGGTCTGATTTGAGTAACCATGGCTCACTAGACCCCCGTTTTCTAACCTGCACCGTGTAAGCAAGAGTAATTGTTTCATCCCACGCCGGCAGGGGGCGAACTGTTCTTGCCGTGCTCCATTTTCTTGTGCGATTCGAGAAGTTCGGCCGAATCAAAGACCCTTGCGCAGAGGTTGCAGCGGTGCTGTTTTGGAGTTCTCGGGCCTGAAGCTGCCGTCGACATATCTCCTCTAAGCAGTCACACCTTATTAAGGGTAATTTGGCCGGTAGGCGTTTGACGATGAGCCCACGTCAAAGATATCATCGACATCATGAGCCTTGTCCCTCAGCGCATCAGATCCGAACAATCGCCTTCTACAGAACAGCTGTAGTATTTGATGAACATAACGTTTAGGTACAATCGTGCGTTGAGCTAACCTCGGCTCCAAGGGTCACTGAGACGGTGAACGTCGGATCAAGTGCGCATACAATGTTATCCCAAGGGAATCGAGAGTCGCCAAGGTGACTTTTTTCGTCTGTAGACTCATCCGGGACAAGTTTGGACCAAACAATAGCAAGAACGGTGGGATTCAGGTCTTCATGCTCAAACTCCCTACAGATTATTAACCTCTGCAACATTTAGCATGCATCATGCCTTTCTTTGAGGAACACGGGACGCGGATCCAGTCGCTTGGTTTTGATCAGCAAATGGTCGAGTCGTTTTCAAAAAGCTGGAAAGCGCTTGCAGACGAAGGCTACGAGATGTATGCGATGTACACCGGCATAGATGGATCTGCCCTTGAAGGCAAGAAGGCGTGTGTCATTTGTTCTAAGAACGACTCTGACCTACGCTGGGAAAAGGTGATAACGCCGAGCCAAGACAGCGCTGCTATTTACTCGGTGTGCAAGGGCTGCGACGACCAGTACGTCGAAACAGCCATCAGGCAGAAGGCTCTTGGCAGGCTCCTCAAAGAGCGCAACACCCGCCCGTCTTGATCAACGTGGTTTCATGTTGTGGACTTCTCCAGGCGAGTCTTTTCTATGACCATCTATACTCTAGGCAAGCGTCAGTGGTACTTGTCAAAACCGAAATACTATTGCACCATAGTATTGATGTGATCTGTACCCATTGCTGTCACTTAGAGCGCGAAAGGCGGTTCGCGCGATACGTTCTCTTACTTTGACCTAATCGTGACTCGGCTCATTCGTAATGGAGGCGCAGCCTGCAATAAGAACAGCTAATGCTTTTTGTAGTGAGAGGCGATCTTTTTCCAGTTGGCGATAAGCACCTCGTCGCGTATGTGGAGGGGCTCGTGCTCTATCCTCCACTTGGCAAGGCGGACATAGTCCTTGACGAGGTCGATGCCGATATACCGGCGGCCAAAGTATTGTGCCACCTTTGTCGTCTGTCCGCTGCCATTGAATGGGTCAAGTACCAGATCGTTTTCATAGGAATATAACTTCATCAAGCGGTAGGGAATTTCTTCGGGGTATGGGCACGGGTGGTCAATGTACCCCGGCGGAACTGGCGCCATGTGCCAGACAGAGTTGGCGATCTCCTTTGTCCACTCTTCGTGTGTCGCTGGTAACGCGTTCTTTCTCTGCGTGCGGCCGCTGTTAACGTCGCCCTTGCGCAGTATGAGTATGAATTCATGCATGATGTTTGCGCGGTAATATTTCGGGTATGGGTTGATCACAAATGATCCGTAGCGGTTCGTACCACCGGTTACCTTGTGCCAAATTATTTCCTCGTGCAGCTGCCATTTGCCATACGGCTGCACCAGCCTTGACAGCAACATATGTGGCAGAGGAAGGATCGTCCCGTTTACAACTTCGTTTGCGATGACGATGCAGCAATAGCCGCCCTCCTTAGTTACGCGGTATACCTTATTGCCGAAAATGTCGGCCATGTCAGTCAGGTAATCGTTCGTGTCGAGATTCAGCTTGCCACGGTAGTAACCGCCACTGCCGGACGCGTGCATGTCATAATCAATCGCATTTCGATAAGGAGGTGAGGTAATCGTAAGCTGCACATGATTTGCAGGAAGCTTTTGCAGCACATCCTTGCAATTCCCAAGGACTATCTGGTTTGCAATTTGTTCCTGTGCAAGCATAGTTGGATGTCTCCGCTTGTTTGTCTAGTTCGTCCATATCCGGCTTACTTTAAAGTAATGAACAATAGGCTAAAAAGACGTTATATCGCCAAGTCACTTTTTCAAACTGAATTGGCTGTACACAACGAGCATGTCACTTCTCCTACATAATAGTGATTAAATGACGACGCAGTCTGACATACTTCTCTTGGCTACGGCAATGTCAGAAAAGACCTGCTTCATATGCAAGGGACTGAAAGTTACTACTGGAAGCATGGCAGAGTTTAACGGCCGGCCGTGCTGCCCGGCGTGCCTGAACAGAATATTCGTGGCGTTTGCAAGAGAAGACTAGCTCACTTTTCCACTATGTACTCGTCTACCTCTATGCCAAAGTGTCGCCCTGATACTGGCTTTGTGTATCCAAGCACCTCGTCGCCCACTGTGGCCTCCGTTACGGACAAGAGCTTGCCCTCCTTTGTAATCAGCCGGATCGTCTCTGCGTTCTGCAATATGACCGTGCCGGTCTCCCCGTCAATCTCTGCGCGTATCAGTCTCAAAGGACGCGTCTCTATCTTTGACCTGCCGACGATAACCCTTCTGGCCGCGCCTTCACTGTTAACGACCCAGATCTCGCTTCCAGACTCGATCTCGGAAAGGTACCTTGTCTTACCGTCCGGCGCTATCGTGTAGCAGTAGACAGCACCGGCGTTCACCCGGAACGGCCGGGGCGATGTGAACGAAGATCCGACGGATTCATTGTGAACGAGAATCATGAAGTTGGACCGGCTGCCGATCAACATCCCTTCGCCCATCCCCATCATCGAGGCCGTGTCGACGCAAACGCGTTCACCTGTCCCGACGTCCCTTATCTCGACTATCCTTGCCGGCTTTATCGGGAATCTTGCCCCAGAGAGCCGCTGCTTAGCCTTGTCCACCTCATCTTCGCTATCTGTAGACAATATCACTCCGTCTACTCCGAGTTCCAGGACGGCAAACATTGTTGCGACTTCCCGCGAGCTTTTCGCGGTGGTAAAGACTTTTGTCTCTGACTTGTGCAGTTTCGCGATTATGTTCTCAAGCGGAATTATCTTCCAGTCCGACGCGTCGACGATGACAAATTGTGCGCCAGCCTGCGACGCCCTTTCAATCTCGTCGACGTCTGCGTTGTTAAGCACCTTCTTAAAGTAGCCGAAGATCTTGCCCGACGACCTCGATGACTTCATTTGGTCGAACGTCTTGCATACAACCATGTCAGCGTCCTCCGACTCGTATATCGTGCGGAATCCCTTAGCCACCCTTGGATCGGCGTTGACGATCGCAATGCCCCTTTCTTTTAATTTTGACATAAAGCCGGCTAGGGCGGTTTTGGTCACAGTCGGCCTGATTATCAGCTCTTTTGGTTTTGCATCAGTCAAGTTCCCTCAAGGCCTCTTTTACAGGTTTATTCTCGATTATCACTTTGCGCAGCGCCCGCACAATCCCTGGCGGGTTTTTGTGCTGGAAGATGTTGCGGCCAAACGTCACTCCTTTTGCGCCCGCCGCCATCGCTCCGGCGCACATCTCCAAGATTTCGCGGTCGGTGTTGGCCTTTGGTCCTCCGGCGATAACTATAGGAACAGGGCAGCTCTTCACCACTCTTTTGAACGAGGAGACGTCGCCCGTGTATACAGCCTTTACGACGTCAGCGCCTGCCTCCGCGCCAACCCTCGCCGCGTGCGCGACGATCTCTGGGTCGTGGGGGTTCTTTATGTTCTCGCCGCGCGGATACATCATTGCGACCAATGGGACACTCCATTCTGTGCATTTGTCTGCGACCATACCAAGCTTTTGCAACATCTCCGGCTCTTCCTTTGAGCCAATGTTGATGTGGACCGACACCGCGTCTGCTCCGAGCCTGATCGCTTCTTCCACGCTCCCCATTAGCATCTTTCGGTTAGGAGCTGGTCCAAGCGTAGTGCTGCCAGAAAAGTGAGCAATTACCCCAATTTCCGGCGGCTTCGGCATAGTCTTGATTATCCCCTTGTTTACAAGAACGCACGTCAGGCCGGCATAGGCGCACTGGTAAATCATGCCGTTAATGTCCTCGAGCCCGGATATGGGACCGTTGGTGATGCCATGGTCCATCGGGACGCACAGCATCTTGCCATCCTTTAATATCCTTGAGAGCCTGATGTCTCTGCCAAAGACCATATGTATCAAGACATTCTTGCTGCCCTACTTATAACTTGTTTACCCTTTCTTATCAGTTTCTTGGAACCCCGGGTTCTTGTTCAACCTCAGCGAGCCGTCAACTCAGCTCCTTGAGCTGCCGACCTGACGGTACGAGAGTCTTATTGAGCTGCAATCCCAGACTCCTCAAGTCTGCTATTATCGTAGCCTGTTCCCAACCAGAATATTTCTACGAGTCTGCCAATCAGATGGTTCACGTTTGCGCCCGACATTTGTCGGGCTGCAGGAACGATATGCTGAGTGTCTAAACGCGGACATATCGATATTCTTATATTGACAGTCAGATAGCTAGGTGAGCTGTCTTGCTAACAGAACATGAACGAAACCCGTTCTGTTACATCTGTAACCTGTTCTTTACACCGGACTATATGCCGATACACCTCAAAATGGATCACACGAAAGAGGAGCTGGCGTCTCATCTTCTCTTAGCATATTTCGACGAATGGCTAGAGCAGGAAGAAGCTATCGAGGGTGCCGTAGAAGCAACTCGTTGATGTGTAAAGTTTTTTAGAAGTTCCGTTGGAGTTAGAGCGTGGGCTATCCCTCTGATCCTTCAGAATTTGGGAGGATGTCAACGAAAAAGCTGGCTATGCTTTTCGGCCTCGCGTTCTTTGGGGCGATGATGGTGATACAAATGGTGCAGGGTTTTCCCCTAGCGCGACTTTTCACGAGGCAGACCGTGACCGAAGAAGTGTCGGTCTCGATAAAGAACGGTGACGTTTGCGTAGTCGAGCCGGCAGACAGCCAGCCAAAAGAAATCCAACAGTGCACTTACAACGAGGGCGATGTGCTGGTCGTGACCTATTACGAGGGCAATACCAAATTAGAGTCTCACAGGCCAAAGTAGGCCTACCTTAGCAACTCCAGAACTACCTTGAGGTTCTGCTCGTCTCCGCGCTTCTCGTCAATCGGGGTTTCCATTATTACAGGCAGGCCCCGAATTGCCCCGTGATTGAGAAATGCAGCCAGTCCTTCCTCCCCGATCATTCCAAGGCCGATGTGTTGATGCCGATCGAGATTCGATCCAAGCGGTCCCTTCGAGTCATTTAGATGGATGAAATTTAGCTGTCTTAGGCCTACGACACTATCAAACTTTTCAAGTGTCTTATCCGTGTCGGCACTTGTCCTGAGGTCGTACCCGGCGGCGAACAAGTGACACGTGTCGGCGCAGATCCCGAACTCATTTGGGCGGTCTATTCGATCCAGGATCATCCGCAGCTCTTCAAAGTTGGCCCCAATGCTGTTCTTTTGCCCAGCATTGTTCTCAAGCAGCACGATCGGACCGCCTCTAGACTTGCCCCGCGCCCTTTCGATCGCCTTTACCAGTTGGTTTATGCCGCTTTGCTGTCCCTTGCCCATGTGGCTTCCAAGGTGTATCACTAGATATTTAATCCCAAGTGCGCTGCACCTCTGCACCTCACCGGCGAGAGTCTCCATGGATTTTGTGTAGATTTCGCTGTCAGGCCCGGAGAGGTTTGGCAGGTATGGCATGTGCACAATGACGGCATTCTTGTCGATGCCGCTTGCCGACAACTTGCTCTTGAACAGCTGG
This sequence comes from Nitrososphaera sp., assembly GCA_025450475.1. Classification (GTDB taxonomy): domain Archaea; phylum Thermoproteota; class Nitrososphaeria; order Nitrososphaerales; family Nitrososphaeraceae; genus Nitrososphaera. The sequence goes on from JANWHJ010000065.1 coordinate 13,289, forward strand.
ACTTCGTCAGGAGTGAGCGGTTTTGCCGCCCAGCCACGCGGATTCCTACTGAATATCTGGAACGCGGTGCATCCTATTTTTCTTGCATTGTCCACAGAATTAGATATGCCGCCGGCAATGGAGACGTGAAAGCCGATCCTGATGCCCATCGCTCGCGTAGCAGACAAATTCGTACTTTAACTTATTGGGAATGGTGTTTTTATTGGAGTTCAACTATGATAGCTCGAACTTGTCATCCATTAGGATGGGAACCGGCGACTTGGCAAAGTATCCCTTCCTGAACGAAGCTGGAGAGTACCTGCGAGGATCGGGTTTTGGATGGGAGGAGCTTGGAAGGCAGGACATGAGGGTCGTTGTCGATATGGCCGCCGAGCGTATAGAGGTGGAGGTCGGTGGTAGCGTGTACGAAAAGCTCGACAAGTATGAAATCGAAATCCTGATGTTCGTTGTCTCAATCATAATGGTAAAGTCAATTGGCTTGGAGTCAGTATTCAAGAAGTTCGCGCTGGCGGAGGCAAGACGCGCCGAGAAGTTCCTGACGGAAGACCTAAGACGCCATAGCGAAACTCAAAAGAGGTCACTCTTTGCCAAGATTTTTGATGATCTCTTCAAGCTGAAAATAGACATAGCGCGGGACGGACGGCTCTTCAAGGTCAGCGTCGCAGACTATCTCTCGAGATCGTCCCACTTTCATGAACAGGAATGGAAGCTGATCAACAGGCTTGTTGACGGGGGCTATGTTTACCTTGATGCGGATGAAACCGTCAGGCTTGTCAGGAATGAGCTGTCAGTCCTGATCTATGATAAAGTCAAGGCGATGACTCTGCCAACGTTACCACCAACCATCAAGGCAAGAACTGACGAATTAAGATCAAAACTTGCGCCGCGTTATGAATCCCGTGTGACTGTGATCACTAACTACCCACCCTGTGTAAAGCACGCCCTCGAGGTGATGGGGAAGGGAGAGAACTTGCCCCACTCAGCAAGAGTGATGCTTGCAACGTACATGCTCGCAATCAGCAAGCCAATTGACGAAATAGTAAGAATGTACGAAAACGCGCCGGATTTTAATGAAAAGATTACCCGCTACCAAGTGGAGCATCTTGCAGGAATGAAGGGTAGTAGGACGAAATACTCTGTTCCCTCGTGCAATAAGCTCCGCAACGAGAACCTTTGCTTTGCAACCGCGGATTGCAACGGCATAGTCAACCCAGTGCAGTTTGGAAGGAGGAGGAAATGACAGAAAGCGCGCTTGACAAAACGGTCAGTGCAGTCAGGAGTGCGTTCCGGGGGTACTACTTCAAGCCGGGAATGATCGAGACGCCTGAGAAAATAGAGCAGCGCGAATTTGGGTACACGCAATTTGGTCAACAGGGCATGACACGGCACCTGTCGTTCAAGAACATTAAGGAGCTCATCGGCACTATCATGAAGGAAATCCCGTCAGATATTTACAGCTCCAACGCGTACTACCGTTTTCCCACTTACCCGATGCAGGAAAAGCAGTGGCTCGGAGCCGACTTGATATTTGACATAGACGGCAAGGATCTTCATTTGCCTTGTGTCCCATCTCACACATATCTCGCATGCGCAATTTGCGGCCACACATCTTCGCCTGCGCCTGAAGAAAAGCAAGAATATTCCTGCCCGGCTTGCAGGGGCAAGAAGGCAGCAAACATTTCAATACCGTGCGGCAAGTGCATCGAAGGGTCAAAAAAAGAGGTGAAACGTCTGATAGAATTCCTGACAGGTGACCTTGGCATGCAGCAGAGCGACATTCACGTTTATTTTTCGGGTAATAATGGCTTTCACATACACGTGACCGACGACGCGTATGTGCCGCTTGACCCCCAGGCACGCTCCGACCTTGTAGGTTACCTCGCCGGCACCGGCTTGATGGCAGAAAGTGTCGGCGTGAGGAAGAACAACTCCGAAAACCAATTCTTCATAAAATTCCCAAAGAGCGGGCTTGCGTACGGTTGGAGGCGAAGGATTGCAGACAAACTACGAATCGATAGCTCGTCGATCATAAAGCTTACGCACATCGTCGAGCATAAGGGTGGATACACCCCGTTTAAGGTGGATCTCGATAAGATGGCGCGTGACATGGGCGCGCGGATAGATCCGCAAGTGACGACTGATGTGCATAGAGTATTCAGGATGCCTGGCACGCTAAACAGCAAGAGCGGCCTTGCCAAAATAAGGTGCGGCGACCTTGATTCGTTTGAACCCTTTGCCGACGCGTGCCTTCTTGGCGGGACCAAAGTTGCTGTCAGAGTCAAGACTCCTGTCAAATTGAAATTAAAGAACAAGTCGTTCAACATTTCAAAAGAGTCGGCAGAGCTGCCGGCGTATGTGGCAGTCTACCTCATCTGCAAGGGTCTTGCGCAGGTCAGCTAGATGATTTTCCTAGTAGTTTTCATATGATTATGCTAGAACTGCAAGCCACGCGGTACCTGGACATGGCAAAACACTGGGCAGTTCAGGAAATCACTCTAGCAGCCGCCTTGCCATTGCCGGAATCCTTTGGTTTAACACGCCGGCGCAGGAAGACAAGCGTGCCTGGGCTCATACAGACTGAACGGTCTGGCGTTAGCTTTAGCGAAAGTTGACGCATGAGCATAACTGCACTCATGGATGACGTGTCATCAAACGTCACTGAATAAGGGACTGGCCCTTTGTCCCATTTTCGATAACACATTAAAGGGTCGGGATAGATAGTCAACTCGATTGTGGGACGCGTATAGCGAGGACAAGACGCCGCGTGCAAGCATTGGCAGGTTAGTGCGGATCGCGGTATTTGCGGCGATTGGTCTAATGATATTTGGCATCGTGGGCAACCAGTCGGTGAACCTCCTCATGAACGTGGAAGAGTTTGGTGAAATCTTTACCAAGCATCTATACTACTCAATTGTTTCAGGCCTAATCCTTGCATCTATCACCGTCGTGCGCGTGAATTTCAGAGCGCGCCACTCCATACTGTGGTACGGCATCAAGACGCTCTTACACTTTTTGAAGCGTGGTGACTATGAGTACAGGAGCAGAGTTTCGCGCTACTCGGAATTTCAGATGGGCAAAATAGGCTTCATGCTGTGGCAGCTCACAAAGGTTGTGCTCTTTGCCCCGCTTTTTGGCAACGTCGTATTTGGCATGGCCACCGAATACCTTATGCAGGGAAACGACGTTGGCCTCGGCTCAATAGGAAACCTCTTCGTGATCCCGTTTGCAGACGTCCCGATGGAGGGTACCTATGCTCAGCAGAACCTGATACCAATGCTCCCGGCGCTCACTCTCCTGATCCCGCCGCTTCTGGCGGCGGTCGGGCTGCGGCTGCTAATGTATGTCGGCATTTCAAGTACGGTCAACATCGTCTCCCGCTACGCTGTAGACTCAAAGGATGGAAAGCCCCGGTTCTTGTCATACATTTCCACGATGGAGATCATGGCCGGAGTCTCAATATTCTGGATCGGGTTTAACATGTTCTTTTCCAGCAACATAGACTACAACACAAGATACGCGATCGCCGGCGCCATGACCCTTGGTGCTGCGTTCATCGCCTACGGGCTCTTTGACAAAAGGCACGCCAAGGTAATGATCTATCCAAACAGGAGCCAGATGTATACCCGACTTTTTACCGCCGCGGCGGTAGTCGGGCTGGCCGGTTCGATAATGATAGTGAACAGCAGTATCGCAGACACTCGACAGATAGAATGGCCATACATCGCCCAGCAGATAGAGGTCAACCGCCACATGCATGGCCTAGACCAGATAGAGACAGTCAATTATGACTTGGCTCAGCCATCGATCCTAGCGTCAAACATCCAGACGACAGTTGAACAGAACAGCGACGTTCTGGACAACATTTTGCTCTGGGACGAAGCAAACGCCAAGGCAAAGTTGGAACAGGAGATTGTTCAAAGAAGCGACCTAAAATACTTTGACTTTGACGTCCTGCGGTTCAGTGGCAAGGCGTACTGGGTAGGCACCACCGTCCCAATTATCCCGGAGAGCGTGGCGCCCGAAAATGAGTGGTTCAGCAAGCATGTGATTTATACGCATTCTGACGTCGGAATAAAGATGTTGGAGGCTGACACAGGCGTCGTTGTCGACGAAACCCAATTCTTTAATCAGCCCAGGATTTATTATGGCGAAAGTGGAGATGGGCTGTTCAGCACTTACTGGTCTGCGTACCCGGTTGGCAGGACAGAAAGCGCCGAGCTTGGGCGGTTCAGGTACAACGGGACCGGAGGCGTAGACGTTGGTCCCCCGCTGAGCTGGATGTTTGAACCAAACTTCATGGTCTACTCTGGCACCCCGGTCCACGTCATGAGGTACAAGGATATACACGACAGGATGGAGATTTTGTATCCACAGTTCGTTTACCAGTTTTGTTTTGGCTGCTCTTCTAATAACCCCCAGGTAGACGATTTAGAGGTGTTCGCGGTGACAGACGGCGCAAACACCTACTGGCTAATGCCACTAATAGTCGCAATCAACACGTCGCAAGTCCCCTGGAGCTCTGACACTTCATCCAGCTTTATGCTCCAGCTCGTCGGCTATTCACTCATCGACTCCTACGATGGCACAGTGCAAATCATCGTGACTGGAGACGACTATTTTTCAGAAATGTTTCTCAATCAGTACGAGGAGA
>JANWHJ010000066.1 GCA_025450475.1 Nitrososphaera sp.
AGTTTGATCAGGATTTGCACAGCTTACAATGGGTCGCAGGCAAGAACCTGCTCGGGCCGACCGAAGTGTGGCTGCTGTCCAAGATGCAGGGGCTAATAGCTGAAGTGACAAGAGACTTTGACCGCTGCCGTTTTCACGAAGGTGCAAAAGCTATCGACGAATTCATAATCAATCACTTGAGCCAGACCTATGTCCCGCTGACTCGGAACATAATCTGGGATGACAGCCCCGAGAATTTGGACAAGCGGATCGCCGTTTACTCTGTGATCGGTCATGTGCTAATGCAAATTGACATAATGCTCCATCCATTGTCCCCCTTCATAACGGAGTACCTCTACCTGACCTGCTTTGGGAAGAAAAAGAGTATACTCCTTTCAGGCTGGCCTCAGCGCGACGAAGATCTGACCGATAGCAAGGTAGAGTCGGCGTTTGACACGATAAAGGAAATCGTGTCGCTTTCTAACGCAGCAAGGAACCTCGCCGGCCTCAAGAGGCGCTGGCCGATTAAGGAGGTTATGATCTGTGGTCCGGGGATCAAGTCACTTAACGTCGAGGGCGTTTCAGATGCGCTCAAGAGCCAGCTCAACGCGGGGCAATACAGGCTGGTGGAAATTGCTGCCGATTCTCTGCTAGAGAAGGTGGCCAGTTTGCTTGACAGCAAGATGCCTATCTCGGCAACTGTTTCGCTTTTGAGAAAGAACGTTGCGCCGAGGGTGAAGGCCGACATCGGCAAAGTTGTCCAGGCGTTTGAAGGCACTGACAAGACGTCGCTTCTCAATTCCCTAAGATCAGGCACTTATTCCCTTGCTTACGGAGATGGTAAGACAGTCTCAATCTCGACATCGGACGTCGAGATTGCGTACAAGTCCACGGAAGGGTACTCTTCGTCTGAAAGAGACGGGCTGATAGTGTTCATCTCGACCACGCGCGATAAGGACCTGATTGCCAAAGGGCTGTTGAGGGACCTTGCAAGGCAGCTTCAACAGCTGCGCAAGGAGCGGCAGTACAACCCTACCGACATTCTCAACTCGGCATACGTTGCCGGCCTTGACAATGAAGAGATTGCAGGCCTGTCTGCCATGAAAGATGAATTGACATTTCTGGTGCGCGTGAAAAGCGCCGTGACATCAAAAGAAACACTCGACAAAGTCAATTACAAAGTTGTTGAGATTGACGGCAGGGAATTCAAGATATCAGTAGAATAATTTTTCACCAGTTGGCGCGGAATATTGCGGCTACAACGTAATATTGGCCTTTCCCATTGTCTGGATACAGGGGAGCAGGGATGCAAAATTATTGCCATCTACTGTACGAGTAAAAAGAATTATTCGGCAGGTCAATAATTATTGCCATATCATTGTAAATAGATATTTTCTGACGTGTAGCTAATTGACCAACGAACAGGTAACCCTTGATAGCTGGGTGATGAGCAGGTTGAGAGACCGGTTACGGAGAGCCTCAATAATTGCCAGCAGGACTGGCAAGCCAGTCGTGCTGTACAGGCACACCATCGAGGAAATCGACCACTCTGCGGAGGAAGAGATCGCCACGGTTAACGAGCAGTACGTTGTAGTCCAGGTCATTACTCACGGTGGTTTTATCCCGCCTAACTTCCAGCAGCAGTACGTGTTTACCTTCGAAAAGTTCCCGGATTGGATAATGAAGAGGAGTAACGAGCTCTTGTCGCTCTGCTTGGAAAGCCTTGACCAGGAAATCGTGGACTAGCTCTAAATAGATCTGGTTTTTCATTATTATTGAAATGGCAAAGTTTGATGGCATAAAAGGGCAGGAACTGCTCGACGTGGAAGAAAAAAAGGGCGAACTGACGCTAATCTTCAAGGACAATCGGTACCTCTTTGTCAAGGTCCAGGACGGCAAGCTGGTCTGCGACTCGGTACCTGAATAATCATTTTTTGCTTTTCAGGTATTTTTCATACATCGACACCGCGGTTTCCTGCGACACCGACTGAACCGAGCCGGGCCTCATGCCTCGCAATTTTGCAATGGCTTGCTCGGCCGTAAGGTTCTGCTTCTTGACAAGGTATGCTGCGATCACCGCGCCGGTCCTGCCCTTGCCAGCGGCGCAGTGGACCATCACCGGTCGGCCGTTACTTATCCCCTGGTCAATGAAATCAACTGCCTGATCAAGCTCCTCGATGGAGGGCGCGCCAAAGTCTTCAACCTGCAAATGCAGGTAGTCAATGTCGCTTCCGTCAAACCAGTTGGAAGGCAGCGCGACCTCCCTTACGGTTACTATGGACTTTATTCCCTGTTCAACCAGCCACTCAAACTCGTCCTCAGATACGGGCAAGCCACAGCCGGCCAGCTTACCCTCTACGACCCAGCTAAAGTTGGTGGGCCTTTCCATCATGCGGCCGTGAAACCAGCGGTAAGCATCGCCTATCTTTGTCAAGCAGCAACCTAAGGGCGGCTACAATTTATTAACAATGCGCTATGACTACATGACAATGCTTGAAGCAAGGTGCCCCGAGTGCGGCAAGAAGGCTGAAGTGAATGACGACATGTCGTTGGTGAAGTGCAATCACTGCGGATTCTCTGCCACCTATGACGACTATATCGAGATAATGAAGGGCAAGGCAGCTGGCATGGCCGACAGCTTTCAGGCAAGTTGGGACAAGAACCCTTTCTAGCTTACCAGGTCAAACCTTTTTCGCCACAATCAAGATGTCCCCCACAGTTTGTGCAGATCAGGTGACACGCCGTCATGTTTTTCATTTCAAAACCGCAGCGAGGGCATTCAACGACTTTGTTCTCTTGCTTGACTTCCAACAATATTGCTTCGGCCGCGTAGCTTTTAATCGTTTCATGCCCAAAGGTTAATTAAACGTTGAACGCGCCTAAATTTTGCTTTGGCCCAGTTCAAACTGGTTGTTTCAGACACAAAGGGCAAGACTATTGCGCAGGAGCTCAAAGACAGGGCTGCCCAGCCGCTGGTGGGCTCTAGAATAGGCAACATAATAGACGCCGCTGTAATCGGCATTGCCGGCGGCAAGCTAAAGATCACTGGAGGAAGCGACAAGTCTGGAACTCCTATGCGTTCAGACGTTCACGGCGGGGTCAAGAAATACGTCCTCCTTTCTACGGGCGTCGGCAACAGGAGTGAAGCCCGCGTGAGAAAGCTAGTCAGGGGTAACATGGTCACTGAAGAGATTTATCAATTGAATTGCATGCTAGTCGAAGGTGCGTTGCCTGAAAAACAAGTCGAAGCAGCGGCGCCAGAAGCTGCCGAGCCGACAAAGAAAAAGAAGTAATTTTTCCTTACCCTTATATCCCCGAGAATTTCACGATAGTTCACATTGCACTGGAAAGAGACTCTGCCGGATTGGTACGTCAAGGAATATGGTTATCAGCCCTGCGTCAACATTGGCACATCAGGTCACGTTGACCATGGCAAGACAACCTTGGTTGAGGCCATAACAGGCGTCTGGACCAGTGCTCATAGCGAAGAGCTGCGCAGGGGCATCACGATCAAAGTTGGCTATGCCGATGCTGCCTTTTACAAGTGTCCAAAGTGCCCGACGCCTGTCAGCTACAGTACAGAGCCAAAATGCAACAACTGTGGCGGCAAGAGCGAACTGTCGCGTGTGGTGAGTTTCGTCGACTCGCCCGGCCACGAAAGTCTGATGGCAAATATGCTTTCCGGCGCAGCCCTTATGGACGGCGCAATACTTGTGGTCGCGGCAAATGAAAAGGTGCCGCAGCCGCAGACAAGAGAACACCTTTTGGCCCTTTCAGTCCTCGGCATACAGCAGATCGTTCTTGTGCAGAACAAGGCAGACTTGACACAGTATGACGAAGCACTTGATAATTACAAGCAGATAAAAGATTTTGTAAAGGGTAGCGTTGCCGAAAAAGCTCCGATCATTCCCGTATCGGCACAGCACAAGGTCAACATTGATGCACTAATTGAAGCGATTGAAAACAACATCAAGACGCCGGCGCGGATAAAGAATGTCGAGCCCATAATGCACGTCCTGAGATCTTTTGACGTCAACAAGCCCGGTGCAGCAATAAAGCAGGTAAAAGGCGGGATCATTGGCGGTGCGCTTGTGCAAGGCGCGTTCAGCGTCGGCGACGAAATAGAGATCCGTCCAGGCCTTCTGGATGAAAAGAAGGGCAAGTACGAGCCGATCACTTCTCAAATTTCCACGCTTGGGACCGGCGCAGGTTTGGTAGATGCCGTCAAACCAGGCGGCCTCGTTGCCATAGGTACAAAGCTCGATCCCACATTCACAAAGAGCGATTCGCTCATTGGCTCTGTCGTAGGCAAGCCAAGCACTCTTCCAAAGGACGTCGAAGACATTACAGTGGAAACACACCTTTTTGACACAGCAGTCGGTACTGCAGAAATGGTCAAGGTCGAGCCGATAAAGGTAAGGGAGCCGATCAGGCTCAACATCGGGACAGCTGCAAGCGTCGGTACCGTGACAAACGTGCGGGACAGCAAGATCGAGGTAAAGCTGAAAAAGCCTGTATGTCTGATGCCAAAGAGCAGAGTTGCCCTCAGCAGAAGAATAGCTGAGCGGTGGCGCCTCATAGGATCAGGAATAGCCGTCTAGCATGGAAATTCTCTGCGACACTAGCTTTTTGATGGTACTCGTTTCAAAGCCCATAAAGCAGGTTGCAAAGATCGAGTCGCAGCTTGGCAGACTTGACTTTCTCGTGCCGGATGTTGCGGAAAGCGAGCTTCTTCGTCTTGTGGAAAAAGCCGGTCCCAAGAGGTCAACCCTTGCAAGGACCGCGCTCGAGCTTGCAAAGGCGAAATTCAAGAAAGTGATTGTCGTCAAGGCACGACATGTAGACGACTCGCTAATCGAGTACGCTACAAGACATAAGTGTGCCGTAGCGACCATCGACACCAACTTGCGCCGGCGGCTAATTGCAAACAAGGTACTTGTGCTCACGTTGAGCAGGGATAAGCTGATTGTCGCAAATCCAAAGCCCAAGGATCACGGCTAAATAATTTCTGAGCGTCGACATTGTCTAGACCATGATGGAGTCACCTTCAATTGGCTTGGCCATGATGGGTATGGGATAGTCCCCGGAAGCAGGACCATTTACATCGACCCCTACCAGCTTGCAAAGGCCTAGCAAAATAAGAAATATGCCGACATTGCGCTTGTGCCGGTGTCGGGGATGTACGTGATGACCGCAGAAGAGGCCGCCAGGGCAGTTAATGAAAAAATATAGCCGAACAAGCTGGCGATCCGGATGTACCATGGCTTTATAGTCGGAAGCGAAAATGATGCGGCTGCGTCTAAGCACCTGGTCACCGCATGCCCAGTGCAGATCCTAGACAGGTAGTAAAGATGTTTACTTTGATACATTGCAAGTATATTAAAAGTACAGAGGAAATATTTTTGGAATATTCAATACTATGATGCGTAGGTATTGGAATCATTTTCCTTACTTGTTAGTCCAAAACACTTAAAGTTAGAGCTACGTTTTTTACTGAATCAAGTGTGAAAAAAAGTACGATGCAATTAGATTACAGTGCCATCGCGAGACTTCTTACTCTAAGATACGATCCTAACCAGAAGCCCGTTAGGAAACCGTTGACCTCCCGAGACTTTACTCCTTTCAGTTCTCAGAGCAATAATGTTGTTCCTATGACATTAAATCTAATTGAAAAGGAACTCTTGGACAAGCGTGATGAGCTCAAGGTTAGAAGCATTTCACTAGCTTTGAGTGGTGGCGTAGATTCTAGGCTGACCCTTGCAATGATAAAGACTATCCTGCCAGATGTCAAAATTGAGTGCGTAAGTGTTGGTTTTGGTGACCAGGATGATGAAATCGATCAAGCAAAAATAGTTGCTCAAACTTTCGACTGCGATTTCAATATCCTAATCATAGACAATGTACTGTTGGATCTGCCAAAACTAATAAGGATAGTAAAGGAACCGAGGTGGAATCTTTACCAGTATTATGCTTTGGAACACGGCAAAAGGCGCTCAGCGGATGTTTTCTATACCGGAGACGGTGGAGATGAACTGTTTGGAGGATATACTTTCCGATATCAGAAATTTCTTTCACTGCTACCCAAGAATGCAGGATGGAGGACGAAGGCTAAGTTATACTTATCGTGTCATGAACGCGATTGGGTTCCGGATCAAAATAAGATGTTTGGGCCAGCAGTAAACTTTTCATGGGAAAACATCTATCAGCTGTTTAGACCATATTTTAGCAATAACCTTGATCCATTGAATCAGGTGTTTCTTGCAGATTTTAATGGTAAACTGCTTTATGACTGGCTACCAACAAACAATGCCTTCTCGGACTTTCTACAGATAAGAATTGAGTCAATATTTCTGACAGATGCCATGATCGCATTTGCTACGCATGTTGCATGGCAGAAAAAATATGACCCTGAGACCAAGATAGGAAAAATTCCGCTACGTTCAATTCTGAGCAAGCAGAAGGGAAACAAGGAAATGAAGAAGAATGCTGTCAAGAAAGGATTTTCTATGAATTTAGCTACATTATGGAATAGAAACGCAAGAGAAATAGTATCAACATATGTGAATGAATATTCAGAAGTCGTCAAGAAAGGACTCATCCATAAAAGCTGGATTTCAAGAGCTGCAACATTGCAAGATAGTAATATGGAGCTTAAATCGCGCTATATCAACAAAATGCTGTCTATTCTTGCATTCGAAGTTTGGTATAGATTGTTCATCAGTAAGACGCTCGACCATAGGCAAAGATTGTAGATGTATAGCTTTTACAATCTCCTCAGATATCTTGAGATACTTTGTAGCGTATTATATCAGAGCAAACTAATAGATGAAGTATCGCCATGAGCAAACCTATGGCTTATTGGACACTCGTCACGGTAAAGAATGGGGAAAATACTATATCAGAAGCTGTGCAGTCCATTCTTGATCAAACGATGAAATCATCACTTTTGTGCATAGTAGACGATGGATCCACAGATTCAACTCCTCAAATACTCGCGAGATTGCAAGGGGATGACTCAAACACCAAAGTGATTACTCTTGCGGATAAAGGATATGATAGTAGGCGGATCGTACATAATTGGAATTTAGCCTGCGATTATGTAAGAAGCTCAGATAAGGAATATGATTTCTTGTTAATAACTAGCGATGATGTAGTATTGCCCAAAAATTATGTTCAGAAGCTAGTAGAAGAGATGAACAAGGACCCAAAAATGGTCGTGATCTCAGGTAACAGAGGCCTAGAACAATCTGATTACATGTCGCTGCCAGAGGGTGCAGGCAGACTAATCAGAATATCCTTCTTCAAAGAAATAGGTTACAGGCATCCACCGTATTATGGCTATGAACCATGGATATTGTATAAAGCTCTTCAGTCCGGATATAATGTTAAGAAAATAGCGGAATTGGAATATTATCATAAAAGGACTTTTGGCGTTGGTCATAAATTCATTGAATATGGTCCTGCTATGCGTTGTCTTGGTTATCATCCACTTTTTGTTCTTGCACGAGTGGCAAGAAATATCGTTTCGCGAAAAACTGGCATATCATCGACTGCCAGCATACGTATGCTCTTCGATTATTTCAGTGAAGGTAAGTGGAAAGAAGATCCTTACTTTCACTATCATGAAGACAAACTACGCGGCTTCGTCAGATCAATGCAGAAAAGAAGGCTCCTCAGCAGACTTAGGATTTATTAGCAATGGTCTGATAGCGCCAGATATCTTAAACGGTTATATCATGCTGGAGATGCCATACCTTCTTGAACTTGAAGTATCTGATTACTGGAGGCTATGGATTCGTTGGATCACATCTAGTGGAGAAATTGTGTAATGACGGCCACGATCTAACAGTAATGGATAATCTCAGCAACGGCCAATTATCAAATCTAGATCACTTGAAAAATAAGATAACAACGTACTTGGCAAATGTCGAGCAAATTCAGTCAGTACACTTTAAAAAAACTTTTGATGGTATATTTCATTTGGCGACTGCACCGAGATCATCCAGCCTTAAGGACCCTATGAGGGACATTGAAACAAACTGCAAAGGAATGATAGCAGTACTAGAATTGGCAAAAACACATGGCGCAAAAGTCGTCTTTACGAGCAATTCTGGCATTTACGGTTCAGCGCAAGAAGGAGGTCCCATTAATGAGAATTCGATTAATAATCCGACCACCCCTTATGACGCAAATAAACTTGTATCGGAATACTATTGCAAGATTTACCATGACATATACGGTGTTAGCAGTACTGTTGTAAGATTCGCCACAGTATACGGAGAACGGCAACAAGTTAATGAAAGGTTGAATTGGAGACCATTAGTTGCGACATTTGTCAAGAATGCAATGAATGGTGAGGAAGTTACAATCAATGGCGATGGTGAACAAACACGAGATCTGATCTATGTACAGGATGCCGTGCAAGGTGTGATTAAGGCAATGAAAAGTTCTATTAATGACGCAAATATATTCTTGTTATCTACAAACACTGAAACCTCAGTGAATCAAGTATTGCATGTGGTGGAAGCCATAGCAGGTTTAAGAATGAGGGTTAAATACTCTGAACCTTTGCCCGGTGATATAAGAAAGATGAGGTATAGTTACGATAAAGCAAAGGTCAAGCTGGGTTTTGAGCCGCAGTTTTCAGTCCATCAAGGGATCGAAAGGATGATGCAGTATTCTCGTAACAAGGCACAATAAGTGCAAGTCTAATTGTCGACATCGATATTTCTCTAATACATACGAGGAAAAATGCAAAGACATGAAATTCCTGCCGTTGCACACATTCCTCCAGCATTGGTAGAACCTGTGAAACCTTCACTTATTGTCATCGCGTCCATTTACCAGTGGCAAACAAATCTCTACTTTGTCCTGCCCAGCGTGGGATATGGTTTTTGTATTCCAATCCAGTTGATCTAAACCATTCTTGCAGAATTGTTTCAGGAATCTCGATGTTAATTTTGGGCGATAATGCGTCAAACCATTCATGGGCATCGCCGCGCAAGACGCCTATCTTGAGCAATAATGTGATTAAAAGTTCTCTATGCTTTAGAGAAAATGATCCGAGCAGTCGCCTCAGCATACGTATCCTGATTCCCCTATCAAAGCTATATGTATAAACATGAATTAAGCTGTCTTCATGCATAAGTTTGGTCAGGGTATCGAAAGCGGCTCTTGGATTACTTGTATGATGGATGACTCCCCAACACCAAATGATATCAAATTTCTTATTTCTCATTATCGTGGGCAATTCAAAGAGGTCTGAAATAATGACTTCAGCTTGTGGAACATTTTTTTTCGTTAATCCGCAAGGTCCGGCGGAAACATCAGTAGCTGTTACTTGACAGCCTAGTTTTACAAATCCGTAACTCCACCTACCTCCTCCACAACCAACATCGATGACACTCTTATCTCTTATCCACTCTTTTGTAAGCTGCAATTCATCCAAAATATAATTATCAACATTCGATTTCCAATTATCATCTGTCAGTAGGTGTTTGGCATTCTGTAGGTTAGTCCATTGATAGTCGAAACTTTTGATGGTTTCTATTTCTCTATAGTCTTTCAACATCCGATCCCCCATGATATTTCATATCGCTACAGCCAATTGATTTCTAGAACAAGCCATGATCACTTTTCGAGGTGATCCCCTTCTGCCCGTTCATATTAATTGTATATTTTGTGATAACTCTGATGTTCGAGAAACCTTCCTCAACAAACCATCTCTTTGCTTCCTCTAGCGTAAATCCCCAATTGAATTGGGGATTCAACGCATCGAACCAGCCATGAACTGTGCCCCCTACGGTCCGCACTTTCTCTTCACATAGCTCCAGTTTCTTTTCTAACGACAGGCTCTCCCACAACTTTCTATCACGACTATATTCTGTTTGATTCTTTGCATTATACACCATGATATGCAGTTTTCCTCCTTTGTTTGATACTTGAGATGCAATTTTAGAAAATCCATCGCGCGGATTTTTTATGTGATTCAAGACGCCCCAGCATAAGACAAAATCGTAAACAGGTCTTGTCATAGGCTGGAGCTCCATAAGATCAAATACTTTCGCATCAGGGTTGATCTCACGACATTTCTTTATGGCTTCTGGACTTATATCAAAGCTGTCAACCCGCATTGCTCCCATTCTTTGCATAGCGTATGTGTACCTTCCATTCCCACAACCGACGTCCAAACAATATTTCTGTCTAATATCATAAATAGGGCTCAGCTTAGTGAATGACAGAAATTCCCTAATCCTGTCTTCGCTAAACTCTATATCATTGCTAGGAAGGTTTTTCCATTGATAATCAAATTCAGCCAAGACTTTGTAGCAACAACAATCATCTGCCCTTCATATATTATTTTTACTGTAATTTCCTTACCGACCAATTCATGAATCACTGAAGATGGTTTGAATGCAAAAGTGGTCACTCGCACAGTATTTTCATGAGTTGGTATTATAAGGAGGACTTGGGAACTGATTTCAAATGCGCATTCTGATCCTTGGAAACATGGCTAACGATGGTTACGCAGTTGCCAAGGAATTGAGAAGGATGAACCAGGATGTTGACCTCGCTGTCAACCTCTCTGACTTTGGTATGGCTCTACCTGAATGGGAAGATGCAAATTTATCTGCAGAGACTGATCCGTATTCACTGGACGCAAAAAATGCGAGAAATACTTGGACTCCGCCAGATTGGATTCATTATGTTGATTTCATGAACAAGATTTCCTGGAGGAAAAATATCATCAGCAAGATAAAGTCGAGGTTTGATGTGATAAAGCTGATGCGGGAATATGATATTGTTGAAGCTCATGTTCCCTTTTCAATTTATTGTCAATTCTCTGGCGTCCCATATGCAGCTTACGACGCTGGCTGGATTCGCTATTTTCCATATAGCAAAAAGATACGATCAAAATTTGCCAAACGTGGATACAGCAAAGCCAAGAGAATAATTATTACAAATCCTGATACATTTGAAATATCTGACAGTCTGCCATACTTGGATCAAAACAAGATTTTCTTTTCTCCTTTCGCAATAGATCCTGAAAAGTACAAACCAATGGATGTACGGGAATTACGAGCAAATTACGCAAGAGAAGACGAAGTACTTTTGTTCTCACCGGCAAGACAAATTTGGAAAGAAAAAGGGAATGACAAAATGATACGGGCATTTGCTCGCTTTGCAAAAGAAGTACCGAAGTCTAAGTTTATTATGGTAGGTTGGAGCATAGACGAAGAAAATAGCAAGAACCTAGTTAATGACTTGGGAATACAAGACAGAATAGTTTGGATACCGCCTGTTCCAAAGGGCATACTAATACAGTATTATAATGCTGCTGACCTAGTTTTGGATCAATTCGTCCTTGGAAGTTGGGGTACGAGTACGCCCGAGGCAATGGCCTGTGAAAAGCCTGTATTAATGTTTTATAAGAAAAACTACATTCTGAGGGCATTTGGGGAAGAGCCGCCAATATTAAATTCCTATGGCGAAGATGAAATCTATTCCAACCTTGTCAAAATTGTGCGAAATCGTGAGTTTGCTATCGAGTTAGGAAAAAAAAGCCGAGAATGGATAATCAAGACACATTCATCAAGAGTTGTTGCTCTCAGGCACCTCGAAATTCTTCGGAAGGTTGTTTGAACCGGAGCAATGCATCTTTTTTCTGTCTCTTTAGAATAGTCTCTAAGTATAGCTTGATCTCGTTAGTTTCTTCAGTCGTTGTCTTCCCCTCAATTAGCCTAATTTGGTATAATGCAAGCCAAGCCCAAATCCAATTTTCCTGTAACAGAGCCTCATTTTCAACAGAATATTGACTTCTCCTATGCCAATATCCAATGAGCATTGCGGTTGGCAAATATATTGCGACAAATACCAACGTGAAGATTAAGAGGCTACCAAAGATTGAGTTGAGAAATGTAACTTCTTTTATGGCAAAATTATAAGTAATGAGAATGAAGTTCGCGAATGTTAGTACAAAGGCCAAGTAAATAGTATGGCCATTTCTAAAATCTAACCAGCGCTTTCGAAGAAACTGCTTATTCATTAGTTCAGTAATAATGCTGCATACTCCTACTAATTTAGCTTTACTTGATATTTGTCTTTTCGCAATATTTCAAGAATTCTTAAGGGCAGCATTCTTGTTAATTCTGGTTGGTTGTCAGGCAACTCTCCCAAACACCATGTACTTGCCCGAGGGAAAGAAATATTCGCACAAATTACATTTGGTACTTCTGTTAGCTGGACCCTCTAGGGCATTAATTGAAATGGTCCCCAACCGACTAACGCTCAACTATTCGTACCGATTGTATTCTTACCTGTTCAAAATTGACTGGCTGGCCTGAGTCTGGTCCGGTTCCTCCAACCGTCTGGAGTCTTGCTATCTTGTCTACGACATCCATGCCGCTTATCACCCTGCCAAACACCGAATACAATCCATCCAAATCTCTCGAGTCCTCTAACACAATAAAGAACTGTGAACCTGCACTATTCGGGTCGGAGGATCTTGCCATCGATACTATGCCTCTCTCGTGAGGAATGTTGTTGAATTCCGCCTCAACCGAATTCTCAGGACCTCCCTGCCCCCAAGTATTTCTATCGCTATCATCTCCCTTAGTATTGGGGTCCCCTCCCTGTATCACGAATCCTGGGACAATCCTATGGAAGAGCGTTCCATCGTAAAAGCTCTCGTTTGCAAGCTTCATGAAGTTGTCAACATGCTTTGGAGCAGCATTAGGGAAGAATTCAATTTGAATTGGTCCCTGAGTCGTGTTGATGATCGCGATTTTGCTTGACGTGGTCATGTCTGCAGCCGGCTTGACTGGTTCCTGCGGCGCGTACGGATCGCCCTTCGGGTGCGGGACATAGTTGTGGTTTACCTTGTAAATGAAGACTCCAAACAGGATGTTTTCTTGTTTGTTAAAGCTGGGCGACGAGTATACCAGGTGCAGCGGCTGGTCACTTCCCGCATCGGTAGGATACTTTACGTTTTGGGAATAGAGTCCGACGAGCCCCGGCCGCCATGTTGCGTTGACGTTGTTTAATCCTTGTGCATCAAAACTTGCATAGTAGAGTGGCTGAAATGGGAAGAGCTTTCCAAGGAGTGTCTGGTTCCAAAATTCCGGTGTGGGCGTAAACCCGTCGCGCTCGATGTACTGTGTCTCTTCAAAACCTCCGATCCTCATGAACCACTGTTTCTTGCTCTCGTCTCCGCCCTGGCCGAGGGTGTAAACGGCGATTTGCTTAGTGCCGTTTCCATCGGTGGCATTGGTCTGACCGTAGAATCGGACCTGCCCGACGCTGTACACCAAGATATAGTCGGCCTTCAGGTCTTGGGCGATCTTTAGTCCTGACTGCTCGTCGGAGATTAGCATTTTGGCAATCGTCTGAATGCGGGTCGAGTTGAGGGTCGCATTGTCCGCAAGGGTAGTCCTACTACCGAGCGTTGTTATCCAGTATCCATAGTCCCACCATGCCGCGATGACTGCGTCCTCTTCGGTGTTCTGTTTGATCCACTTCATGGCATCGGTCCAGTCGTCTGTCTGCACCCTAAAGCCCGTTCCACCGTTTGCAATTGCAGGGGGAATGTCTGCAGAGCTCAACCAGTTTGAATTGAATGGGTAGAACATCGGGAGCGAAAGCAGCATGATAGTGATTGCTACGTAGGCTATCTTTACTGCTTGGGCGGAGGTAGATCGCCCCCTGCCAGCAAACTCGAGCTTTCTTCTTTCCTCCCTCGTAGCCGCGGTCACCTTGGGCGCTGCAGTAGGCGTCGCAGTGGCCTCCCTGTATGCTAGGATGCTCCGAGTGACCTCGTACAAGCCCAGTCCCGCTAGGACGATTATGCCCATGGATGCGAACACCAATAATCTTGCGAATGTAGCACTGACGTACACTCCCGTGATGCCCAAGATGAGAGCGAATATCGACATGTCGTCCCTACGCCTAAATGCCAGCCACGCGCCTAGTCCAGCAAACATCAGCAACACGGAAAAGTCAATGAAGTAGTCTGCTACAGTGGGCGTGAAGTGCTCGGCGACTGATTCTACGAGAGCGTTCTCCGAACCAACGAATGGGTTTATGGCGTTGAAGTACCTGAATGACGGGGACAGGTAAGCCCCAGCTGCGACCATACCTACTGCAGCCGCTATAAAGGCAATGAGCAGTAACGCAGTGTTACGTTGCTGCCTCTGCGGCCCCCCAATCTTTTTCACAAAGTTCGCAATGATCAGGAAGATCGTACTACCCATCATAGCAAGGCCCGGAAGGCCAAGCACGAATTGAACGCCTGGCCTGGGAAAGGCCGCCGCGCTCAACAGTGTGAATACCGTGAATGCGATCGCTACATACATCGGGATCGTCAGGTCTCTCCGGAAGAACGGGAGAGCCATAAAGAATAGGGATATCGGGATGCTAAAGTACTGGATTCCTCCCCATGACGCGTTTGCCAGGCCCAGTATCAGCCCGCCGGCAACCGCCTTCGGTATGGCATACTTGATCTCCTTATGCTTGATCGCTGAAATGAATAGGTAGGCCGCAAGGATTCCGAAAAAAAGGCCAAGAGGCTCGGACTTGAACCAGCCAAGGTTGCCTCTCTGGATTATGGCGGGGCTAAATGCAAAGAGGAGCCCCGAAAAGAGGCCTGCCGAAGTGTTCGCAAGCACCCTTACAAGCGCAAAGACCACAATGACTGTTAGGGAGCCAATGACCGCAGGGAAAACTATAGTAAAGTCCAGCAAGTCGCTTCCGCCGCCAAATGCACCGTATAGCAGAGCCGTGGTGATGTGTAGACCCGACTGCGAGGTCTCTGGAATGTCTCGCCCCTCTGGATACCAAGACATCGTGTCGTGCCATTGCCAATATGCGTCTAGACCGTTGTCTATGATGAATTTTGTGGCACGGTAGTCAAAGTACGGGTCAAACTCGTTTAGGTAAAACCCATATTTTACCGGGTAGAACCTCATGATGAGCGCTGCGGTAAAAGCAAGAGCAAGAACTGCGATAACCAGCAGGTGTCTAGTTTGAAATTCAAAAGACCCTGCCTTGAATAATGGCTTGGTACTCCCCAGCATCGTCGTTTTGGGTACATTTTACCCTTTTAAAATGTACTGCCTTTATCCGCCGCGAGGAAAAAAATTGTGTTAAAGGGGAACCATCGTGTCGATCAATCTAGCGTTTGTGACCTTGCCATCGTTTTCCTGGATTATCAGGTCCACTGTGTACTGCAACTTCCCTTGCAGGAAGGTGACTTGGACGTCCCACGAGTCGTGTTTCAGCTCGCTAGGGAAGGGAAAAAGCACTCTTATCTTGAAATCGCGGATGTCATTTCCATAAAGCGTCTCAATAGTCTTCCTTGAGGCCTTTTCAATCTCGCCCTTTGTTTTTACCGGGGACATGCTTGCAGATATAGTTAGTAACTATAAAAACATAATGCTTTTTCAGCTGCCCGATTAGAACAGGTTGTACAGCCTGGCCAGTGAAAGTTTCTCGGAAGGCGGCACCGTTGCAAGCTTGCCATCAACCTTCACTTCGTAGGTCTCCGGGTCGATCTCTATTTTTGGAGTAAGGTTATTGTAGAGCATGTCACGCTTGCGCACTAACCTGCAGTTCTTCACCGGGAGCATCTTTTTCTGCAGGCCGAGCTTTTTCGCGACGCCGTTTCTGATCGCAAGTTTCGATGTGAATGTGAACGATACGGAATACTTTGCCTTACCAAGCGCGCCAAACATTGGTCTATAGTACACCGGTTCCGGTGTCGGTATCGACGCGTTAGGATCTCCCATCAGTGAATATGCTATAAAGCCTCCCTTCACTACCATCTTGGGTTTGGCTCCAAAGAACTGGGGGGTCCAGATGACGAGGTCTGCCACCTTGCCCGGCTCAAGCGACCCGACGTAGTCAGAAATCCCGTGCGTTCTTGCCGGGTTGATCGTGAGTTTTGCCAAGTAACGCTTTACACGAAGGTTGTCGTTATCGCCCTTTTCCTCTTTCAGTCTGCCCGCGATTTTTTTCATTTTGTCAGCAGTCTGCCACGCTCTCGTCGCTACTTCGCCCACTCTTCCCATAGCCTGGCTGTCGGAGGAGTACATGCTCAGCGCCCCAATATCGTGCAGCACGTCTTCGGCTGCTATGGTCTCGCGCCTTATCCTTGACTCTGCAAACGACACGTCCTCTTGGACTGAAGGGTTCAGGTGGTGGCATACCATCATCATGTCAAGGTGTTCTTCAAGGGTGTTGACCGTGAAGGGACGAGTGGGGTTGGTGGAAGACGGGAGTACGTTCTTCTCGCTGGCTATTTTCATTATATCCGGCGCGTGGCCGCCCCCTGCGCCTTCAGTGTGATAAGTGTGGATCGTTCTGCCCCCGATAGCCTCAATGGTGTCGTCGACAAAGCCGCACTCATTTAGGGTATCTGTGTGGATCGCCACCTGAGTGTCGGTCTTCTCTGCAACCCGCAATGCAGCGTCTATCGTGGCGGGGGTAGTACCCCAATCCTCGTGCAACTTCAGCCCACACGCACCTGCTGCCACCTGTTCAAGGAGCGACGGCTCTAGCGAGTCGTTGCCTTTGCCAAGGAAACCAAAGTTTAGTGGGAGTTCTTCTGTCGCTTCAAGCATTCTGTGGATGTTCCAAGGTCCGGGCGTACATGTGGTCGCGTTGGTGCCATCCGCCGGGCCGGTGCCACCGCCTATCATGGTGGTAGTGCCGCTGCAGATTGCTTCGATCGCCTGCTGAGGTGAAATGAAGTGAATGTGGGTGTCGATCGTCCCCGGCGTGCATATTGCGTGCTCGCCGGAAATGACTTCAGTGCCCGAGCCAACTACCATGCCAACTCTGTCCATCACATTGGGGTTTCCCGCCTTTCCCACGCCGGCTATCAGGCCATTCTTGATTCCAATGTCTGCCTTGATTATCCCTAGGACCGGGTCCATCACGATCGCGTTAGTTATTACCAGGTCGAGCGCGTCCTTGCTGGTCACGCCGCTTGCCTGTCCCATGCCGTCGCGCGTGCTCTTGCCACCGCCAAATACGAGCTCGTCTCCGTAAGTGAGCAGGTCTTTTTCAATTTCTATGATCAGATCCGTGTCTGCAAGCCTCACCCTGTCGCCTGTGGTCGGGCCAAAGAGGTCCGCGTACCGCTTGCGTGGGATCTTAAGCACCCTTGAACCCCCGGTTTCTGGCTTTTGCCAGCGCTGAAGTCCTTTTGCTTGCAAGCCTGCCATTTACAAGACCACAAAAACCATAGACTATTTTCTTGCCGCCGTATTCTGTCAGCTCGACCTGCCTAGTTTCGCCCGGCTCAAACCTCACCGAGGTCCCGGCCGGGATATTGAGATGATGGCCGTATGCCTTTACCCTCGAGAAGAGCAGCGCCTTGTTCACTTCGAAAAAGTGGGAATGCGATCCAACTTGCACTGGGCGGTCACCGGTGTTGCTCACGCTGATCTTCACGGTTTTCCTGCCCTTGTTTGCAATAACAGGCTCGCCTGACAGGAAATATTCGCCGGGGATCATTGCAATCACACTATCGGATCATGCACCGTTACCAGCTTTGTGCCATCGTCGAAGGTGGCTTCGACCTGGACCGTCTTTGCAAGCTCTGGTACGCCGGGAAGCACGTCTTTCCTTGCAAGGACTTTTCTGCCGGAGCTCATCAGTCCGGAAACCGACCTGCCCTCCCTCGCGCCCTCAACAATGTGATCTGAAATAAGCGCAACGGCTTCCACGTAGTTGAGCTTTAATCCCTTTTTCTGTCGCCTACGGGCTACCTCCGCAGCCATGAAAATGTACATCTTGTCGATCTCCCTTGGACTCAGCATCATGCGGTTGAGTTACTAAATCTTGTATTTATAAGTGATGTACGAAAGGCATAATTTCAACAAGAACAATGGCTAGGACGTGCTGGTTGTCACCTCAGTTGTCGGCAACATTGCCGACAGGCATCATGCAGAAAAATACCGGCGCGCAAAAGCCTCCGGAAAATGCGAGCGATTGCTTGTGTCTAGGCTAGAAATGGAGCGGCTCAGGCTGAGGCGCAGGACTGATAGAGGGACGGACATTGGACTTATCCTTGAGCCCGGCAATAGGCTCCATCACGGTGACTTGCTTGCGGCAAAAGATAGATTCATCGTAGTTGAGCAACTTCCAGAAAAAGTGGTGTCAATCAGCATAAAAAAGGATAACATGGAAAAAATGATCAGGCTTGCGGCCGTGATAGCCCACGTAATAGGCAATAGGCACAGGTCGATGGCTGTCGATCAAGGAACCATATCGTTTCCAGTGCAGGCCGAGTCTGAAGTAGACACTTTTAGAAAGCTCTTGCCTAATGAAGTAAAGCTGAAAGTGACGGAGCAGGTCTTCTTGCCGGCCGGGGAGGCCCACGTCCATGAATGAACATGAATTCCAATTGATGCAGCTGGCGGACTCATTCTTTCCTTCAGGAATGTTCGGGCTATCAGGCGGCATGGAGTCTTTTGTCAAATCTGACAGAGTAAGAAATGGAAATGACATCTTGTCCTTTATCCGACAGCAAATAAAATTCCAGATTGTGCCATGTGACTGCGCGGTGCTAGTTGCAGTCATGAAGGCGGCAAAGAAAGGAGACATTGCCGGAGCGGTAGCGGCAGATAACAAGTACTATTCGATGAAGCTAGTAAGAGAAGTCAGGATTGCATCTTCGAGATCTGGCCGGCAACTACTGAGAACGCTATTGCATATGGCAAATAACAAATTTGCAAGAAAATTCTACGCCAAGGTAGAGGCAAAGGAGAGCGCCGGCACCTACCCAGCGTGCCTCGCAGTGACCGCAGGCGCTCTTGGCATACCTGAGAAAAGTTCGCTTCGCATGATGCTCTACTCCTACTGCGTCAGCGTAGTCGGGTCGGCAGTCAGGCTCGCCGTCATCTCGCACATTGAGGGCCAGAGCATCCTGGCGCAGCTTACGGGCGACGTCAACTCTGCAAAAGCGGGAAGCAACGTTGCCAATCTGTGGCAGCTGGCGCCGCTTTCAGAAATACTGCAGATGCAGCACGAGCAGGATGATTCGCGAATGTTTATTACTTAAACCCGCTTTGTGTCTTGCTATGACTAGGAGAATCCCGCGACTTGGGATAGGCGGCCCCGTCGGATCTGGCAAGACGCGCTTGATAGAGCAGATCGTGCCGGTCCTGAGCAGACAGGGTTACCACTGCTGCATAATATCAAACGACGTCGTGTCAAAAGAAGACGCCGAGCGGATGCAGCGCACCCTGGCTACGGAATCAAGGCTGATGCCTGAAGACATGATAATCGGGATCGCAACTGGCGGCTGCCCGCATACCGCCGTGCGGGAAGACCCATCGATCAACCTCGCAGTGATTGACGAGATAGAGCAAAAGGACCCAACGCTTGACCTGATAATAATAGAGAGCGGCGGCGACAACACAATGACGACGTTCAGTCCCGCATTGGCGGATTATTCCATCTACATCGTGGACGTCGCCGGCGGCGACAAGTACCCAAGAAAGCGAGGCCTGGGGATAGAGAGCTGCGACTTGCTGGTGATAAACAAGATTGACCTTGCGCCTCACGTAGGGGCGAACCTTGCTGTGATGAAGCGCGATTCTGCGCTGGTCCGGCCAAACAAGCCTGTCGAGTTTGTCAACTGCAAGACTGGAGCGGGCGTGGATAGAGTTACAAACCACATAGTCAGGGATATCTTGTTTGATAGACCGCTGCAGAGGAAAAGGAAAAGATGATCGTCCCAGGCTCTTTCCGCAAGTATGGCCCTGAAGCCGGCGAAAAGGGGGCGGCGCGGATAGAGCTCGCTCGCATTGGCAGCAAAACTGCTATAAGCAGGCTGCGGACAAGGGCGCCGCTTTTGGTCCAGAAGGCGTTGTACCCTAACAGTGCGTTGCCGGGCATGGCTCATATCTATCTAATGTCATCTGCGGGCGGAATACTGCAGGGAGACAGGATGGAAATTGATTTGATTGCCGGAAACGGCACGGCATCGCGCATCACCACCCAAGCGGCCACGAAAATATACAAGATGGAAAAGGGATACGCCGCACAATGCATCGCGATTTCCGCGCGCGATTCGAGCTATCTTGAATTCCTACCGTACCAAATCATACCCTTCAAGTCGTCGCGATTTTATCAGCAGGTGGACTTGGAGCTCGAGCGAAATGCAACGGTGGTCTATTCAGAAACAATCTCTTCTGGCCGAACGGCGTCAGGCGAGAATTTTGATTTTGAGATTTGCTTTCTCAAAATGACTGCGCGCGACAGCAGAGGCAAAGTTCTTTTTACTGACGCAGCCAAACTAGAGCCGGGCAAAGACGAAATTGCTCGGCTCTTCGGCGACAAGAGCATCTGGTCAATGATCTACGTCGTGACACCTGATTCTGAAAGTGCCAATAGACAGATCACCGCCGCGATAAGGGACTATTCGATGCTGGCTGGCTGCTCCGTCCTGCCCAACGATTGCGGCCTCGTTATAAGAATGCTCGATGATTCGATAGACAAAATCAGGCAAATGACTGAGGCAGTAGCCGGCATTGCCAGGAACCACGCGCTTTCAGTAGCGGCTGGAGTGCGGGCAAACTGATTGCACATTTTTATAACTGTCATCCAACCCTAGCTGATAATGACAGCTAATGGCGCGCTGCTTGGCGACGGCGCAAGGCGGAGCAAAGGCGATCAGGCAAGGAGGTACAACTTGCTCGCCGCGAGGCTAATCGCAGAGCTCGTCAAGAACTCGCTTGGACCGCGCGGCCTAGAAAAAATGTTTATTGATATCATGGGCGAGGTAACAGTTACCAAAGACGGTGCGACACTCTTGCGCAAGCTTGACATTGAGCATCCTGCAGCCAAAATTCTTATAGAGGCGTCAAACGCGGTCGATAACGAAGTCGGCGACGGCACCACATCAGTGGTAGTCCTCGCTGGTGCGCTTGTTCAAAAGGCGGAAGAGCTTCTCGACATGGGGATAGCCCCCTCTGCCATCTCAGACGGCTACCTCAGAGGCCTTGACTTCGCCCTTGAAGCCCTGGATGGCATTTCACATGAATTCGACAATGCTGACAGGCAAGCGATGCAGCAGCTTGCCCGCACTTCCCTCCAGTCAAAGGCGTTAGCATACGGCGGCGATGGTGTCGGAGGGCTGTTAGTCGACGCAGTATGTTCAATTGCCAATTTCGATGCCAATTCCGTAGATATCGACGACATAAAGATCGAGGAAAAGGAGGGCAACATGCTGGATGCACAGCTTGTCAAGGGAATCGTGATCGACAAGACAATTGACAGCTCAGCAATGCCAAGAGGGGTGAAAAACGCCAGAATTATGCTAATAGATGACGAGCTGGAAGGCAAGAGAACAAGGACTGACGCGGAAATATGGATAACGTCCCCTCTCCAGATTAAGTCGTATTCTGATGCGCAGACGTTCATGATAAGATCCAAGGTACAGCACATTGTTGATTCCGGCGCCAACGCCGTCTTTTCGCGCAAGGGAATCAACACTCTTGCGCAGCACCTCATGACAAGTGCGGGCATCATCTCTGTCCGGAGGGTCAAGGAGAACGACCTTGTCTGGCTCGCGAAGGCGACCGGCGCCACGATATCTCAGAAACTTGATCATGAACACGAGTATCATATTCATCATCACAGACACAGTCATCAGAACTATCACGATCATGACCACAATCACCCGGACGATCATTATCACCATGCGGACATTGATATCCAGCTCGGGTATGCCGAGCGTGTCTACGAGACGCAAGTTGGGGACAGCAAGATGGTCTTTGTGGAGGGTTGCAATAACCCAAAGGCAGTCACGCTCCTACTCCGGGCAAATTCCAAGAGAACTCTTGATGAGTGCCACCGCTCGGCCTTGGATGCTATTAGCGTGCTTAGAGATTTCGTTGCCCGACCATTCGTGGTTGCCGGCGGTGGGGCCGCAGAGGCGGCCATTGCCCGGGCGGTGAGGGAAAAGGGGTCGCTCGTCTCCGGGCGCGAGCAGATAGTGATCCAAAAGTTTGCAGAAGCGCTTGAAGAGATTCCACTGACTATAGCAAGGAACGCAGGCATGAACGTCATTGACAGTCTTGTACAGCTTAGATCAAAGCATTCAAACGGCAGAGCAAGTACGCATGGCGTGGATGCAATGGAAAGGAGGGTCCAAGAAATGTTCCCTTCAGTTATCGAGCCGGCGGCAATCAAGGAGCAGGTGATCAAGACCGCGGTAGAGGTTACAAGCCTGCTGATCAGGGTGGATGACGTACTGATGGCTAAACCCACGATGTATACCCATACACACGCA
Source organism: Nitrososphaera sp. (assembly GCA_025450475.1). Taxonomy (GTDB): domain Archaea; phylum Thermoproteota; class Nitrososphaeria; order Nitrososphaerales; family Nitrososphaeraceae; genus Nitrososphaera. The sequence goes on from JANWHJ010000066.1 coordinate 22,280, forward strand.
AATGGAGCAAAGCATTCGCACGCCGGGGGAGACAAGGAGCACCAACACGATCATTTTGACCGGCTGGGCAAACAGCAGCGTCCGATGCACCACTACTACTAGAGAAAGAGCTTGCTCATGCCTGTGGCAACTATGGTAGTTACACCGACCATATGATCCACTTCCGCCGAACGGGCGCGGCCTGAGCTGCGCCGATTTTGTCTCCAAATGGTGCAAAAAATCTTGAACCAGGTGGTTGGATGGCTCTGCTATCATTTTTAATCATCCCACCAGAGAGTATTTGTCTGCAGGGATCGGTTGCTTTAGCACGATCTTTCTTGCCGGCCTACTATCAATAGTGGCTTCAAACGTGATTAGACGCAGCGTTTCAGGCACTCCTATCATTACCTTGTCGACAGCCAGAATTTTCCGAGCATCGTCTTGAATATCGCTGTCCTTCTTGCTGGCACGGATTGACCTCACAACATGGGCGCAATATGCTATAAGAGCCTCGCCTGCGTTTATCTTGATGTCGCGCTGGATCTTTTCTTCTATTATTTTTGCGGAGCTCAAGAAAATCTCTTCGTCATAATCAAAGACCCTTGTAAAGGGTGGCGCATCCGGCTCTCCACTGACTGTTGCCTTGACATGTATCATCGACGCCTTGGCACCTTTGCCTTCGGGCCTCCAAAGCTGTACGTGTTCCCCTTGCCCCGGTATGAGTGTGGCCTCACCGGATGGCCTTCAGTCTGCCCTTTCTTTGTGAGCGAGAGCCCTGCCAGCAGCTCGACTATGAGCCGATTCGCCAGCCCTGACGTGATGCCACCATTGTACGAGTTAACGTCACTCACGTCATAGTTTGGAGCAACTTCGACCAAGTCAAACGCAAATTTGTCGGGGTCAAAGGAGGTGGATAGCAGCCGCATGAGTCTCATGCCTTCCCTCGAAGTAAGACCGTTTGGCTCCGGTTCCCCCGTCCCAGGCGCATAAGCAGGATCAAACGTGTCAATGTCCCAGCTGATATATACTCCGTCGACGTTGTCGTTGGCCCTGTCTGCAGCCTCTTTCGCTATTTGGTCTATGCCCAGCTCTTCGACATCAAGCATCGTGAACCACTGGAAGTCTTGGTCAGCCATCCACTTGTATAAGTCGGGGCCGGGCCAGTAGCCGCGGGGGCCAATGAGCGTATAGTTCTTCCCCTTCAGGCAGCCAAGCTCCATAATCCTGCGTATGTGCGCGCCGTGATCATACTTGAAACCACAGAGACCTTGCGGCGCGCAGTCCGCGTGGGTGTCGATGTGGATCATGCCTATGTTCTTATGCTTTTTGGCGAACGCGCGCACGTTTGCAAATGTAATGGAGTGGTCGCCTCCAAGCATCACTGGAATGCCGTCTATGTCGAGCACTTCTTTTACCTTGTCAGTCATCCTCCTGTGAGACTCTATTACGTCACCCGGGGAAATATTGACGTCTCCGTAGTCGACCGTGCGAAACACACCAAACGGATCGACACCGGTCTCGATGTTAAAGTGTTCGTAAGGCGGAGACGGGACTGTCGAAGCGGCGCGGATGGCCCTTGGCCCATAGCGCGCTCCAGGTCTGATGGTCGTGCCAAAGTCAAATGGCTCGCCAATAATCGCGACGTCCGGCTTTACTTTTTTCAGTTCTGCGTTGCTCCTTAGCCACGGCAGTTTCAAGAAAGTCGGTATGCCAACAAAGATAGGCTCGTCGTTTCCCTTGTACGAATCACCGTAAAATTCCATTCCCATTCGAAGTTCGAAATACATAATTAGTAAGTATTTCTTAAATATTGCTAAGTAACATACGTTTTTCGTTTCGTTCGGCTGCCGAACAATTCGATGCCTGCGGCAGAGAAAACGTAATCTACGTTTTTTTTCCTAATTCAAGGGCGGCATATATGAACGGGAGCAGTGTGGTAGCCTCGCCGTGGATAGTGGTCTGCCTCGCTTTGGTTGTGACCTTGCCCCATGATATAGCCTCTGCTACCAGCGCGCCACTTAGGCTGCCGTCCCATTCCGGAGCCGTGGTGATATAGACAGCATAGTCAAGCCCGCCCCGGAACTGATTCCACCACAGCGTATGGTGCTTTGAAATACCTCCTCCAATCATGAATGCCCCAGACTTTTTCGCTTCAAAGACGATATCCGACAGCCTGCTTTCGTCCTTCAGGATGTCTATCTTGAAGTCCTTGTGCTGCTGGTGGAAGAACCACACCTGGCTCCCTACGGCGCCATCAACTATACCGGGTACTATCACAGGGATCTTATTCTTATGGGCCCAGTAAAGGAACGACGACTTGTCGAGTGTGCTCCCGACATAGTCTGTTATCTCGTATGTCGAGCAGCTGCGCTTACCATCCTTGTACATACTGTTCAGGCATTTCTGAACCTTTTCTTCAATGAGCGGCCCGTAATTTTCCATTGGTACCAGCACATTACCCAGCCTGTGGATGTTCTTGCCCAATAGCATACCGTCGTCCATTCGAAAGTCCCCGGCATAGTACTTCTCATAGGTCCTTGCGATGTCGTGGTCCAGCGCGCCGCAAGTGGTGATTATGACGTCGCACATCCTGTTCTTTACCATGTCGCGCACGATACCCCTTGCGCCCGTAGACATGAGTGCCCCAACAAATGAAAGGAACTTTGTGCAGCTCTTTTCGTCGTTCATCCTGCGCAAAATGTCGACCCCCTCAGCAAGATTCCGCGACTCAAAACCTCCGGAAACTGCCATGCTGGAAAAAATGGAATTGACATCATTCTGCCTGATATCATAATCCCTGACTGGGTTACGCAAAAGTTCGTTGCCTTTCTTTACTCTGCCGGTCATGGTCAGGCATATTGGTGTTGCAGTAAAAAATGTATTGCTGTCATATCCTGAGCAGGATGTCTATTGTTAATATGACGGTCCCTATTGCAACCGTCATTATCATGAAGGGAAAGCCAACCCTGATCCACCGATTGAAGCTGATTGGGTGGCCATGCTTTTCGCTAATGCCCGCGGCCACAATACCAGCGCTAGAGCCGATGAGGGTTCCGTTGCCGCCAAGGTTCGCGCCAAGAGACAAGGCCCACCAAAGTGGGCTGATCTGCATGTCGCCAAATGCTATCGCTATTTCCGGGCTTCCGTTGAGGGTATGAATGAGTGGTATCATGGTGGCGGTAAACGGGATGTTGTCGACAAACGCGCTAGCGATAGCAGACAACCAGATTATCATAAGGAACGAAAGCCATGGGTCGCCCCCAGTAATACCAAGCGCTGCCGACGACAGCAGATCTATCATCCCGGAATGTTCCGCTGTTCCAACTATAATGAAAAGCCCTGTGAAAAATATTAGTGTGGGCCAGTCCACTTCGCGGAATACTCTTTCGGGGCTTGCTCTGGTGATCGTTAACAGTACGCCTGCCCCACCCAGCGCGATTATGGATGGCTCGATATGAAGCGAGCCATGCACCACAAACAAAGTTACGACCCCGATAAGGACTCCAAGTGATTTTTTCAAGACGCTCTTATCCTTCAGGTAGACGCCCTCGTCTTCTTTCATGAGCTGCTCCAAGTTCTGCGCCTGAGCCTTAAGGTCGTTCCTGAACATGAATTTGAGCAGGAACAACGATGCTACAAACGACACCCCTATTGTAGGGCCCATATGGATGATGAAGGCGTTAAAATCGATGTTGGCGGCGGAGCCTATGATAATGTTTGGTGGGTCGCCAATGAGCGTGGATGCCCCGCCAACATTTGAAGCAAGAGCCTGAGCAAGGATGAACGGCAGAGGCGAAATTCTAAAGGTCCTGAACACGGCCACGGTGACTGGGATCATGAGCAGGACGGTCGTGACGTTGTCAATGAACATCGAAGTGACTGCAGTGAACGAGCACAGCATCAGCATCAGCTTCCACAGGTCGCCCCTCGACGCCTTGCTCATCTTGATTGCTACCCACTGGAAGACGCCCGACTCCGCGAGAATGGCCACTATTATCATCATGCCGAGCAAGAGACCGATGGTGTTGTAATCTATGGCGCTGACGATGAAGTCGAAACTTTCTTCTGCCTGCAGGCTGCCAAAGGTAAGCGCAGCGATGATTATCGCTATCGCGCCAATCAGCGCTATAGAGCTTCTGTGCAGAAGTTCAAACGACAGAACGATATAGACTGAAACTAGAATGAGAGCCGCTACTTGAATCATGGGGTGGAGTTCCATCCCGAACGCCGGCGGAACGGTGAATATCAGGGTGGCAAAAGCTACGATTAGGCCAAGTCCGATCGCGATTTTTTTCGGGGCAGCTTTTGGCTGAGCGGCAACTTCCAAAACCTACGTAATTATTAAATCGTCGTATAAATATAGTTCGGGCTCATTGTGCGTGCTTTGCAACGATGCTCTTGACATAGTCGGTAACCTCGAGGCCGTTCTGGCTGGCCTTCTCATTAAGGCGCTCCCAGATTTTTTTGTCTAGCTTTTTGCGCGGGTCAAATACAAGCCGCACGGTCAGCAGCCCTTTTGGCGCACCGCGCTTTACACCCGTTGATTCCATTTCTTCCTGTAGCTTAGACTGCGCGGCTGCTATTACGAGCCTGTCGTGAATCTCGGGCCTTCTTGCAATCCGGATCGCTTCGTACGACGTAATCTCGCCTTTGACTAATTGCTCTTGTAGTGGTTGCGGCAGATTGAGGATACTGAGCCACTCGCTTATTGTGCTCTTTGGCAATCCGTATTTTGCCGACGCGCCGGTTATTCCCTTTGTAGAGTTGACCAGCTTTTTTACCATCTGAGCCTTTTCAAGGGGCGATAGGTCCTTACGTATCAGGTTTTCAAACAGCGACGCCGCTTCTGCTTCTGCGCCTTCGAGCTCCGTGACGACGGCCGGGACTTCACGGGCACCCTTGGCGCTAAGTGCGAAAAACCTCCTGCGGCCTATGAGTAACTTATAGCGCCTACTTTCGTCGTCAAAGCGAACTACCACTGGCTGAAGAAGATCAAATTTTGTCAGGTGTTCCTTCATAAGTTGGTCGCTAGTATCCTTGCCAAAAGCCTGATCCTTGCGGACGTTTTCCTCTGCAACGTCAATTAGCCCTACTGGAATATTCCTGACCTTCATCTCTTGCTAATTACTAATGATAATATTTATAAATATCTTTTTTAGACCGATAGAATTTTGGGTTTGCAGCTTCAAAAGTAATATACGCATCATTTTTTCGTATTGTGATGCGTAGTTTACATTTTTTACCCCAAACCTTATATCATTTTTAGCCAACCTTCAAAGGAATGAAAAATGGCATGAGTGAGGTGCTGCGAGCCGAACAGACCGCGGTCAAGACAGCCTTCCTCAGCTACTACATTTCTATGTACAACACCGTGAACAAAGAGATCGGATATCCTGATACGCCGGTGAGTGTCGATGAGATTTATGATTTCATACAAGACTTGAAGCACGAAGCAAGTAGGCGGGTTCCTGACATCCGAAAGGAGGATATCAGTTCTTGCTTCCGCTTACTTCAGGCGTCAGGCGTATGTAACCCCTGAGTTCGACAGTCGAACTTTTCTTGCGTATTTATGAATTTGGTAATCCTTATATAATTACTATATATTTGAAAAACATATGGCAGCCATAGAATATGGGATTGCGGTAATTGGTTTTCTGATACTTTCGCTGGGAGTCGGCGTCATGACATCAAGGATGGTCAAGAAGAGTAGCAAGAGATACATGGTTGCAGGTAAGAGCCTTCCGCTCATGTTTGTGGGGACGATGCTAGCTGCACAATCAATCGATGGTAACTCATCGCTTGGCAATGCGGGACTTGTATTCAATTTCGGGTTCTGGGCAGGCGCTGCTCTTCCATTAGGTCTTGCCATTTGTTTATTCCTTACAGGATTTTTCTACGGCTCAAGGCTTAACAAAATGTCCATGCTTACGCTGCCTGACTTTTACTACAGGAGATTTGGCAAGGGTCCCGAAGCATTGTCAAGCGGCCTTCTAATGATAAGCTTCACCATCTTGGTCGCAGGAAACTTTGCAGCGACCGGCTACATTTTGTCAACTGTTCTAAACATTGATCTTACAATAGGTATTCTTATTGGTGCTGTAGTAGTCCTTGGCTATACTTTTGCAGGAGGACTATTTTCTTCTGCATATACTGACATTTTCCAAATATACCTTGCGATAATCGCGTTCTGGGCGGCGTTTCTTTTCTTCTACGGGGGATATGCCGGCGTAGATTTTGCTACTATCCTTGGGGCCACACCAACAGGATACCTCGATTTTTCAGGCCTGACGGACGTTGCAAATGGAGCACTGATAAATTGGGCTTCCATAGCAGCACTTGGCTTTGGCGACATTGTGGCATTAGACTTCATGGAGAGGGTGTTTGCGGCTAAAGATGGAAAAACGGCACGCCGGGGCGCCTTCATGGGCGGCGGTTTGACTCTACTCACTGTGATTCCAACGAGCTTTATTGGGATCATTGCGCTCTACCTGGTCTCGACAGGGGCACTTGTGCTTGATGACCCATTCTTGGCCATGCCACTAATAGCCATCGACCACGTTCCGTATCCTATTGGTGCTGCATTGTTGATGGGTGTAATGGGAGCGTCGATGTCTACTGCGAACGGAGGTCTGCTTGCGATATCTAGCGTAATTTCAAGAAACATAATCCAAAGGGACATTTTGCGAGGGCTCAAGAAAAAACCTGGAATGGAAGACAAGAAACTGCTCAGGACAACGAGGATTGCCACTATACCAATGATGATAGCCGCA
>JANWHJ010000067.1 GCA_025450475.1 Nitrososphaera sp.
CAAAAATATCCGTTTCAGAGGCTTAACCTAGAAGACTCACTTTCAAAGATCCAGATCCCCAAGATTGACCGGTACGCCGACCACATCTTTATTATCCTGCACTTTCCCACGCCGGATAAGGAGAAGGGATTCCTCTTCAGCCAGCTCGCAGTCTTTATGGGAGCGGATTACCTTGTGACAATACACCAGGGCGACTTGAAGCCGCTTGACGAGCTGTTCAACATGTGCAAGACCGACGAGCGGCAGCGCCAGGCAACGATGGGCAAGTCATCCGGGTTCTTGCTCCACAAGATAATCGATACGCTGGGAGACGGCCTGCTCCACATCCTGATGAAGGTCGTCGGAAACATCGACGACATAGAGGATAGCGTATTTGACGAACGCATATCGATCCCGCGCCAGATATCGCTTTTGCGCAGGGAGATAACGACGCTTCGAAGGATCGTGATTCCGCTCCGCAGGACGGTAGTTGAGCTGTCCATAGAGGTCCAGCGCTTTTCAAAAGAAGACCTGGCACTCTACTTCAAGGACGTCCAAGACCACATCGAAAAGGTGTACGAAGCGCTTGAAGAAGCAAAGGAGACCGTCGAGATTTACAAGGACACCGACTACATGCTCAGCCAGGAAAAGACCAATAAGATACTGGCGGTGCTCACCATAATATTCACCCTGTCAATCCCGGCCACGGTCATTGGCGCGTTTTACGGCATGAACGTCAACTTGCCCGGTGGGATTGAAACCGGATCGTGGACGCAGCTGGGGCCCTACACGACAATGATATTTGTTATAGTAGTATCATCTATTTCTGCCCTTCTCATGGTATTCTACTTTAGAAGGCTCGGGTGGATGGGCCCTTCGATGTGATCTACATTCGGCGTTGAGCGAGAGGATAAATACTCGAGCTATTACCAGTCTTTAGGGTTGTTGAGCAGCGGCGGGGGTACTCAGGGATACGTATGTACTCCACACGACAAACAGTCAGGTTTATTGCTCGAAAACTGGAACGAGAGCGGGAACGTCATCGACATTTACTTTGTCACCGCGACCTTTTCCGACGAAAGTATCCCCTATTTCCCGAACAAGGCAAACCACTACATGCTTGCGTCGTTCCGTGACATTACAGGAATCCTTGAAGACATCAAAAGGTACAACATGGACAGGCTGTCTTTCATGTTTAGCTTTTCAAGTCCGCTCTTTGAGCGGAACGGCGATAGGCTCAACTATGTTTCACTCTATTTCACAAAATACACGAGCGGCGACCCAGCCATAAGCGACCTTGCAAACGCGATTGCCCGGCGGGAACGTGTAAAGAAGGCGAGCCTCGCGCAGATGCAGCTCTTGGCGGCCGAGCAGCCAAAGTTCACCTTCCCGTACTCTAAGAACCTGGTGATACTGGAAGTCGAGGGCGAAGCGACACACCAGACGGACCAGAAATACTGCGAGCGCACAAGGCGCGACGTGGCAAGGAAGGGCATCGCGCTCAACAACCTTGTCAGTTTCTCCATCCTTGAAAAACTGAGGTAATCGGGTTTTTATAAAAAGTCGAGCAAATCAGAAACGTTAAATATGCATCTTTTTCTCTAGCCATTGATTTCATGAGCAAGCCGATGGATCTTGGCGCACTCAAAATTGGTTCATACATTGTAGTCGATGGCGAGCCGTGTAGGATTGTTTCGTACGATCACAGCAAGCCGGGCAAACACGGTTCGGCAAAGGCAAGGATCACTGCAGTCGGAGTCTTTGACGGCAGGCCGCACCCGTTCGTAGGCCCGGTGTCGGCCAAGGTGGAAGTGCCACTTATAGACAAGCGCAGTGGCCAGATCATTTCAAAGCAGGGCGACACCCTCCAGATAATGGACCTTGAGACATTCGAGACCTTTGAGACGTCTTCTGTGGAAGACGAGATAAAGGCGAAACTTGCAGAGAACGAAATACAGGGCCAAGAAGTCGAGTACTGGAAGGTCCTTGATAGGATCAAGATAGTCAGAGTGAAGGGCTGAAAAGTTCATACAATAGAACCAATGATCGTTTTCTGGATGCTGATGAGGTGAAGGAAGAGCCGGCTGATATCATCTGATGAAGATTATGAGTCCCGAGGCATCCATCAAATCTTTTTCAACCGCGGGTTCAGGATAGAGTCAAGCGCGTTTCCGATTAGCGCGAACGCAAGTCCGGTGATAGCGATCATCATTCCTGGCGGTACTATCCACCACCAGAGGCCCCTTGCTGCTGCTCCAGCAGAATTAGCGTCATGAAGTATTTGACCCCATGTGGGAATTGATGGGTCACCAAGGCCGAGAAAAGAAAGTGCGGCTTCGCCCAAAATCGCCCCAGGAACTGCTATGGCGATGCTTGCGAATGTGAGTGGAAGCAGCTGAGGAATTATGTGTTTGAAGATGATATTTGTATCCGACTGACCCATTAATTTTGCAGCTTCGACATACTGCATGTTCTTCAGTTGAAGCGCAAGGCTTCTGCTCACCTTGGCCATGCCAACCCATCCAAAGATTACAAGAAAGCCAGTAATTAGAAAAATACTGCGTCCTACAGTTACAGATAATATAATCAGTATGGGGAGTGCAGGCAACGAATAAAATACGTCACTTACACGCATCAGACCTTCATCAGTTCTTTTTCCCTTGTAACCTGCGAAAACGCCATAGATCAGGCCTATAAGAACAGCAGCAATTGCCACTGTAAAGCCAATGAAAAGTGCTGTTGGAGCACCCCACAAAATACCGACCGCCAGGTCGCGGCGCAGTTCGTCTGTGCCTGCGAGCCCGTACACTTTGCCTCCAAGTCTAATCCCAGAGTTCTGGACGGAATCCTGTGGATCAAAAAGGTAGAATGTCATTCTAATCACATATTTGCCCTTCAAGACCTTGCTCTCCTGCGCATCAGAGAATATCATTACCTGTGGGCGCGAAGGATCTTGATCGTATGAAAAGACACTTTCTTTTTCACGCAAATTCTCCACTATCGACCTGTCGGTGGAAAAAACTCTCGCGGAAAATTCATTAACTTTCTCTTGCGACGAGGGAAGGGAAGCAAAGTAAATCAGGAATTCTTTTCCATCAGGTCTAATGATGTCAACTTGCAGCACGGGCTGAGTATTTCCATATCGCGCTGAATAAAGAAACATAAAGTCGCTTGGATAAAAGTCATAGTTGAAATTCACATTGTAGGAATGTATTACTGCTCGCAGTGGCCCTTCCTCGAAACTTGTAATCGTAGCATCCTTCATGTAAAGTACTGTGTGTTCCGGAATCTTTGGTCCAAAGCCAATGTTAACCCACGATGGAGCTGCTGCCCTTGGAAGATCTATCCAAAAGTCAGGGCTGTTCCACTGTCTGAATGATTCTAATGGGATCGCTACAGCGGAATAAATCGTCACTCCTATGAGGGCAAGGAGGATTGCGACTCCTACGAGACCGCTCTTTGATCGGCTGAATTCTCTAATGATTTCATGCCTTGAAAGGACATTGTGTGGCGCTGAAACAGTCATGTCACTTTTACCCTCGGATCAAAGTAGGCATAGGCAATATCTGTCACAAACACTGTGACTATGAAAATGAGTGTTGATACGTATGTGAGCCCGATAATGATAGGGATGTCGAGAAAGCCTATTGCATCGTAGTACAGCCTCCCCATTCCAGGCCAGTCAAAAACTGCTTCAACAGTTATGGCACCGCCAAACGAAGCGGCGAGGCTGAGCGCAATTATCGTAACGATTGGCGGAGCTGCATTTCGCAAGGCATGGGAATACAGAATTTTCTTTTCAGGAATTCCGATTGCCCGCTTTGCGAAAATATAATCTTCACTTAAGATGCCAACAACAAAGTATCGTACCATAAATGCCCAGGATCCAAAGCTGACCAAGACCATAGTTATTAGTGGTAGTGACATGTGGTAGAGCAGATCAAAGACGTATGATGGATCGGATGGGGCTGTCTGTGGTGTTGAATGAGATGGGAAAATGGCATATGTAAAAGCAAAGGCAAAGATCATTAGCATGCCAACCCACCATATTGGAAAACTTCCGCTAAAGACCGCAAACGCAGAATTGAGCCTGTCCCATAGAGAACCGGCTCTGTTCGCGACAAAGGCGCCAAGGTAGAGACCTATTATCGTGGTAATAATGGTCGAAGTTGTAAACAGCAGCACTGTCTTGGGGAGCTTTTCGAGAATAATATCTCGAACGTTTGGAGAGCCGGTATCACTCGTTAGATAGTTCGAATTGCCAAGATCAAGTACCATGACTTTTAGCACAGTATTGGTAAAGCGCTTGGGAGTGTACCACGGTTCATCCAGACCCAGCGTGGTAATCTGGAGTTCAACTCGTTCGTTGATGTAGGTCTGGCGCTCGTCAAGATTTTGAAATTGAAGCTCCTTCTGGTTGATCTCCTCGACTACGTAGAACTTTATCGCGTCAACTAGTATCTTATCCATCGTAGGACCCAACAGAGATATGGTCAAGACTAGTGTTGCAAACAGGACTATAACCATGTTTATGCTGCGCTTCACGAGGAAGCGCCCAAAACCACCCAAGACTATCAGGTTTACGAATAACTATTTTCTATTAAAATCCTCCTATGCATCATTCGACCGACGAATTACGAGCAAAATCTCGGAATAGGTCCATGGCGGTAGATACAATGTCATGTAGATATACTTTATAACAACGGTTATCTTTGCGTGACTATGGTTTTCAAATACATAGACATATTGGGAGAGTCTACCAAGAGCTTTGACGACGCGGTCCGCAACGCAATAGAAGAAACAGCACAGACAGTCAAGGATATACGAACTGGAGACGTGACAAGAATGAATGTAATAGTTAGTGAAGGAAAGATTGTTGAATACCAAGCTGTGATGCGGGTATCATTCAAAGTAAAGAGGAAAGAATGATCAGCATTAGCCTTTAATCGCTGCATCAAGTCTTGCTTGAAAGTAGTAGACATGAAGAGAGTCTAGGTTGGAGTGTCGATGTTGCTGGTGTTAATTGTAGCCTGCCGTAACACTTCCCCTTCGATGAGGGCCCCGATCATCAGAGCGGATACTGCAATGGCAATTTCAATGCCAGTCACTAACAGGTATTCCTTCCAGGTTCTTCTCTTTACAAGATAATACACCAGCATACCGCTCCGGGACATTGCCAATCCATAAGAGAATATCTCCAAGATCCCAAACGGTGTAGCCAGGAGGGATAGAGGTGAAATTGCTGCAATGGCAGGGTTTGTATGAGCAAATGCATTAAAGACGATTCCAGTTGAATATGCGGAATAGGCGCCTATTCCTGCCCCGGCCGCCGGAATAAACATACCCAGCCCCACCACAGCGTTGTTGGAAAAGATGCCTTCCTCCTGTATACCCTGCACCCGTTCGGTAAATTCGGTAACAATCTGGTTTGCTTCTTCATCACTTAGCTTGACTCCTGATGCTCCCGTTGAAAATGCAATCAAGAAGGCCGCTATTCCGACGCCAAGATATGCTAGCCTGAACTTTAGG
>JANWHJ010000068.1 GCA_025450475.1 Nitrososphaera sp.
ACGATATGTCCTGCCCGAGAGCAAGTCCATAGCCCACAAGTGCCATCACTAGACTTCCTGCAACCGCAGGCTTGAGTAAATCCCCTCCGCTAATTACAAAGAGAACGAACAGGAGAGAGAACGGGCTAATCGCCGTAAATATCAACGACGTCGGGTTCCTGCGCAGCCAAAGAACGCCCGTCATGTAGGCGATAAGAAATGCTTGCCTTACCGGGAGAATGCTAGTATCTGCCATTTTGGTCATCTCCAATCCCACCGCCAACTAGGTAGACAAACACGTCATCAAGCGTTACCGGCGATACCGTGAATGAGAGATTCTTTCGCAGAGCTAGCTCGGACAACTCGTGTACTGCTGACTCAAATGCGAACACGCGCAGCATGCCGGCGCCGGTATCGACCACTGAGCCATACGGCCTGAGCACTTCGATGTCAAGCCCGTCGCGCGAGATGTCGACTCTGGTGTTCTGCGGGATCACCCTGCGTAGCTCCTGTATTGTGCCTTGCGCGATCACCGTGCCCCTGTTAATGATGACGATGTAATCGGATAGTAGCTCCGCCTCGTCCATGTAGTGCGTCGTCAAGAGTATCGATCCACCCTTGGATTTCCAGTCCTTTATAGCCGACCAGACCTGCCTTCTAGACACCGGGTCGAGTCCGATTGTTGGCTCATCAAGAAACAATAACTGCGCGTCAGTTGCCATCGCCATCGCGACCAAAATCTTTTGCTTCATGCCCCCTGACAGGTTCATCGCCGGCCTGTCGCGAGCTTCGTACAACTCTAGCTTGCGCAAGATTTCCTCTGTTTTTTCATTGGCAACCCGCTTTCCCTCGCCCCTTATTTGTAGCCAGTTGTAGACGTGATCCCAAGACGTAAGCGCCCTCAGCGGGCGGCCTTCTTGTGGCACGATTGAAATGAGGTTCCTGATCTGCTTTGCTTGTCTAGTGACGTCATAGCCAAGAACGCTGATGTTACCAGAAGTTGGCGTCAGCTGGGTTGCACACATGCGCACAAAGGTCGTCTTGCCGGCACCGTTTCGCCCAAGCAGCGTAAAGACTTTGCCTCTCTCTACCTTTAGGGATACTTCAGACAGCGCAGCCTGGTGTGCTCCCTTGTATACTTTGGTGACGACGGCAGCGTCTATGGCAAGCACGAAAACCCATGCGCAAGCCTCTAATGTAGACTTTCTGCTAGGCGAGCGCGAAGGATTATCTGTCGTACCCTTCTAGAACCCATGTAGTCCTCGCAATTGCGGTCACATACCACATCGTATTTTTGGGCATTCATGCAACTAGACATCATTGACCTACATGTCTTGTCTCCAATGACAGAATTCGGCACTCGTTGTTGACGCCAAGATGTTATTGGCACGGTTGTGAGTCTTAGAATAGATCCCATGTTAGACCAATCATCTGATCCTATTTTGCAAATTCTGACATATAGGATCGTGAATCACCCCTTCTAAAGCCAGATTGATTCCGTTGGAGGACCCTGCTTGCCCAATTGCAGTGAATCATCTAATTTTTTTAGATATGCAAATAAGTCTCTCTGTGCAAGATATTGCATCAATGAGAAGAGAATTCATAGCCGCTAGGATAGAAGCGTCGCAGGACGGGAGCCCGTATGTCTACGTCACGTTCAACGACCCAAAAGAGCACAAGCCTGACAAGCCCAACATGAGCCCGTTTGGTCAAGGCACGGCGACATTCAATTCAATAGAGGATCTCATGAAGAACATGCCCAAGGTAATGGCGAGTTTCCCCGGGATTGGTGGCATGGCAGCCGAATCTCCAACAATAAAGCTCAGCATGAGGGAGTACCAAGACATGGGCATCAAGGTCGGTGACAAGGTCTACATCGAAATACAAAAAGCCGAAAGCAGCGGCATATAGACAACGCTTTGATTTAAATAGACAAGACGCATAATATTGTTGCTTGGAACAGCAAAAGAACCGGGTGCGTGCCGAAGTAAAACTCCCCCTGATACTCATCCACACGCCTTTTGGCCTTGAATTCTTTGACAGGGTCGCAAAGTGGCGCGCGGCAAAGTTCTATGCAGACTTTAACACGTACCTGATGCCAGCAATAACCGCACTCGCGATATTCCTAATCATAGGCTCGCTAATGATAATGTTCTCCAGCGCGGGCGCGAGGGGCGCCGTAGCCAACGTCGGCCCAACCGCGAACCTCCTTATCCCTGGGCTCAACCCGTATCTACCGATAACCTACGGCTGGATAGCGCTTATCATCACAATTATCATACACGAAGCAGGTCACGGAATCGTCGCCCGCGTCTACAATATAAGGGTGGACTCGACAGGCATCGTACTATTCCTCGGACTTCCGATAGGAGCGTTTGTCAACATCGAAAGGGATGAGCTGAACAGGGCAACTCTCAAGCAAAAGAGCGCTGTCCTGACGGCCGGCCCGCTGAACAACATGATACTGGCAGGCGCTTCCTTGGTGGCGTTATTCCTAGTAGTTTCAACGCTTACGCCGCTTCCGCCAGACCCGAACGCTCCGCAGTTTGGAGTCATGGCAGTAACTATCAACTCGGGATCACTTGCCGAATCAATCGGCATGGAACCTGGATCGGTAATTCAGTTCGTCGGAGGCCGTCAGGTTAGGACTATTGAAAACCTGGGCGACCAGCTGCGCGCTAACTTGGGCAGTACAGTGGATGTTACATGGATTGACAAGGCAGGCGATACGATAACTCGGCAAGCCACGCTGCCATCTGCGGTAGAGCCTGGACAGGGAATCCTCGGCGTGACCGTCACTGCGCTCCCCGCAGACTCGCAGGCGGTGCTTGACAGGTACAAAGGCTGGTTCGGCACAAATCCACTCGCACTTTTGCTGCCGCCAACTATGCAACAAGGCGCAGTCCCATACTCTGACTTAATGGCCCCCAGGTACGAATCCAGCACGCTGGGCGTCACATATGCCCCTATTGCCAACCTGCTGTTCTGGCTCTGGTTCATCAACTTTAACGTGGGCATATTTAATGCGCTCCCTATAGGCCCCTTGGACGGCGGCCAGCTATACGGCAGCCTAATAGAGAGGCGGGCAAAATCAAAGGGGATCGCCAAGAACATGAGCATACTCATGACGCTTATCATGGTCGCGATAGTTGCGGCGGCGCTTTTGCTTCCGTATGTGCCGTTCTAAGGCTCTAACAATGCTTTTATAATGGAATTACGAATGTAATTTTGGCTTATTACCGATTTGTGCCTTTTCGTTTATTTCAGTCACGAGGCATAGTATTTTGGTGGTATAGCGGGACGAACTGGAATGGGAGAATTGGAAAAGAACGAAAGTGCTGGCGATATAATGGCTCATGAGCAGGCAGCGCCTCAGAAAAAGTCCAAGCCTGCCCAGGACGTTGATGGTCCAGTGACAAAGGTCACCACTGAAAGCGAGGAAGCCACAGGAAAGCTAATACTAAAGTCTATCCCGCCAGACTCGCAGATAACTCTCGTCAGGTTCGAGGGCCCCAACATTGCGCTGTACACAAAGAACGCTAAGTTCGCTCTGACTGGGCTTACATACTACTTGTCCTCGTTGTCAAAGACACTGAAAAAAAGGTTTATCATACGTACCGACGCGTCGGTCAGGCTACCCGAAGACCAGACCCGGCAGACAGTTGCAAAGCTGCTACCAAAGGACGTTTTGGTGTCAGCAGTGTTTTGCGACGACGCGACCGGGGAAGTAGTGCTCGAAGTTAGCAGGCCGGAAGCAATTGACCCTGGCATGATAGTTCAGATCGCGCAGTCGACAGGCTGGATCGCACACACCCGACGTTCGCCCCACATCCCTTCCATGAGCATCAACATTATCCATTCGACGCTCAAGGGGTCTGCAAAAGAAAGGGCTGACTTTTTGCAAAAGCTTGGTAAGCGGGTCTTTAGAGGATCACTCGTGGTGGGCAATGGGAACATTGGAGCGCAACAGCAGGTAGAAAATAACGAGCGCGGCTCTACAAGGCCGCAGCCCTGGTCAACGAACAAGGAAGAGGTAATGCTCTTTTGCCTCGGAGGTGTCAAACAGGTGGGAAGGTCCTGCTTTGTCGTAGTGACACCGGAGAGCAAGGTCATGCTTGACTGCGGGATCAACCCTGGAGAAATGTCGGGCCTTGACGCGTACCCGCGGATTGACTGGCTCAACTTCGACCTTGACGACCTTGATGCGATAGTGATAGGCCATGCACACATAGATCACCAGGGGTTCTTGCCGGCCCTCTTCAAGTACGGCTACAAGGGTCCAGTCTACTGCACCGAGCCCACTCTGCCACTGATGACCCTGTTGCAGATGGACTCAGTCAAAATAGCACATAGCAATGGCACGTACCTGCCGTACGAAGCAAGGGATGTCAACGAGGTTATCAAGCGCTGCATTACTCTCCCATACGGCAAGCCTACTGACATTTCGCCGGACATCACGATCACGCTAAACAACGCAGGACACATCATGGGGAGCGCCACTGTGCACCTAAACATTTCCGGCGCGCACAATATCCTGTACTCTGGTGACTACAAGTTTGCAAGGACCCAACTGCTGGACAGCGCCGTGTCCATGTACCCGAGGGTCGAGACGCTTATAACAGAAAGCACATACGGCAACACCACCGACGTAATGCCAGATCAGCAGGTGGTGTATCGCAGTTTCACAGAGTCAATAAACAAGACGCTAACCGAGGGCGGCAAGGTCCTTATCCCGGTCCCGGCGGTCGGGAGAGCTCAGGAGATAATGCTCGTCATGGCAAAGGAGATGAAGGAGGGGAGGCTTGTTGAATCCCCGATATACATCGAAGGCATGATCTCCGAGGCGAGCGCAATCCACATGTCCTACGCCCACTATCTTGGGTCCGACGTTCGTAAGTCGGTGTTGCAGGGCATCAACCCATTTCAATCAGAATATTTCACTGTGATCAGCGGCGGCAAGCGCGAGGACGTGCTCAACGACGAAAACCCAGCTATAGTGATGGCCACATCAGGCATGTTAGAAGGAGGCCCGTCCGTAGAGTACTTCAAGGAGCTTGCGCCATGCCCGAAGAATAAGATCATGTTCGTCTCGTACCAGATCAACGGCACTCTTGGCAGGCGTGTGCTTGATGGAGCAATGTCGGAAGTCAGCATGATGGACAGGACCGGCAAGGTCAAGGTTGTGCCCGTGCGCTGCGAGACGCAAAAGATAGACGGTTTCTCAGGTCACAGTGACTTTAACCAGATTTTGAACTTTGTGTCTAGGGTCAAACCAAAGCGCGTTCTGGTCAACCATGGTGAAAAGAGCAAGTCTGAAAACGTGGCCAGCGCCATCTATTCACGCCTCAAGATAAGGTCAGGGGTTCCTGACAACAGAGAAATAGTGCGCCTGCGGTAATTACCCTAGCATTAATTCCATAGCGTTTTTAGCCATGTGCGTGATATACCAATTGCGCGTACAATCATGGCTATAAGATACAGGTGCGTCCACTGCAACATTGTGCTGAGCGGAGAAGGTGCTTCCAGGCATTACCTTGCGAACCCCACACACAAGCTGGAGAAGCTGCCTCCGCCTGTAAAGCCGGTAAAAAATATTCGTTAACTATTCTCGTATGCTTTCAAGCGTGGATACGACCTGCCACAACATCGTTCGAATGTGAGACTGCATCTGAGGGCTCTGTGTCGCATTGTCAAGCAGGCTGATCGCGTTAGCAGCCCTAACAGACATGCTGCCACCTTTTTCGTCCTTGAGCGTGAAAAGCACTTCCTTTATCATGTTGCGAATGCTCTTCTGTATGTCGTTGTTCTTTGTGATAGAATCAAGGGTTTCGAGGGCTCGCGCAAGACGTTCCTGGTTTTCCTTTTCTTTCAATTCTTTTTTCGACGAAGTCACTATGCATCACTCCTGCAGACGATTGCTCACTTAGTTATTAGTTGCTTTTGAATGTTTTTGTCGTCGCTATTTATTGCCTGCAGCACCACTTGCTGCTTTTATATTTCCAGCAAACCATACGTATCGTATGGAAGTCGAGAAACTTAGGTGCAACATTTGCGAAGTCGCGGTAAGCTCTAGCCAGGCAAAACAGCATGCGTCGACCTCTTCTCATGAGTCTAGGAGATTAGAATTGGAACAAGAGCTAAGTGCCGTTAGAAAAGGCAAGTACAAGAACGACAGTTCTGTCGTCGTCCAGTGGAAGAATTCGGTATGACTATCTTACTATGAGCACTGAAGCCTTTGAGTGGTGCAGCACCTTGTTTGACACGCTGCCAAGAACCATCTCCTTGAACTTCCCTAGACCGCGGCTGCCGATGACTATCAAGTCAAAGCCCTCTCTTTGCGCGTAGCCAGTGATGTTGGAAGCTGCGTCTCCCTCTGCAATTACAGTTTCAATCTTGACGCCTGCCTTTTCTGCAATTAGCTTGCACCTATCCAAGATTTTGGTGGATTCGGTTCTGTACTTGACCATGATGTCATCGATTAGCTTTTGAGACTCGATGTACACCGTAGGAGGGCTTTCTATCACATTCATTGCAGTCGCGTGGGCGCCAGTGCTCTTGGCAAGAAAAATCGCGTGGTCAAGAGCGCGAAGCGAGTTGTCAGACCCATCTACTGGCACAAGCATCCTAGAAAGCATGTGCATATTGATGGGTTAGGCTATTATTTTAATGGAGAGTCAGGTCCTGAGGCAGCATGAACTGGATGATCAGGGATACGACGTACATTATGGCGAGTATTATCCCCACCTTGATCCCGATCTCTTTCTTGAACATCAGCGCCAGCGCGCCTAGGGTCATCCCTGTTACGAGTATCATCTGGTATATCAGAATCTGGTTAACTTCAATCTTGGCATAAAAGCCACTATGGTACATTGCGCCAAAAACTGCTACTGCGAGCAGAAGCGTGTTGTTGAGTATCTTCGAACCAAGCACGTTCGCTACTGCAATCGACGCGCCGGCGGCCCCCTTTCTTGCAAGGAGCATCATCGAGATTTTCTCCGGCATCTCTCCCGCTATAGGGCTGATTATCACCGCAAGTATGATCACGGAAACGCCTACCTCCAGGGAAAACCCCTGTAGAGAATCGATAAAGGGAGGGGCTCCGATGAATATGCCAACGGTGCCCGCCGCAAAAGCCAGCATGGCCTTTGTCATCTCATAGTTTGGCCCTCTTTTCTCAGGCAGGCTTTCTGTGACCTTGACGACCTTGTGGTTTCCCACTTCTCGCTGGACCTTCTTTGTTTTGTTCTCTGCCTTCATCTCCATTAGGGCCATCACCAGATAGGCGACGAACATGCCTGCAAAGATAAAGCCGTCGACAAAGTCGTAGCCGTCTATGAAAAGGACCGCGCTAATGATTGCCGTTGCGAGCAAGAAGATCTTGTCAAGCTTGAACATAGAAACGTCGACAGCCTTTAGCGGCGCCTTTGACAGGCGCGAGGTGGCTATGAGGAGCATTATCGACAGCCCGAGCGTCATCATTAGCAAGTTACTGCCAAGGCCTGCACCTATCGCGGTCCCAAATAGGCCGCCAGCGGCGGCATAAATAACTATGGCTATCTCGGGAAGCGTCGTTGCGACACTCAAAAGAGTGCGGCCAACAAATTTCGCACCATATTTTTTTGACAGATGCTCGGCCCCGTACGAGAGTACAAAGCTCGCGGCAGTGAGTTCCCCCAGCCAAAAAAGCATGGTCAGGAGGTCGCCAGCCAAATCAGTTGCTGGTCAGCGACAAGGTCAATATAAATTACGTCTCGAGGACGTGAACTATCCCTTTTAGCTGAATTTCCTATCGACGATTTATTGCAATCTAGTGCGGGAACAAAGTTCGGAAGTGGTTAATTTGCAACATTACACATTACTTGGTTTAATTGCAAATATTTTTCATACTAACCTAAATGCTCGACGCGGAGGCCAAATGCTTTTCCATCATTAAGACTAATGGTCTTTCCGCGATGAGTGGAAGTGAGGGTTGCGATGTGAGTGTCCATGCGTCCGATCTGGCCTAGATGAGTCGCCTAACCATCAGTACTTAACCGCAGATCAGGAAATTCAGGCAGAGCGGAAAAACTCTTTTGACATCAAATCCCTTTGGAGCCGGTGTCTGTGATTTCTCTGCCAAAGCGATCCGAGTCTACTGCTTGAATCTTGCATAGACGTATGCTGTGTCTACTGCCTGGTCTGCCGTCCAAAGCGTCGGTAGCGTAACGGTGCCCTCGAGCTCCAAACCATGGCTTGCAATGACTCTACCCCATCCCCAACCAGTCTTATCACTCGAGTACGCCTTCATGACGTGGCTCCCCATGAAGTTAAAGCCGGTATTCTTCCAGAGCTCTTTGATCGACTCTACCTGTTTTATGACACTGTTTGCGAGCATTTCCCCCATCTCTGGAAGCCCTGAGATAAAGAACATTGGCCTTGATAGATTCAGCGCGCGGTAGTCAAACCGCGTCGCATCTGAGTTTACCACATTATACCTAACACCAGTCGTATCAGATATCGAGTTTTGCAGTTGTACTAGGTCTTCATCAATCTCTATTCCGTGCGATTCCATACCGAGCAGCTTGCCGCAATATGCTACTCTACCGTCACCGGAACCCACGTCGACCAGCTCCTTAAAACCGAGCAACTTTGCGCCTTGCGCGAGCGCAAAAGCTGATAATATCCAAGTCGGGTAGAAAGGTTGGTAGCTTGTATCATGTTTCTTACTTCCTAGCCAGTAGCTCGTGATATCTCCTTCGTAAACCCTGCACAACACACAAGAAATTTCCAAATCGTGCGACCTAACATAGATCGGGTTAGCTGTTGCGAACCTATGTAGTGACCGAAGCGCGCCCTCTTCGATAGGAATAGACGTGGAATGCAAGAGCGGCACTACTTCGCAAAGCAGGCTTCGGCCGGCGTAAATCCGCATGAACTCGCGCTTCAGCTTAACTATTGCCTCTGCAATCGAATAGCTCATTTTCTAGTAAACCGACTCTGCGCTTGGGCGCAGTCCTCGCCTGTAACTTTTATGGTTGCATTCCTTGCAGCGATAAAGCCTCTTGCGTTTGTAAGTGTATATGGTTTCCGGGTCTTCGATTATTTCGTGTCGCGTTCTAGCCATGCAACGGTCACAAAAGCGCATTTCAAACGACAATGCCTGATAATGTGGCTGCAATTCTTAATACATATCTGTGTGCATTCTTGGGCGTCACATTTGCCAGTTCGTGTATTCTGGAAGAAAACCAACCTAATATTGAGGTGACTCCATCTATCCAGATACACATAGACATCGCCAATCTGCGGTCTGGGGGGGTTGACAATAATAACTTTGTAAGGCCGGGCAACCTGATTCCTGGAATAGCCAGGGTTCTCATGATGGCCCAGGACAAGGATAATTGTGCTTTTATCTTCTCAGCTTCTTTGCCAAAAGATCCGGTACTTCTCCAGGGCGCTTCGCCACTGGCACGTCGGCTCTTGCATAATTGGCAACCTTAGAGTCTGCAGAGCCATAGTTGCCATAAACTATTGCGCCGGCGTGGCCCATCCTCTTTTCCTTCGGTGCCGCTCTCCCAGCGATGTAGGCGATGACAGGCTTGTTAAAGGAAGTCCGTATGAGGTAATCTGCTAGCTGCTCCTCTGCGTCACCGCCTATCTCGCCCACGACAACAACAGAGTCGACGTCGTTCCTGTCTCTTATCAGATCAAACGCTTCTATGAGGTTGGTTCCGTTTATGGGATCGCCCCCGATTCCAAGGCCCAATCTCTGGCCATATCCCCTGTTTGTAAGGTTGTAAGAGACTTCGTACATCAAGGTCCCGCTGCGCGAAAACACAACGGTGCTACCTGCCTTGAACGGCTGGGCCGGCATTATGCCCACCTTCAACAATTCTGGGACGATTACCCCTGGGGTGTTTGGCCCAATCATCCTTGCACCCTTTTTATTGGCATACTCGAAAACCTTTATCGAGTCCCTGATTGGGACATGCTCCGGTATGGCCGCCAGTAGCTTAATGCCGCTGTCAAGAGCCTCGATGGCCGCTTTCAAAAAGAACGGTGCCGGGACGAATATCCCGGAGATCTGGGCGCCAGTGGCCCTGACAGCGTCAGCCATATTGTCGTACACTGGCGTGCCTTCAAAGTTCTGGCCGCCTTTGCCCGGCGTCACTCCAGCGGCAATGTTCGTGCCATACTCTTTCATCAGACGCGTGTGCGTCGAGCCATAGCTGCCCGTCATGCCCTGTATCACCACAGGTTTCTTTTGGAAATCCTTGTCGTCCTTGGTTCCTATGAGAATGTCAAAGATGTTGAACGTCTTTTCAATCGTCGCCAAAAATATCACCGTTTTACGGCCGCGACTGCGGCCTGTATTGCTTCTTCAACGGTGTCATAGAGCTTCGCCCTGCTCCCATTGAGCATTGCCCTTGCCTTTTCAGATTCGGCGCCGGAAATCCTTGCAAATACAGGGACGGCTATCAAGTTGTTCTTATACGCGTCAAGTATAGCCTGCGCGACAAGGTTAGTCCTGACAATCCCGCCAAAGAGGTTCACGATTATCGCATCGACCCTCTTTATCTGGCTGATTACCTTCAGCGCCTCGTAGATAGTTTCAGTTGTAGCCCTACCGCCAAAGTCCAGAAACGCGCCTGCATTGCCTCCAGCATCAGAGACCATGTCGAGGGTCGACATCACCAGCCCTGCCCCGTTCCCCACTATCGCAATATTGCCGTCCAGTTCGACAAGCGAAAAGCCACTGATCTCGGCCTGTTTTTCAAGTTCCGAGATGTGCTCAAACTTTTTTAGCT
>JANWHJ010000069.1 GCA_025450475.1 Nitrososphaera sp.
AAGAGTTCTCAGGGGCAACTGAACAATCCGTACTTTGGAAGAGTCCAATTTATCTTTAAGCACCATCTTATCGCGGTTTATAGCCAAAAACTATGTTTCTTTTGCTTTGAATCGATAAGATAAACCGGAGTGAAGAAAATTCAAGATCTAACTGTAGCTGATCTCGTGCTTTAGCCTTGATTAGAAAGTTGTATTGATATTAGGTATCTCCATGAAAAGAGCTAAAGGTGCCCCAATGGGATGAGCTGCAAGAGCTACTTTATTGTGACTATGCCCCAGTCGGAAGCCTGGCGGTCCTCATGAGCGCAGAATTGTTTGGGGATTATCGGCCTAATTTGACTTTGGTCACCATCGGATTGTAGAAATCGATATCTAACAGAAATAGCATGAACTGCTCAGCTCAGAGCAATTCGGCTTGCTCATTACTTTGGTGTCGATGTCGCCGTGCTGCCACCCTCGAGCTCCCTGTTCATGACAGAACATTAATAAAATAACTTTGCAAGAAATCCTTTTAGTGGACATCTTTGAACCTAAAAAGGTCTTTGGCAAGTTCATGCACATCACCGACAAGCCGCTAAAAAGAGAAAGCGGAAAGGCTCTCGTCTTCTTTATGGGAGCCGGTTTTTGCCCATTTTGTGCCGCAGAGCGCTGGGCGATCGTAGGTGCGCTTAGCAAATTTGGCAAGTGGAAGGGGCTTGAGGACACTGTGAGCGCCGGCTACGACGAAAAGTACCTGAACATTCCAACCGTCAGCTTTGCGCGCGCAAAATACGAAAGCGACCAAGTCGAATTTGTGGGACGAGAGACCGCTGATCGGAATTTCGAGCCTTTGCAGGAGCTCGGAGAAAAAGACTGTGAGATTCTCGATGCTACTAACCCCGATCAGTTAATTCCGTTCCTACTAGTCGATGGGCGCTTCATACAGGTCGGCGCCGGCTACAGCCCGAAAATCCTGGAGGGAATGGATCATGCCAAAGTCAAAGCCGAGCTTGCAAATTCTGCTTCTTCTGTCGGGAAGGAGATAATGTCCGAAATTGACAACATCACTGCTCTAATCTGCATGAGTATCGGCAGCGGTGCCGCAGCGTGCAATTCAGAAAAAATCAAAGTACTGACGAGCAAGATTTAGTCTTCGGTAACTGCTACTTGCTCTTTCAGGGGTGTCACCCTTACAGTCGTCGGACAACCGAGCTTGCTAGAAGCGACCTTGAACCCTTCTTTTGCAAGGTTCAAGTTGGCCGCCGCCACGCGGGCCTCAAACAGGACCTGACCTGGCTTTACCCTCGCTGCAAGGCCGGTTGCTTTACCAAAAGCTCGCCTCATTCCCTCTTGGAGACGGTCTGCGCCTGCTGTTGCTATCATTTTATTCTCCCTAAGGATGACATGCGGATAGACCCTGAGCATCGAGAAGAATGACATCTCGCCCACCGTCGCCATCCTCTTATTGGCTGCGAGTCTTGCGGCTTCAAGGGCGTTGTGCCTTATCTGGATTTTTTCAGTTGCCAAGAGCTCTAGCTTGTAGTCGTAGTTGCTGCTGGCCTGCCCCGACGAAAACCTTGCTATCTTGATCTGAGGCTTGCCCGCAATGTATTCGCGTCTTACGTAAGGCATTCCGCGAGTTTCACGATAATTAACCCCCTTCATCTTGATCACTAAATTTGAATGCTTAAATGTGGTAGTTTGCTGTGATTTAATCGTTTGTCATCAGTACCGCCAAGCGCGCACCCTTTCTCTGAAAAGGCTGGCGAGGAAGAGATGCCGCCGGTTGTAGAAGCGCGCTTAGCAGGCGGCGGGAGAATAATGGTTGATGAAACGCGCTTTCAGGACGAGCTCCGCACCAAGGGCTTTGGAGAGAAGGAAGACGGGTATGTGCTAAAGCCGTACGAAGCGCTGTACCTGATGCTCACAAAGCGTCTTACCCTCAAGAACAAGCCTGGAATGACGTTTGATCCACTGTTTGAGCTTTTGCTAAAGTACGACAAGAGTATCATGACAAAGTTCCTAGTCTACCGCGACCTGCGGAGCAGGGGTTACGTAGCGAAGGAGGGCTTTGGTTTTGGAAACGACTTTCGTGTCTATGAGAGGGGGGAGTACGAGAAAAAGCCGGCAAAGTACGTAGTTTTTGGCATTAATGAAGGAACGAACACCACAGCAAAGGATCTATCTGGCGCAGTCGACCAAATAGAAAAGATGGGCAAGGAAGCGGTGGTGGCAGTGATAGAACGTAGGGGTGAAGTGATATATTACAAGGCGTCCAAGATGCGCTTCACTGAAAACAGGCACCGCCAAAACAGTGAATAACTGGAACTGCAAATCCAAGATAGTTGCCATTCAAGGAAATCTATTGCTCAGACTGTAAAACCGTGCTAGCGAGGTATTCAACAAAATACTTCACTGACGCGGACATTAACGAGCTAGTTCGGCTCCATTACTCTGTGCACATCAAGAACGGCCACTCTATGAAAACCCGAGTTGCCGAATAAACGATTTATAATCCCCAAAATCAACACCATACATGCAAGACAACATTTGCGACAGCATTATCAAGCTTGACCGCAACATACGCTTTGTCGGCATTGTGAATAGCAAGGGGGAAGTCATTGAAGGGGGCTTCCAGCAGGGAGTCGAGCCGCTGCTTAACGAGACCGAAGAGCAGCAGATGTACATACAGTCGCTCTGGAACCTCACCACTCTTGAATCGTATAGCGACAGACTTGGAAGGGTTCGCTACAGCATAACCGAACACGAGAAAGTAACGCTTATGACTTTTCCATTCGACAGCGGTATCCTCTGTCTTTCTGCGTCGCCAAAGGCCGACGTGGGGGAAATCCGCGAAAAAGTCGTGCAAGTGATCAAGAAAAAGCAAGGAAAGAAGTGAGGCAAAGGGTTAAATTGCAACGGAGGTGGTTCACCAGTACGACCTTGGCGAGGAGGTTTTGCGAAAGTTGTTTTTACCGAGGCGATGAATCCGAGTTTTTGGCCGCAGCTGATTTTTGCCTAGATTGCGTGGGCGTACATTCTGCGTGTCCAAAGTGCAAGGCCGGTTTTCATAGCGTCCACGTAATAGAATAACAATTTTTACCGGCATGTTCCTCACTACCATAGGCTGCAGGATGATGACGACGTAACAGTCCCCCTATTATCTGCCCACGAGGGCGGAAAAATGAAGAAAATTCTACCGGACTGCCGAATCCTGTAGCTTGAATTAAGGTGCTCCGGCCGGGATATGTTCGGTGGGAGAGCTAATCTCGCACACCTTTGAACCCGGGATCTCCGCCTTGAGAGGGCGAAATGCTTAGCCGGACTACACCACCGGAGCCCTGACACTTTCCATAAGGTACAAGATATAAACGCAACTTTGGAATCTATGATTCCTTTTGCATCGGGGCTATTGCCAATGAATGCCGCGTTGCATATACGCATGTTGTCTTTATGCTAAAGTAGCACCGGAGATGGGACCATGAGATTCCGTGAGGGGGATTAGATTTTTCCATGCTCCCTACTCGATGTATTTGACATGGTGGCAGCCGATGACCAGTTAGTCAAGTAATCATAGATATGATCACAAATACCGGTCTTTCCTTCTCTTTGGATCAGAATTTGTAAAGCAGATCGTTGGTATCAAAAGCGTGGGTCGACGGGCATCTTGACGACAAGAGCGACCCGCTGAGATGCTCCTCTGATTAGAGCAGACAAGTCTGCCTATGCCGGTGGAAAGTTAAAGCAGAATCTGTAGTTGATTACTTACCTCAAATCTACCAGGCAGGGAGAATTTCATCAAGCCGGACTAACAAAATTTTTATCGCCTTGCAACTCATTGATATCTACATTTGGGCATCCCAGAGAAGATAAAGGAGATACAGGACCAGATTCACAAGACCCAGATTAATAAGGCAACCGAATTCCACGTGGGGCTTTTGAAGGCCAAGATAGCCAAGCTCAAGAGAGAGCAGGAAGATAATCTTCATGGTAAGACCGTCCACACAGGTGGGGAAAACATTGGTTTTGACGTAAAGAAAGCCGGAGATGCCACGATAGTCTTCATCGGACTTCCCAGTGTGGGCAAGTCCACCCTCTTGAACAAGCTCACCAACGCGAAATCAAAGATCGCATCCTATCATTTTACTACCCTTACAGCAATACCTGGGATGATGGAATACCGAGGCGCGCGTATTCAAGTGCTTGACCTCCCGGGGATAATTGAAGGTGCCTCGGGCGGGAAAGGCTTTGGAAAGCGGGTTCTTTCGGTAGCGAGGAATGCAGACCTTGTTCTTATAGTGCTAGATGTTTT
Source organism: Nitrososphaera sp. (assembly GCA_025450475.1). GTDB lineage: Archaea > Thermoproteota > Nitrososphaeria > Nitrososphaerales > Nitrososphaeraceae > Nitrososphaera. The sequence goes on from JANWHJ010000069.1 coordinate 4,292, forward strand.
TCAGCCACACCATTTGGACATCCTGAAGAAAGAGCTATCTGAAGCTGGGATAAAAGTAGATCAGAAACCGCCAGACGTCGTAATCGAGAAAACATCCACTGGCGGCGTATCAGTCAATGCGCAGGTTCCAATCAAGACCTCAGAACGTCTGATCAAGGAAATTGCGAGACTTTATGGCATACATAACGGACGAATTATCATTAGGGAACCCAATCTCACCGACGAGCAACTCCTTGACGTTCTTAACGGCAATCGTGTTTACGTGCCATCGCTTGCAGTACTGAATAAGATAGATCTAGTAAACAAGGGTTTCATTCAAGAAGTGCAGGCAAAAATCGGAAACAACTTTATTCCAATATCCGCGGACGCAAATATTAATGTCGACGCGCTAAAAGAGGCAATGTACCAGCGACTGGATTTCATACGAATTTACATGAGGCCAAAAGGTGGCGAGACTGACTACAAGGAACCGATGATAATGAAGAGCGGCTCTACTGTCCAGGACGTATGCAACAAGATACACCGCAATATGGCCAAGAACTTCCGCTATGGTCTTGTGTGGGGCAAGAGCGCAAAATTCGCCGGTCAAAAAGTGGGTTTGGACCACAAGCTAGAAGACGAAGACGTTTTGACCATAGTCAAAGTCGCAGGCTCTATTTGAAAGGTTGCGCGTTCATTTGTCCTGTCACACATTTCCCCGTGAACCTCCCGGTCAGACTTGAAGAGTAAAAAGGTACTAATACACTGTAAAAATATGTGCACCTAATTTCTCTACTGTGCGATTATTTTTCCGCGCATTTGAGGGTGGTACCAGCAATAATATTCGTACGTCCCGGGATGACTTGCCACTATTGCGGTTAGGAAGTTCTGGCCGCCACGAAGTGGTGCAGTGTTGATGGAAGTTATCCCGCCATTCTCCTGCTCGTCCACCCTTAGGTCATGGGTTACAACGTCGTCGTTGCGCACAACCAGTTTTGTCGGGACGTCTACGCTCACCAGGATATCTGGGTTGGTGCCATTGAACGTACTTCTCTGCGCTATCAAAAGAATACCCTCAACTTGTAGCTCTTCATCGGGGTCAGAGTTCAAGAGATTGCCGATACCCCACAATGAGCCCACAGTCAAGAAGGAAATGGCGATAATGGCGATAATGTTGTTACGCATTCAGTAAAGAGCTACATGATCGCCTAAAAATTCCTTTGTCTGACTAGTGGTTTAGGACAATATTGGCATTTGGCGCACGGCATCAGAATAGCATGCAGCAGCGATCGCTGATAATAAAGGCTTAGAATAGTTCATGCGGGTGCTTGGCGAATTTCATATTGCGTGTGCCTAAGGCGAAAGTCAGTGACTCCAGCGGAGAAAATATTCAAGAAACAGACTGTCTAGTGGTAAATGTTGAATAAAAAGAGAGTACTGCGAACGTTTGTCAG
>JANWHJ010000070.1 GCA_025450475.1 Nitrososphaera sp.
CCTATTATGCCAGCGCAAGATACCGGAATTTGGATCGCGTATGGCATCGACGTATTTCTTGCCGGCCGACCTTTCAGAGGCGGCCACCTGCGTCAGATCAAACCACTTGTGTTTGTTGAGGGCGACAACGAATTCCTGTCCCACTGCACCCGTGGCCCCGATGACTGCTACCTTGCGCATATACATGCGAATTTGTGAATGGAACTAATAACCGTTGGCCCAAATCACTGATCTGAAGGACTCGGTGACTGAATTGAACATTCGAGCCAACAACTCCAAGAACTTATCAAAGCGTCCTCCAGTCTCCGAGCCTCTGGAGGAATAGTTTTCTCTTCTTGCATTCTGTGACAACCATGACGAACCTCGGGAACTGGTAGGCCTTGAGCAGCCTGTCCCTTTGCAAGCCTGACCAGGGAGGGGCTTTCGGCTATGTTTCTGTCGGAATGGCGTTGGGGAATGATGCGTGACTGTTTGTTGCCTCTTGCTGCCGTATTTGCATCCGAAAAGTTTCAGCCAGCTGGCAGCTGCATGCAAGAATCATGCAATGGAGCAAAAACACTCTAAATATAGCTCATGCTATCAAGCGTTTGGAATGGGGAAAGAGATTGTTAGCAAGGGCACGAGTGTCTGCTCCCATGGTGGTGTCCACTCTGTTGATCCAAAACTCGTGAAGGTCGATTGCAGCTCCAGCGTCAACCCTCTTGGCACTCCAAAAAAGGCAATAGCAACAATTCAAAGGAATGCCAAGTCGCTTGCCCAGTTGTACCCAGACCCGGAAAGCTGCGAGTTAAAGAAAAGTCTGTCGCGCTATTTGGGAATAGACCAAGAATGGATAATTGTTGGAAGCGGCGCAATAGAAATCATCTACTGGTTTGCCCGGATGTTTGCAAAAAGCCGTGTAGTGATCCCGGCGCCAACTTTTTGCGAATACGAGCTTGCGTCACACAAGGCAGGCGCAGGAGTAACGCTTGTTCCACTGCATGATTTTGAGCTTAGTGCTGATGAAATAATTGAAAAGGCAAAAGGGGCCGACGCGGTGTTTCTCTGTAACCCAAACAACCCGACTGGGATGCTTGCCACTAAGCAAACAAGAAAGATAATCGAAAGCGTCGACAGCTCGACAAAGATTCTACTTGACGAATGTTTCATCGAGCTCGTCGACACCCCTGATGCCAACAGCATGATTGGCAGGATAAGGGAATTTGACAACCTCGTGATCTTGCGTTCTTTGACAAAGTCGTTCGGGCTTGCCGGCCTGAGGGTAGGCTACAGCGTGTGCAATCCTGCTCTTGGTAACAAGCTGTCCGCCTTCAAGATCCCCTGGAACGTGAATGGTTTTGCGCAGGCAGCTGGCGTCGCGGCCCTTGCAGACAAAAAGCACATGCCAAGGGCAAGGACAATTGTCAGGAAAGAGCGGAAATACTTGCACGACAGTATCCTCAAGCTAAAGTCATTCCGCCCTTCAAGATCAGATGCAAATTATTTCCTCGTCCGCCTGCAAAGCAGAAATTCTGCACAGTTCAGAAATGAGCTCCTTAGAAAGACAGGCGTGCTTGTCAGGGACTGCAGCACGTTCTCTGGCATGGGTTCACAGCATGTCAGAATTGCAGTTAAGGCGCGCAAGGAAAACCTTCGCTTACTAAAAGCGCTGGAGAGCTTTGATGGCTAAGAAAGCAAAGCTGATAATGGTGCAGGGCACTTCGTCCGGCGCCGGCAAGAGTACCATAGTAATTGGCATGTGCAGGATGCTTTCAGATAAGGGCTATAGGGTGGCGCCGTTCAAGGCGCAGAACATGTCGTCCAATTTTTTCGCCACTGCGGGCGGCTCCAAGATGGCGTTGGTGCAGGCAATACAGGCAGTGGCCTCAAGGAAGGAGCCGGATCCTAGGATGAACCCGATCCTGCTGAAGCCGCTGGGCGAATACAGGAGCATGGTGTTCCTCAATGGCCGGTTCTACTCGGAAATGCATGCAAAGGAGTATTATGAGAAGTTCGTGATGCAGCTGGGTTTTACGACTGCGCTGAATGCACTTGACAGCCTTAGAAGCGAAAACGACATAGTTGTGATCGAGGGCGCGGGTTCGCCTTCAGAGATCAATATCGCGAAATATGACATTGCTAACATGGTGCTTGCACAAAGGGTGGGTGCACCCGTTATAATCGTCGCGGACATTGAGCGGGGTGGCTGCTTTGCGAGCATTGTAGGCACGATGCAGCTGCTAAAGCCGGTACACAGGAGCCTTGTCAGGGGATTTCTTATAAACAAGTTCAGGGGTGACATCACTCTGCTCGCGCCGGCCATTACGGAAGTGCGGAAGATGACAAAGAAAATGATACTCGGAGTCATCCCAAAAATAGAGTTCAACTTGCCCGAAGAGGATTCGCTCATGGGGAGCGTGGCTGGCAAGGCAGAGATCCCGCGAGAGGCATGGAATCGGCAGATCGACCTTGTTGCAAAGGCCATAAATGAGAGCGCCGACATGAATAGGATATCGGAGGTCATTGGGCTATAGATGCTGGCATTCCTTGCGGCGCTTGCCACCGGCATTGGCGCTGACTGGCTGTTTGGCGATCCGCCGAACAAGTACCACCCGGTGGCGTGGCTTGGCAGGCTAATTGATTATTGGGTGCCACTGCTCAAGGGAGGAGCAGAAAAGGCCAAGGGCGCAACGTTTGCCGTTTCGCTTGTCATCACAGTAGCTTTAGCAATTCATTTTATGATGTTTGCAAGCATGTTTTTTGCCGGCATTGTCGCGCTGGCTGTAACATCTGGACTAATATTGAAAATCACGATAGCATTGAGAGGCATGGAATGCCACGCCAGGGCAATAATGTCCTGCCTTGAAAATGACAACCTGCCAGGCGCCAGGCAGAACCTGTCAATGATAGTAAGGAGAAGGACCGACGACCTTGACGAGCAGCATATCCTTTCTGCGACAATCGAATGCGTAAGCGAAAGCACGGTAGACGGGATAACAGCACCCTTACTCTATTATTCGCTTTTTGGGCCGGCAGGAGCGTTTGCCTACAGGACGATTAATACGCTTGATTCTATGCTGGGCTACAAGGACGACTATTTTAGAGAGATAGGATGGATGTCGGCAAGACTCGACACTTTGGCGAACTATGTCCCCGCGAGGATAACCGCTTTTTTGATGATCGTTTCGGCCAAGATGCTTGGCGCGGACTGGAAGAATTCGCTCAGCATACTCCAGCGCGACCACACCAAGACATTCAGCCCTAACGCAGGTTACCCAATGGCCACTATGGCAGGCGCACTTCGGGTCCGGCTTGAAAAGATAGATCACTACTCGCTTGGTGACGAGCAGGAGCAGGCGTCGGTTCAGAAGTGTAGAGCGGCGATCTCGATAATGAAGCTGACGACTCTCCTTTTCTGCTTCTGCGTCTCCGCCCCGATTATTTCAATCCTGTATGTTGCTGGTTGGTGGAGGCTTGTCCTTGGCATCCCTTAGGCCTGTGCAATCTGTGCTTGCGTTCCTGACCATATTGCCGGCCGGCAGGCAGAACCACGATATCCACTATGTTGCTAGAAACATGTACCTATTTCCGATAGGTGGATTGGCCATAGGCGCCATAGTCGGCGCGATGGCGATTGGGATCTCCCCATTCCTGCATCCCCTGCTTGTCGGGCTCCTGGTCACCGGGGCGCTGGTGATAATCACCGGCGTCCACCACACCGACGCGCTGGCTGATCTTGCAGACGGGTTGATGACCAAGGGCGGTAAAGCTGTAAAGCGTAAGGCGATGCTTGATCCTGCAGTTGGCTCAGCTGGCGTAGCCGCGTTAGTCATGTACTTTGCAGGCATGATCATCGTATTTAATACTGGATTTTCGTCAGGGCTGGCCATTTTCACTAGCATTATAGCTGCCGAAGTAATTGCCAAGTATGTCATGGTGCTCCTCGCAAACAGGGGTCTGTCGGCGTGGGAAGGATTTAGCTCGCCTTTCACCGCAGCCATGAAGGACAGGCGCAAGATAGCGGCTGCCACCGGTATCATGCTTGCGATAGTGTGGCTTGTCAGCAGCTACGTCGGACTGATCGCGCTGGGAGTTTCGCTTGTTATTGCAGGATTGTTGAAATTCGTCTCTGGCAAGAGCTTTGGCGGTATATCAGGCGACGTTCTGGGGGCGTCGAATGAATTAACTAGACTGTCGTCGCTTATCGTTCTGTCGTCGTTGCCAACACTTCCTCTGGTGACGACAATTTTTTGATAGCTGCCATAATGTGCGGCGGTAAGGCTACAAGAATGCAGGGGGACATGGAAAAGCCGCTGCTCAAAGTAGGTAATGTAGCAATGATAGAGCGTGTAGTGTCCGCGCTAGCCGGCTCTCGCAGATTTGAACGCATTGTTGCGGCAGCATCGCCCAGTACTCCAAAAACTAGAGGATTCCTGAAATCTAAAGGGATTGAAGTCATTGAGACGGCTGGCGCTGGCTACCCACAGGACTTGTCCCGCCTTCTGTTGAGGTTAAGGCCTGAAAAGGTCATGGTAGTGCCTGCGGACGTTCCGCTTCTGGACGCGCAGGCCGTCGGCGGCATTGTTGATGCCGCCGACGGCAAGCAAGAGGCGGCCGTTTCAATTGTGCTTGAAAAAGAGTTCGTGAAAAACATTGGCATCAAGCCTAGCGTGGTGTTTGGCCGGTATTGTCACTCTGGCGTTACCGTTTTTGACACCGCCAGAATTGCTAGCTTAGCGGTGCAGGAGCGCTATATGGTGATGAACAAGGAAGAAATCGCGCTCAATGTCAACACAAAAGAAGAGCTGAAGCTGGCGGAAAGACTACTGGTCCAGCGCGCCTAGCGTCTTTCCAAGGATGCTGGCAAGGCTTCCGGACTTTTCGGCCAAGAGCTCCCCACACGACTTACAGTTGATGTTCGTAGTAGAATGCGAGAAAACTATAGCTTTTTCACCGCACTTTCCGCACTGCACTGACAGGAAAGAGCTCCTCGGCTTTGGTATCATGATACTTTCTCGTCTCAAGTTATATCTCCAGCTTCCGAATCCTCATACCTTGCTTCATCGTCTTATACTGACAGGTCTTGCAGGTGTAGCGTAAGGTCATTTTCTTAGTGGTCTTAGCAGTCCTTTTTAGCTCGGGGAATTTCTGGCCGCCATAGCCTTTCTTGTCTTCGGCGTGCCTGCGAGCGCCCTCTGCCACCTTTCGGTCCTTGCCCTTCTTGTACAAGGCGACAGCTTGGACCGTGTGGGTCTTACATCTTGGGCAGAACTTGCGCATCTCCTTCTGCATCTTCATATAGCTACCTGATGCTCGGAGAGGGTAATTTAATGTATATCCGCGTCTGCATGGATATCTTGGAGGTCCCGCAAACAGCAAATCTAATATACCAAGACTGACAACCCCTCCGGTAGTATGTTCGAATCACTGTTACAGCAATCAATAGACGCGGCTGCTTTCCCTGTATGGATACCCCTGACTTTTGGACTTGTGGTAGGGTTGGCATACGTGATTGCCTCGAGCATGAGGCGTCGTCGCTAAGGCGACTGACCTCTTTTTACTTTTTATGATACAGCTTAATAGCCGGCATTCAGGATGGTCTTTATGGGCCTCTTCCACCGTGAGAAGACCGACTGCGACGAATGCCGCACCAGGTTTGGCAGCTATGACGAACTCGTACAGCATGCGAGAGAGGTACACAGGCTGCACCCAATAAAGTGCCACGCATGCGGCAAACATTTCCTGCACGAGAAAGACAGGCTTCACCACGTCAAGGAAGAGAAGGAGAAAAAGCTGGATGCCCGTAGGCACAAGTTTTAAAGAATCTTACATGATTGTTAATGCATGGATTTCGAAGTGAGAACAGGTGCCACGAAGGAGCGTGCCATAAAGGTCGACTTGACCCAGACGACAAGCTTTCTATGGGAGGGCGAGAACGTCCTGTCAACACCTTCGATGATAATGGAGCTGGAGGAGACCTGCCGCCTCCTTCTTAAGGAGCAGTTTGTGCCTGACCCGGAATGGGACTCTGTCGGGACAGTAGTCAACGTCAGGCACCTTGCCGCGACCCCGGTTGGATCCGAGGTATTTCTGAAGGCCAAGGTGGTATCGGTCGAGGGGAGGCGTGTCATGTTCGAGGTAGAGGCACGAGATAGGCTTGAGCGCGTGGGTGAAGGGAGACACGAGAGGTTCATAATAAACGTACCGCGCTTCAGGGCCAAGTTCAATGAGAAGCAGAAACACCTTGGGATGTAAGTTGGCGTCATAATCTATAAAAGACGCATAGGGAATTACGTAATTATTCTATAGGCGACATGAGTATGGCATCAATTCAAACAACCGCTGGCGGAATGCCAGTTTTGATTTTAAGAGAAGGTACGAAGGAGAGCAAGGGCAAAGAAGCCCAGAGGAACAACATCACGGCGGCAAAACTTATCGCAGAGATTGTGAAGACGAGTCTGGGTCCAAGGGGTATGGACAAGATGCTCGTCGACGGGCTCGGCGACGTGACAATTACAAATGACGGCGCGACAATCCTGAAAGAGATCGATGTTCAGCACCCGGCGGCAAAGATGATGGTAGAGGTGGCCAAATCCGTCGATAACGAAGTCGGCGACGGGACAACATCTTCAGTCGTGTTCGCCGGCGCGCTGCTCGAAAGGGCTGAAGATTTGATCAACAAGGACGTTCACCCGTCAGTTATCGTAGACGGCTACAACGCTGCTTCAGAACAGGCACTGACCCTTTTGGAAAAGATCGCAGTTAAGGTGGACATTGCAGACAAGGAAATGCTGCTGAAGATCACAAGGACCAGCATGGACTCGAAACTGGTGTCCGACGACAGCCCTGTACTAGCGCAAATTGTTGTAGATGCGACAAAACAGGTAGCAGAGAAAGGAGAAGGCGGCTACAAGGTGGACCTTGACGACATCAAGGTGGAAAAGAAGGCAGGTGGTTCCATGCGCGACACGAAGCTGATTAAAGGCATCGTCATTGACAAGGAAGTCGTGCATGCAGGTATGCCAAAGAAGATTGAAACCGCCAAGATAGCACTCATCAATTCGGCGCTAGAGATTGAAAAGACGGAAATGAGCGCAGAGATCAGAATTTCTGACCCGCAGCAGATGCAGATGTTCCTTGAAGAAGAGAACAGGATGCTAAAGTCGATGGTCGACAAGGTAAAGTCGGCTGGCGCAAACGTCGTGGTGTGCCAGAAGGGCATGGACGACATTGCGCAGCACTATTTGGCTAAGGCGAACATCCTTGCAGTAAGACGCGTAAAAGAGTCAGACATGACAAAGATGGCCCGTGCAACCGGTGCCCGGATCGTCAACAACCTTGACGACCTGACCGCAAAGGACTTAGGCGCCGCC
>JANWHJ010000071.1 GCA_025450475.1 Nitrososphaera sp.
ACCGTATTTCTTCGCAGCACTCTATGAACTTCATGCCCTTTTCAGTCGTGCGGTACACGTTATTGCCGTCAAGGTCATGCGTCTTTTCAATCAGGTTGTGTGCAAGGAGCGCCGAAAAATAGTTCTCCACCTGCGTGCTGCTGATGTTGGCCTTGTACAGGATGTGGGTCTTTTTTGCGCCGCCGCCCATCGCGGAGACAAGTATGTCGTAGACAATGTCCACCTTGCTCCGGTGTCGCTCCGTCTTAGGCTCGTAATGTGAATTCATCTTATGTCAAAATTCATCAGATTTTATCTACTTAATAGAGATACGCAACTAGATTCTGTAAAGAGTCTCTATTTTGCCGAATCAACCAGCTCTGACAAGTGTTCCAGAATTCGAATGTGGTGCTCTTCGTCAACACTGATGCTCTTTAGCAAGGCAGCGGTTTCCGGATCGTCGGCCATCTCGGCACATCTCAACAGGGTATCACGTGAGTCTCTTTCTTCATCAATGGACTCTGAAATGCCCTTTTTTGTCAGGCTAGCGCTGCCGGTCGCCCCTTCTATTCCGGCCATTATCCTGGAAATGTACTCTATATGACGCAGGCCGTCAGCGAGCAGTGTATGCAAATAACTGCGGACAAGGTCGTTTTCGACCGTCGTGAGCACCGACATGTAGTGCATGAGCTCCTTTATCTCGGCATCGTGTTGCTCCTTTAGCATCGAATAGAGCTTTTGCTTCCTTTCCATTTGCCTAAGCCGTGAATCCACAACCATGCTGGGACGTCCGGCAATAAAAAAATGGCGGTGCCCTCGTACATTTAAATAACTTCTCCATCATGTTCCCACTGCTTGGCGTCAATACAAAGCATATGCGATTGCCTCTGCCACAAGAAATACGGCGACAAGTCGATATGCGGCAAGTGCGTGGACAGACACAAGGCTTCACCCTACTATCAGATCCTGAAAAAGTTTGACTAGACGTCCGGCATATCCTTCAAATAAGATCAATTCATAATTTGATGTGTGAAATCCCTTGTCGTCCTGATAATAGCAGCGGGAACGGCATTTGCACTATTTTTGCTCGTCAGTCAGCCCCGGACAGAGCACGAGATTGTAGATGGGCTTGGAAACAATAACTCTCTGCAGGTCGTCTTTGAAAATGCGACGAACTTGACAAATAACGAACAGGATTCTGTCTACGGGCAGGTCGCGGCGTGGAACAGCAGCGTCTACGTCATATGGCAGGATTCAGTGAGCGGCACGAATTACGACATTTTCATTAAAAAGAGCTCGGACAACGGCACTCTGTTTGGATCTCTTCTTAACCTGAGCAACAACCCTGGCTTTTCAGAGCACCCTCAGCTGTCGGCTCATGGAAGCAATGTCTATGCAGCGTGGGCGGACAACACACAGGGCAACAGAGAACTGCTTTTTGCAAGGAGCGTCAACAATGGGGTCAGTTTTGAAAACGCCCGGAACCTGAGCAACGATATTTCAGACTCACACAACCAAGAAATGGCTGCCTTCGGAGACAACGTGTATGTGGCGTGGGTAGCTCAAGACGAGCAGGAGAACACGAACATACTGTTCAGGGCAAGCACCGACGGCGGAGCCACTTTTAACAGGACGATCAGTATCAGCAGCCAGGCCAACCTTGGATCTTTCCCCAAGGTCGCCGCGTATGGTGACGACGTATATATGGCATGGAACGTGATAGGGGACAGAATGAATGACGGCCTGTACTTCACAAAGAGCTCCGACAAGGGAAGCACTTTTGGAAATGTGACAAAGCTTGATGACAGCTCTGGCGAGTCTCAAGTGACTGCCTACTACGACACAGTATACCTCGTATCCGGAGGTCTCGACTCAGAAAAGGTGAACGGCCTATTTTTCCTAAAAAGCAATAATGGTGGAGAAACATTTGCTAATCCTGTAATGATTGATGGGGCCGGAAAATTTGTAAATCCGACTAACGTTGAAGTGACATCCGATAACCACGATGTTGCGTACGTGGCAAGTCAGGTGTTTTCACAAGGCAACGAAGAAATCCTTTTGCTGCCGATTTCTGGCGGCAACGCAACTGGAGTCCTCAACGTGAGCAATAACGAAAAGTTCTCTGTATGTCCGTCGATAGCGATGGCCGGCGACAACATTTACGTTGTGTGGGAAGACCTGACTCCGGGAAACCACGAGATACTTTATGCAAAAGGCAGCAAAATGTGAAAAGATGCGGGAGGTGGGATTTGAACCCACGAACCCCTAAGGGATAAGAGCCTCAGTCTTACGCCTTTGGCCATGCTGGGCGACTCCCGCGCCCGTTATCACGCTTTCCTCGCGCTAATTTGAATATTGCGTGGCGGTAATGGTTTTTATAATGCCTAGGCACAATGACAGAAGCAGATGCTAATCCCTGTTCGCTGTTTTACATGCGGCAACCTTATTGCAGACAAGTACGCCGAGTATTCAAACCGAGTGAAGGCAGGAGAAGACCCGGCAAAAGTTATGGACTCGCTTAACGTAAAGCGATACTGTTGCAGAAGGATGTTCATTTCAAGCATCGAGACTATCTACCAGATTATTCCCTACTACGAAGCGCTGAGAAGGCGCATGTCCGAGATCCAGTCCGAGATAGAATAATCCATAAACAAGTAATAAATAACGTCGGCATTAGGTTCATACTTATGCCTTCTATTACTTCGGTCCGCGGCAGACTGGTTTTCAACAGCAGGGGAAGCAAGACTATAGAAATCGACGTTGTAACTGACAACAAGTTCATGGGAAGGGTCTGCGCGCCGTCCGGCGCGTCCGTGGGCAAGTTCGAGGCCCAGAGCTTCCCGGAGAACAAGGCAGAAAAAGCACTTGCGGTCTTTAACGCGAATTCTAAAAAGTTTGTCGGCCTGCAGGCAGAGAACATGAAGGCAGTTTTTGACGCATTAAGATCTATTGACAAAACAGATAACTATGCCACGATCGGCGGGTCGGTCGCGTACGCACTTTCAATAGCCGCCGTCGACTCGGCAGCCAAGGCGCTCAACGTCCCGCTTTTCAAGCTATTGAAACCAAGTAAACCATACAGGTTCCCATTTCCGCTTGGCAACATCCTTGGTGGAGGGGCGCATGCAGGACCCGGTACCCCGGACATACAGGAGATTCTGGCATGTCCAGTGGGCGCAAAGAGTATCACGGAGGCTCTGGAGATGAATTTCAAGCTGCACACCGAGACGCGGAAGGTTATCGAATCTATTGATAGGCGCTTTACCTACGGAAGAGGCGATGAAGGCGCCTGGGCTCCGAATGTGAATAACGATCAGGCCCTCGAGATCGTTGAAAAGGCGGTCAAGAACTGCGGCTATACCCTTGGCAGGGATATGGCATTAGGAATCGATTTTGCCAGCTCGTCATTCTGGGACGAAGAGAACGAGGTTTACGACTATACCCGGCAGGGAATCAAGCGCGACACAGGCGAGCAGATCGAGTTTGCAAGCAGGCTGATGCACGACTACAAGCTCGTCTATGCAGAAGATCCGGTGCACGAAGGTGATTTTGAAAGCATGGCAGTCTTGACGAAAAAGAACCTAGAGACTCTGGTGACCGGCGACGACATGCTGGTCACGAACGCCGGCAAAGTGAAAGAAGTCGTCAAGTACGGCGCGTGCAGCGGTGCAATACTGAAGGTCAACCAGGCAGGAAGTTTGTATGACGCGATGAAATTTGCCGAGGAATGCAAGAAGAACAACATCAAGATAATAACGTCGCACAGGTCCGGCGAATCTGTAGACTCACATATCTCACACATCGCAGTCGCCACCGATTCAAAGATGATAAAGACTGGAGTCCTAGGGGGCGAGCGCGTCGCCAAGCTGAACGAGCTTGTGCGCATGACAGAGTATGATTTAATAGAAGGTATGGCTGAACTGACCTCTGCATAATGAGTAATCCCGAAGACGGCCCTAGCGATATTGATGAGACCAACGCGGGGATAGAGGACGAAGAGGAAAAAGGAACAGAAACACAGTCAGATTCCCCGCCTGTTGAGACTCAGGAAGGTCAGGAGGCAATTGATACCGATAATTTAGAAAAGATGATACTTTCCACTGGCATCCGCGTGGGCACCCCAGTCAAGACCAAGTTCATGGCGCCGTTCATAGTCAAGGCCAATCCGGAGGGCCTCTACATACTTGATATCAGCAAGACGCTGGCAAGGGTAGACGTTGCTGCAAAGTTCATCGGCAGGGCAAGCATTGCCAAGGTTGCCGTGACTTCTGCCCGCGAATACGGCAAGACACCGGTGGAAAAGTTTTGCGAAATCACGGGCGCGACCGCAATCTTGGGCCGCTTTATGCCTGGTACGTTCACCAACCCGTCGCTCCCGAACTACATGGAGCCGGAAATTGTGGTCGTGACCGATCCGCAGGCGGACCAGCAAGCAGTTCTGGAAGCCACGAGGGCAGGAGTGCCAGTAATCGCCATTGCCAATAGCGACAACGTCACTGCAAAGGTCGATCTGGTCATACCCGCAAACAACCGCGGGCGCAAGGCGCTAGCGACAGTCTACTGGCTCCTCACAAGAGAAGTCCTGAAAAAACAGGGAGCCATTAAGTCAGACAGCGAAATGCTGGAGAAAGCTTCAATCGACGACTTTGAGACAAAGTTAGTCGAGGAAGTATCTTGACAAAAAGAGCGCCAGCAGTCGCAGGCATGTTTTATCCCGACAACCCCCGAGAGATGAGGGGGCTTGTCGACCAATCTTTTCGTAACCAGCGCTTTGGACCCGGTAGGCCTCCGCCTTCTGCCGCCAAGCGCAGGATTTACGGCATGGTTTCACCGCACGCTGGCTATGTCTACTCTGGTGCGGTTGCCGCAAACGGCTTTTACGAAGTTTCGTCGATTGATTTTCAAGACGTCATAATGGTGGGACCCAACCACTACGGCATAGGCTCATGGGTGGCCGCAATGAAAGAGGGTGCATGGGAGACGCCGCTGGGCGACGTCCAGATCAATTCAGAGCTGGCAAAGGAAATTGCGGCGAGATCGTCCACGCTTGATTTTGACGATTTCGCCCACAGCCGCGACCACTGCCTGGAGGTCCAGTTGCCGTTTTTGCAGTGTATCAAGGAGGATTTCAGGATCGTGCCAATAGTGCTCGTGTCGCAGAAGAGCGACATCGCGTACAACCTGGGAAACGCAATATCAGAGACAATAGTTGAAAAAGGCGTGGTGGAAAACACGCTGCTCATCGCGTCGTCTGACTTTACCCACTATGAGCCAAACAGCGACGCGCACAGGAAGGATGGCGAGCTGATAAAGGCGATACTCTCGCTTGACGTTAACAAGTTTTACGCGGTCCTTGAGAGGTTGGACATCTCTGCCTGCGGCTATGGCGCCATAGCGACTATGATGGTCGCAGTGAAAAACCTTGGTGCAACCCGGGGCGAACTGCTAAAATATGCGACGAGTGGAGATGTCACAGGGGACACCAGCGCGGTGGTTGGGTACTCTTCGATAGTGTTCGTATGACAGAGAGCAAGGCATCTGCACCGGCCAAGGTAATACTGTTTGGGGAGCACTTTGTAGTCTATGGCAACCCGGCTATACTCGCGTCTATAAATAGGCGCATAACGGTCAAGGCGCATCCGATAGGCGAAGACAAGATAGTGATCAGGTCTGACATCAGAATCGCCGGCGAATACTCAAGCTCGGGTTTCAGGACAATTGAAGGAGGTATTGAAGCAAAGGCGACACTTGATCCTCTGCACAACGCAATAAGGCAGGCCCTTTCAACAAGAAAGGCAGGAATAGAGATCGACGTATCCTCCACTGTGCCGCCGGGTATCGGCCTGGGGTCGTCCGCTGCGGCGTGCGTGGCAACCGTGGCCGCTGTAAATTCGCTATTTCAGAAAAAGCTAAGCAGACAGAAGATATGCGAGCTTGCTATCGAGTCTGAGCGCCTGATCCACAGGAACTCTTCGGGAGCTGACTGTTACGTCAGCACGTTTGGCGGGCTGATACAGTACAGCAAGGCAAAGGGCTTCAGGAAGGTGCAGGCAAGAAGCCCCCTGGTGCTAGTCGTTGCGAGCACGGGGGTCAGGCATTCCACCGGCGACCTCGTGACA
>JANWHJ010000072.1 GCA_025450475.1 Nitrososphaera sp.
TCAATTGAAAATATGGCGGGAGATTCAAAGTTTGCCTACTCCATGAAAAAAGGCAAAGGCATCACGGGAAACAGCGACGGCATAATAGTGAATGGGAACGGTCTTGCGGCATACATGCATCTGCATTTTTCAACCACGAAATTGCCCGACAGGCTTGTTCAAGCAAGTGCCAGATATTCACACAGATGATTTCTTCTTCTGGTACAGCAGCAAGATGGCGTTCATTATCGAAGACGCTGCTGGGCTGCCGCCCTTTCTACCGACATTGGTTATGAATGGCAAATCCATCTTTGCCAGCTCAGCCTTTGACTCCGGCGCAGAGACAAAACCCACCGGTATCCCGACCACGAGCGCTGGTTTCGATACATCTTCGCGGATCATTTTGATTACTTCATTGAGTGCGGTCGGGGCGTTACCTATCGCCACTATCCCACCATCCATCTCACTTGCTGCGTGACGCATGGCAACCTCTGACCTTGTTCTGCCGTACCTGCGTGCCTCCTCAGCCACTTTGTCGTCAGATATATAACACGTAGTTCTTAGGCCAAGGTCCGCAATGGATTTCTTGTTTACTGCGGCAAGCAACATGTCTACGTCGGTGACTATGGTGCACTTGTTCATGATGGCATTGAATGCAGACTCGATCGCCTTTGCGTGAAAGAGGATCTTGCCCTTACCGGCAAAGTCAAAATCGGCCGTTGCGTGTATTACACGTCTGACAATAGGCCACTGCAACTGGGTGTAGCCATGATTTCCAATCTCAGAATCGATAATCTCGAAGCTCTTTTTCTCGATCTCAAAAGCTCTTTCAGACATTGCTCTGCTTGTGGCAGTCCCGCTGTTCTGGTCAGACACCAAACCTCTTCTCCATCTCTGTTGCCCGTTCCAATACCAAATCTACCAGCTTCTGGTCGACGCCTAGATGCCGGGCCATAAACGCGTTCTTGAAGTTATGAGTGCCAAAGGCGGCATTTACTTCCTTTGAGACGTCGGTCTTAACATGTGCCCCCCTGTGCAAGAAGTAGGGCATCACCAAGATGACCTTAGGATCATTGGCGATAGCCTGCCTAATTCCCTCTTCGATGCTTGGTCTGTCCAGCTCGAGAAAGCCAAAGTGGACATTTCGGTAATAAGGCCTAATCGCGTTTGCAGTGTAAATGAATGCATCGCGGGCATTTTTATCGCTGCTTCCATGCCCTATCAGGACTATATCGCATTCCTTGTCAGGAAGGCCGACTTGCCTTTCTTTTTTCAGCTCGCTTAATCTGTCGATTATGATCTGTGCCATCATTGGGTGGTACGAGAGTGGTTTCGTTATGACCATCTTTAGTTTCCTGTCGCGACCAATTCTGGCGCTCTGCTTTACAGTGTCTTTCAATTTCATCCCGGGGTACAAGAAATAGGGCATCACAGTGATAAAACCGACGCCGCTTGACGTGCATCGACTGATGCCCTCAGCGATAAAGGGTGGCAAGACTTCGAGAAAGCAATAGTCTGCATAGTCGTAGCCGGCGCGGCGCTTTGCAAGTGAGCAGATTTCAATTAGCTCCTGTCTTACGTCAGGCTCCCTGCTCCCTCTGTCTACAATCAGAAGCGCTTTTCTCAAATTCATGTGCGAGTGGTTCAATCCGGGTAAAATATCTTTCATAGCCACCCCATTTTTCTGTAGACCCACCTTGAATAGGAGTACTGTTTAGTTGAATTACGAAAAGACAGCCGTGATGAAGATATTACGATCTATTCGTATTCATTAATATCATTGTCACGAAGGCTTTGTGCTCTGACTCGCTGAGGCTTTCTGCAATCAATTCGCCCAGATGCCAGAAAAAGCCCGAGTGGTAATTTCTGTATCTAAATATTCCAAAATGATCCTTTTGTTCCGTTTTTGAGGGGCTTGTCGGAACCGGTGAGGGTAGAGGGATTGTTCCAGTTACAAGTCCAGCTCGATATTCCGCCTCCGTCGCGACGTAACCCTTACCATGTTCAATGTTCATTACATGCCTGCTAGCCGCACTTTTGGTGGCAAAACCTCGCCCACATTTGACGCAGACATGATTCGGTATGCTCCTTGTCATCTAGTTTATCACTGATCTCTATGCAGCGCAGTGCTGCACTGTGCCGCACGTTGCAGAATGAGTTAATCAAAGCATAGTTAAGAAGTTAACGTTACATTCGATGCTCGCATGAACCCTACGCTTCCAATGACAGATTACTGAATACTTTCGCAATGTACAAGAATCTTATTTCACGTTATTACCCGTGAAACCGCAACCGTAAGATTTGGCGGAAATTTTTGCTTTGGCATCACAAGCTCTCCTTTTGAACTCAGCAGCGATGACGCTTCAGACACGCTTGGAGTCCCCTCGAACCTTTGAACCGTTGCAGATGGGTTTGGTACACTCACCGATGCCAGCTCATCCTTGCTATAGATCTCGACAGGTATGTTGTATTGTTGTGAAAACTCTTCAAGCCCCTTTACCCTTGCTTCGCGGTTTATGCTGGAGATATTTCTTATGCTTTTGAACGATAGCCCTCTTTCGTTGAACACCGTTTTGATGCCGAACTCGATGACGTCCTTGCCTGTATCCCAGTGGAGACCGATCCCGACCACCAGCGACTTTGGTCGGTAAATGACCGACTTACTCGCGATTTCAGGATCGGATATGGTTCTGTCAGAAATTACAAGGCCGGCCTTGAATTCTGGTGACTTTATCTGCTCGATGTCGTCAACAACGGCGACGTTTCTTGGCAGCGGCGCGTGCCACCAGTTCCTTTCCCCCGCGTCTTGGTAAACTGCGATTTTCTCTTCGTTGACCATGAACGCACTCGTCTTTGTAACGTTCTCGAAATTCTCTATCGTCCAACCAAGCTCCCTGCCAACGAGGTCCACTGCGATTGTTTCATTGACGTCTGCCGCTGTGGTGATGACTGGCTGCGCGCCAAGGAGGGAAGCAACCAGCCGAGCGAGCTGGTTCGCGCCTCCGAGGTGGCCTGACAAAGTGCTAATAACGTGCTTTGCCCCGTCGTCTATCACGATTACCGCAGGGTCACTCTTCTTGTCCACTAGGTGCGGTGCGACCATCCGAATAACTGCACCAAGCGAGAACACGCAAATCAGAGCGTCATAAGTCTTGAAGAGGGTAGCGACAAGCTGTGTGCTCTGATCCGAAAACCAGTTAATGTCTGCGCCGCCGTCGCTGTGTTTTGATGGGACATATATCTCCACATCGGGAATACTACGCTTTATTCTGCGCGCTATTTCGATGCCATGCTTTGTAATGGAGACAATGGCTGTCTTGGGCATCGTAAGATAAGGCTCGGTACAAGAAAATAATCCTTTGCAATTCAATTGTGGCAGTCTCAACAAAACTCAATAAGGTATGGTTTCCAGTTGAGCTGGAATCTGAGGTGAATCTACCCAATCGTATGGCAGAAAGGACGTTCCGCTTGGCAATATTGTTGCCTATCGCCCTGTCTTCATTCACCCATTTGTGGAACCCTGCAGGATTTCCTGACTTGTTCTTTGACGAAGGCATCTACATGCGCAGGGCGATGCAAGTATTAGAATATGGTGATCCTCAAGCGACTAACTTTCACGATCATCCATTCTTTGGTCAAATTTTTCTCGCAGCTGCTTTAGCAGCTGTTGGTTTTCCTGATTCATTGAATCCCAATGAAGATTCTCAGTCGATAGAATCGCTCTATGTAATGCCTAGAATCCTGATGGGCATCCTCGCAGTGGCTGACACGTTCTTGATTTACAAGATTTCAGAGAGGCGCTACAATTCTAAGGTCGCGATAATTGCATCCTTATTTTTTGCAGTAATGCCGATAACCTGGTTTCTTAGGAGGATACTACTTGATTCTATCCTATTGCCGTTCTTGCTGGCTTCAATATTGTTTGCTGTTCATGTGAAGGACACAAACAGAACAGGAGGCAGTGAACGCCGCAACTATGCCATGATCATGCTTTCAGGTGTCTTTCTAGGTGTTGCAATTTTCACTAAGTTACCTATAATCACTATGTTACCCCTGGTAGGTTTTCTTGTCTATTCGAACACTGGCAAGAAAATCGTGAGTTTAGTTCCTTGGATTTTGCCTGTAATCCTGATTCCTTTGATATGGCCACTTGAAAGCATAGTGTCAGGGCAGTTTGATATGTGGGTTAATGATGTCCTTTGGCAAACGAGTAGAGATTCCAACAGACTAACGCAGGTGCTTCAGCCATTCCTTATGATCGACCCGATACTACTGCTGGTCGGCTCGGCGGGAGTCGGCTATGCAGCCATGAAAAAAGACTTTTTCATAGTCTTGTGGCTGTCGCCGTTCTTGCTCTTTCTGTCATTCGTTGGATATGCACAATATTTCCACATAATTCCAATAATTCCGTTATTCTGCATAGCTGCGGCGTCTCTGATCGGTGGAGTGTCAAGCAAAGCAAAAAATCTCAAGAAAGAGATTGCCATAAGAATTGGCATGGTTGTTCCTTTTACAATATTTGGATTGGTGAGTACCACATACCTGATAACCACTGATATTACGTCGGCACAGTTTGAAGCTGCTGGATTCGTGCTAGATAATGCCGATGCAGATACGACTATAATCTCGAGTCCTGTTTACTCGTGGATATACATTTATGTTTTTCATGTAGACAATACTTTCCTCGATTATCTCGATGTGCTTTACTATCAGATCCCAACTGAAAAGATTATTATCATATCGGATAACCATCTTGAAAACGACCTCAGCACGAACACAAAGCTCGAGCAGGTGTATTCAGAGACCCATCCGGTCAAGACCTTTGAAGGTGCGGTCCTGAACTACGATCTTGATCGGTACCCCTACACCAGCATGCACAAGAATTACGAGGGAAGCAAGGTGGAAGTAAGAGCAAACTAAGATTATAAGACAGGCACGACAACTGTAACATGTTGCCTATACATCTTGACCAGACCGACGTTGACATCCTGAAATCATTAATGGAAGACGGTCGGAAATCGTTTCGCGCGATATCGCGTGAGATCCAGGTAAGCTCGCCCACCGTAAAAGCAAGATACGATCACCTTGTAAACATGGGCCTCATCAAGGCAATCAGGCCAGAGATCGATTTTTCAAGAATTGACAAAAAGAGCAAGAATGAATTTGGAAGTGCGTTGGAATTGCCTAGAAGACAAATGATAAATTTGCACATTGAAAGCCTCCATCTCAAA
>JANWHJ010000073.1 GCA_025450475.1 Nitrososphaera sp.
CCACGATCGCAATCACAAGCACCATTAGCTGCAGTAGTGCCTTGAGCCACTTTGGGATGTTGGTCACCTTGTCGCCGCCGAGCCTCACCACACAGTACCATCCAACCACTGAAACAATCATCAAATAGGTTACAAGCTTGGCTAGACCAGGGATCGGGAATTCAGTGTCAACCAGTACTTCGCCTATCACGATCCTGCCGGTCTGCAAGTACTCTCCGAGGCTGACGTAGATGGCGTAGAACGTTATGGCAGCCATTACGGTGGCGCAGAAGTAAAAGATCCCAAGGAATATCCTCCTTTCTCTCAGGTCGTCCTTTTCAAAGGTCGTGTGCACGCCGTAAATTCAATGGTACTAGGCATATAATTGAATTACTTTAGCGCTCTCAGCAATTTGTCTGCAGGGAGCGTGTTGAGTACATCTAACTGTGTCGCCCAGCCACGCCTCGCCTGCCCGACGCCAAACGTGAGATATGCGTAATGTATCGGGTGGTGGGCGTCGGAGTCGATCACCAGTTTCACTCCCTTCCCGACGGCCATTCTAACATAGTCGTCCTTTAGGTCAAGCCTGTCATAGTGCGCGTCGATTTCCAGAATAGTGTTCGTGTCCTTTGCGATTTCTATTAGTTTCTCAATGTCGACAGGGTAGCCAGGCCGCCTATTGATTAGCCTGCCTGTCGGATGGAAGAGTATGTCAACGCTCGGGTTCCTGGCGGCCTGCACCAGCCGCTCTGTCTGGGCTTCAACTGGCAAGCTGAAGTGCGAATGGATCGCCGCACCCACGATATCTAGCCTGTCAAGGACGTTGTTAGAAATGTCAAGCGTGCCGTCTTTCATTATGTTGACCTCTGCGGACGTAAGAATGCGGAAACCTTCCAGCGTATCATTGAGCTCTGCTATTTTCTCAGCTTGATTCAAGAGCTCCTGTTCGTCGAGACCGCCTGCGAAAGCAAGGCTTTTTGTGTGGTCAGTGATCGCAATATAGTCAAGACCGAATGCCTTCGCTCCTCGCGCCATCTCCTCTATCGTGGCCGTACCATCGCTGTTTTCGCTATGAACCTGCAGATCGCCTTTCAGACGACCATATTCAACAAGCTCTGGAATCTTGTTCTGACTTGCCAGCTCTATCTCGCCGGCGTTCTCGCGCATCTCTGGCGGGACCAACTGGAGTCCTAGCGCCCGGTAGACGTCTTCTTCTGTTTTTCCTGCAACCCTCTTCTCCCCATTAAACACACCCCACTCGTTCAACCGCAGCCCCTTTGCAATTGCTATCTTGCGCAGCTTAACTGAATGCTCCTTGCTTCCCGTGAAGTACTGAAGTGCAGAGCCCCAGCTCTCCTCAGGTACTACGAGTAAATCCGCGTCTATCCCGCCTGCCAGCCTTACAAACGCTTTTGCCGGGCCCCTGCCAATGACTTCCTGCACTTCGGGCATCTTTACAAAGAACTCCATCACCGGCACTGGGTCTCTTACAGAGACGATGTAGTCAATGTCCCCTATCGTCTCCTTCATTCGGCGAAGTGAACCGGCGACCATAGCATTTTTGACGCCTCTCAACTGCAAGAGGCGTGCCTCGATCTGCTTTACGAGCGGCCAAACGTCGCCTATTATCCTTCGGCCTTTGCTCTTCTTGAAAAACTCGATCTTTCTTAGCATGTCCTGTTCCTTCTTCTCGGTAAAGCCGGGCACCTTCCGCAGCCGGCCTTCCGCAGCGGCCTTCTCCAGATCTGCGAGGCTCTTCACCTGAAGCTTTTCGTACAGCATTTTGATCGTCTTTGCACCCACGCCCTCCAGGCCGTACAGCTCGTCAACGTTGATCGGGAACTTTGCTCTCAACTCTTCGAGGCGGCGCACCTTTCCAGTCTTTATTAACTCCTCTATCTTTGCCGCGATCGCCTTGCCTACCGATGGTATTTCAACGAGCCCTGCGTTGCCTTTCTTGTTATACACATCTACGACATTCTCCGCAAGTCCCGCCAAAGTGTCAGCTGCCCGGTAATACGCCCTAGCGCGGAACTGGACATTCAGGTCGTCATCGCCCACCTCGGTGAGAAATCCGAGGTCCCGCAACACCCTGCTAACGTCCGAATTCTTCAAATAGCAGTAGACGGGCCAGCCTGCTTCTTAACATTTATCAATATGACAAGCTCAACATTAGGTACTGTTACTGCGGAAATGGTGATGATGATCGCTTTCTAGCGCTGAGCCGTTTCCAAATATTAGCAATACAGTATGGAAATGGGCTCGGAAATGCCGTTGGTTGCGTATTCAAGAAAAGTGCCATTTGTCTGGATTCTTTAAAGTGGGATGTAATTTTACATCTGGTAAAACGCCCCCGTACAAGATCATAACCGCGTGTGATTCCTATAAAGCGCTGCTGATAATACCGACGGCCTGTGATAACTATACCGTGCCTTTGAGCAGGGTTAATCTTTCGACCTACCGTAACCAAGCCATGGAACTGTTTGAATCAATCGGGTGGATCGCGCTTGGATTCGCGCCAACTCTGGTTGCGCTCGAGGCTGCATGGAAACTGGCTAGGTGGCGGCCGGCACTGGTTGAGGCTGGTGTACGCTGATGGATTATTACACCATCGCAGGGCTGGCCGCAATCGTGCTTGTAGCGGCTTTGGTGGGTTTGCGCGTGGCAAAAGACGAGAGGCTGCTGAGGCGCAAGATACCCATAGAGTAATCACAATGCCGGCGCGTTGTCGAGGTCTATTTCGGCGCGATATTATCCAGACGCCCCTTCCAGAATCGACAAGAAAGCTGACAAAATACAAGCTTTTCTTGACCACAAGGACCAACCTCCTTGCGCATGGATAATATCCCTATGGGGCAGGTCTATGAAATTCACAAGTACAGGGGCGAATTGTTCCTCTACGTAGTTGCTAGGACCAACAAGCACGCCGAGGATTATGTCAAGGGCGACGTGGACAAAATGAACGGGATGCTGACGCCAGAGCTAAAGTCGGAGGGCATCCGGTATGTATTCTTGCTTGGTACTGCTGACAGTATGGCCAAAAAGGTCGGCGACAGGACGAAAAGGAAGGAAAAGCAGGGCGTCCTTGAAGGCGATGCTGCGGCCAGCTAACAATTTTTATAGCAATTGTGACTCCGGCTAGGGGATGCAGAGGCCAGACTGGGACACTTATTTCATGCTTCAGGCAGAGATAGCCAAGCTCCGCTCAAACTGCATGACCCGGCACATCGGTGCCGTGATAGTCAAGGAAAACAGACAGATAGCCACAGGCTACAACGGCACGCCGCCTGGGATAAGGAACTGCTTTGAAGGGGGCTGCCCGCGCTGCATGGCCCGGATGAAAGGTGAAATAAAGTCCGGCGAAAGTTTGGATAGATGCCTGTGCACGCACGCGGAGGCAAACGCGATAATGCAGTGCGCCCTGTTTGGTAACGCGGGGAGCACTAGAGGCGCGACGCTGTACTCGACCTTTGCGCCCTGCATAGAGTGCAGCAAGATGTCGATCAGCGTTGGAATTAAGAGGATAGTGGTACTTGCCGACTATCCAGAGGACGGGACGCAGCTGTTGAATGAAGCCAAAGTCGACGTGGTAAAGATCAAGCCCGAGCTCCTAGTGCCCTGGCTTACGATCATCCCCGCGGACCCAGAGTCCTCAGCAAAGGTAGTGAACAAGTAAGTGGACGTACACGTTACGCAATTTAACGTGCAGCTCTATTTCAAAGAACCGATAGCCACTGACAAGTTGAACGCCGCCTTCAGTGAGTCGGAAGGCTTTTCAGTCAGCCAAATGCAAGATGGCAAACACCCGATGCAGGGTACTGCATCGTTTTTCCGACAGGGCTTTAGGGTCGCGCCGGTCCAGTCGAACGTGCTTCCGTTTCGCATACTGCAGGTCATGAGCTACCCAAACGCGGTACAGAACCCGGCCGAGGAAACGATATCTTGCCTTCACTACGTGGCCGTGTCGCTAAAGCAGCATTTGGGAGTGGAAATTGAAAAAGACATTTATGCAGTAAGGGTTGTGTTCCATTCCATCGTCACCGGCACGGCCGACATACATCGTATTCTGAGTAAGCTTTACAGGATTGATAATATTCCTTCGCTTAGCGGCAAATACGTCGGTCACAAGAACCCGATGGATGCAATACAGCTTACATCAAAGACAGGCAGTGAATTGTCGCAGAAATACTGGGACGATAT
Source organism: Nitrososphaera sp. (assembly GCA_025450475.1). Lineage (GTDB taxonomy): Archaea > Thermoproteota > Nitrososphaeria > Nitrososphaerales > Nitrososphaeraceae > Nitrososphaera. The sequence continues at coordinate 4,180 of JANWHJ010000073.1, forward strand.
ACGGATAAGCCAGTTTGATACTCATTCCTACGTGGTCACGATATTTCACGAGACGGACTCACTTGCTAGCGCACTCGACTTTATCGGGGGCGTAAGACAGTTCGTCGCAACTCTCATGCACGAGATGGAAGCGGCAGCAACTGCGAATTGAGGATTAGGCAAGCCAAGAGCTCAGATAGGGAGGAGATCCTCAGGTTTTGCGCAAGAACGTTCAACTGGGGCGACTACATCGACCGGATGTGGGACTATTGGTACAGATCGGGCCTGCTGCTAGTGGTGGAGGACGGCGACAAGAAGATCGGGGTGTCACATGTGGTGACATGCCCAGATAACAAAAGCATGTGGCTTGAGGGCGTAAGGGTGCATCCGGATTACCGGCGGTCAAGGATAGCGACAGATCTTATTGCTAGAATGATCCAGTATGGCCTAGAAAAGGGGGCGCTGCAGGCGTCTGCCATCGTTGACGTGACAAACGTCGCGTCGCAGCGCATGATGGAAAGAAGCGGCTTTGAAATTGTATCAAGATGGGCATATTATAGTGCCGGCGGCAAGCCGCAACAAAAGAAATCAGCCGCAAGGCTCGCGACGGTTGATGAATTGGATGCCATCTGGCACTACCTGCAGAATTCAGAGATCTACCGACTATCTGCAAAAATGTACGTAAAGTCATGGCACTGGTACGCGCTTACAAAAAAAGTCCTTAATGATTTCATCAAAGAAAAATGCGTAATAGTTACCAGCTGCCCAATTGACGGTATCGTGCTAATCAACAGGCGCGGCTACTGGGACAGGACTAACATTATGCAAATAGTCTACCTTGACTCGGAGTCTGCCTGCGGGCTTGAACAGCTCGTCTCATTCGTGACAAACCTATACCTAGATGGCGGGTTTGAGGAGCTCCAAATAGTATGCCATGCCTGCAAGCTCCTCGCGTCGTTCCTCCAGAAGTCCATGATAAAGGACGCGGAACAATTCCTCCTATACAACAAAGTATTTACGGCAAGTGTTATGCCCTCCAGATAATTGGAATACCTGCAGGTAGGCGGCCTTTCAGTCCGATATGATGATGTCGGCAGCGGCGAAGCAGTGCTCCTGATCCACGGGCTAGGAGGTTCGATCGAAAGCTGGATAAATAACACTGGCGAGCTGGCAAAAAGCCTGCGGGTGATCGCGGTGGACCTGCCTGGTTTTGGGTTAAGCGACAAACCGAATATGAGCTATACGATCAAATTCTATTGGGAATTTATCACCCGGTTCGTGAAGATCTTAAAACTGGAGAAAGTGTCGATGGTGGGCTCGTCACTTGGCGGCCACGTCGCAGCCGAAGTCGCGATAAACCAGCCTGAACTGGTTAAGAGGCTCGTGATGATAAGCCCCCCGGGCGCTCTCCCTCGCTCGTTCAAGGGAACGCCAGCCCTCATGAGGTACTCAAAGGTGATAAGCGCAAAATCAGTGCAGCAGGTAAGAAAGGCATTGACTGCGGTGGACAACAAGCCTGTGGACTATTCCTATGCGCAGATCGTTTACCAAAAAATGTCTATGCCCGGCGCAAGGGAAGCGTTCCTGTCAGCATTTCTAGGCAGCGCAAAGGCGCCGCGGCTGAATAGCAGGCTTCACAAAATAAAGGCGCCCGCCTTGCTGTTGTGGGGCAAGGAGGACCTCATGATCCCGGTAAGGTTTGCAGAGCCGTTTGTAAGAATGAAAAACTGCAGAATAGTCATGCTTGAAGGCTGCGGTCACCGGCCGCACGTCGACCGCCCGGGGTTGTTTAACAAGCTCGTGGTTGACTATTTATCGGAACTCGCGCTCTAGTCTGTCAACCTTTTGCAGGAGCTCCAGGTTCTTCGATTTGATCTTGTCAATTTCATCTCTCATTTGCGCAACTTCTTTTGGCTTCTTTGTCGCATCCTTGATTATGCTTATGCACTCCTCTGCCACTCTCTTCACCCTGGGATCAAGATCATATTCGGCCACCCGCGACAAATCAGGGATGGCCTTTGTTAGTTCTGCATCTGCCAATGCCCTGCACGCATTGATGCGTATCCTGAACCATTTGTCGGTCAGTAGTGATTTCAGGTGATCCACCACTGGGTGGCTGTCTGCAAACTTGCCTAGAGCAAAAGTGGCCGCTTCCCTTACCCTGTGGTGGTTGCCGTACCTGCTTTTTTCCACCAAAAAGTCTGCTATCTCTTTATCACCGGGAAACTCTTTTAGGCCCGCAATCGCGCCCTGTGCGACGATGTTCTGGAAAGTGTTTGTTAAGGTAGCCTTTTTCAAAATGGGAATTGCATGTCTGTTTCTTGTCTTTCCGATCGCCGTGGCAGCTTCTGACTCGACAAAGTAGCTCTCATCCTCTTGCAGCACCGGCCTTAGCAGATCCAGCGTCTCATCCTTTTTGAACTCGCCTATCGCCTTTACGACGGCACGCCTTGCCTTTGGATGCTTTACCAACAGGCACTTTTTCAACACCTCATAAGCGTTATCAGTTCTTATCGCGCCAAGCGCCTTCGCCGCTTCAACCGCGACTCCCCAGAATTCATCCCGCAGGACCGCGTCTTTCAGTGCATCAACGACTACGTCAGCTGACTTGTCCTTCAGCGAGCGAGCAGCTTCGACCCGCTCTATGACAGTGTCGCCATCTTGGAGCTGTGTGATCAGCATCTCCTTTGGTGCCTTGATCGACATTGACTTCAGTATCTTGAGCTGGGGGTCTATCGAGAACCATTCCACTTCGTTGTCGACAGGAATCTGGAACGCGCTCTCTTTTTCAGAGATCTTGAATGAATATGTCTTCTTTCCCCTTGCAAACACCAGCTTTACTTCGAGCGAAAACTCAAACGGCACACCTGACTGCATTTGGTCTATCTTTATCTTTGCGATGCC
>JANWHJ010000074.1 GCA_025450475.1 Nitrososphaera sp.
GTCTAAATTATCCTTGCCTTTAGCGAAAAGTTGGAAAAATCATGAACTTGCACGCGCTTTCTGTCGCCAAGCGAAATCTGGCCGGCATTTGACAGAACGACAGGCTTGTACGCATAGTTCCTGCCCTGCGCCACTTTGTTCAATTCGTCGACTATTATTTCCCCCTGCCAACCTTGCCATAGCGAGTTGCGCTTTTTTGTAATCTTTTTTGCAATGACGTGCAGACGCTCCGATCTCCCCTTAGACACGTGGGAGGCGACTCTCATGCCCTTCCACTTTGCAGCTCCGGTTCCGGGCCGGGCGCTGTAGCGTGAAAGGTTGACAATGTCAGGCTCGGCCTTCGTGACGAGATCAAGCGTATACTCGAAGTCGTCCTCGGTCTCTGAGGGGAATCCGACGATAATGTCTGTTGAGATTGTCATCTCGGGAATCTTGCTCCTGAAGGCTTGTACGGCCTCGAGGAACGTCCTGGAACTATGGCCTCTATTCATCTTTCTCAAAATCCTGTCACTTCCGCTCTCGACAGGAATATGCAAAAATTTGAAGAGCTTGCTGTTTTCATAAAATGCCCTAACCATCCTGTCCAGCATCCCGGGCAGGTACATCGGGTTCATCATGCCAAGCCTAATCTTAAAATCGCCTTCAAGTGAGCAGCATGCATCGAGAAGTTCTACCAGATTGCTGTCCATGTCCTTGCCATAGCAGCCATTGTCGGTCGACGTTAGCCAGACTTCTTTACAGCCGTCTTCCACGTCTGCCTTTATCTGTCTCGTGATGTCACCGACGCGGTAGCTGCGCAGCCACCCCTTGGCGATTTTTGTCTGGCAGAAAGTGCACTCACTCATGCAGCCGCTAGCGATCTCCACCATGCTGACGGCAGGGTTGAGCCTCATGCGAGGAATGTTGATTTTATCGTTTTCAGAATCTTCAAGCGCGATTAGGCGGTTGCCCGCAAGCGCCGAGCCTACAACGGCTGCAGCATTTTCTATAGAGTGCGGGCCAAGCAGACTTGCCGAGGAATTCAACGATTCTACTTTTGCCCTGTCTGCCTTTGGCAGGCAGCCTGCGATTACAAGTGGCTTGCCCGAAATGCTCATAGCCCTGATCTTGCTAGCCATCCTGTGCTCCGTTGTATCCTTAACAGAGCATGTAACGATCAGGTTTAGTGCGCCCTCGCTCTGTTTGCTTGCAATTTCATAGCCCGCGCCCTTTAGTACCCCACTTATCATCTCAGAGTCGGCCATGCTTGCCGAACAACCGTATGCTTCAACCCACACCTTTGGCTTTGTCTTCCTCAACAAAGGAATCGACTCGATTATCTCGGGCTTCAGCGAGCGCATTTTCATCGTAGAAGGGCAATGCAATTACTCGACTTAAAAGCATGCTGTCAGAGACATTTGCTGACTTCGCTCGCCTACCCCTAACTCCAATTGAAAAACAAGGAGAATGCATTGTGGTGGCCTTGAGGTTCTACGACATTGTGCAGTATTTCAGGAACCCAAGAGCAAAGGAGATCGAGCCCAATGCATGACCCGTCCATGCGGTAGTACTCTACAGTGGTCATTTTTCCGGCTCTTTGCGGTTCTGACTCCAAACCTCTGTCAGCACAGCAATATAAGTCGTCACGAGCTCGCCGCTCTCCATGCTGTCGCGGTTCTTTTCCAGGTCGTTTCCAAGAGCCATCATGAGCTGCTTAGGTACCTTCAGGTACTCATTCATGTATATCAGGAGCGAGTAGTACATCAGTTTCATTACCTCCTCTACGCCGCCGTCTTCCTTAATCTTCATGCTGGACATCATGTTTGAAGCAACAAGCGAAAACTGCGGCGAAAGCAATGCTTTGTCTTGCTTGTCGCCAAGCCTGATCACTCCCATGTACAGCAGGTCTTCTATAGCCGAGGCCGTCTGCTCAAGTCGCGGGTGGTGCTCTGACATGGTACTGCTTGGCTTCCAAGCCTATTTTAGATTGCTTATCGCCGAGCGATACGACTTGATGAAATCGGGGTCTATTATGCCCTGCACGACATATGGCCTACCGTCTGAGAGCCGAATGTCCACCGCAACTGCGCTGTATGGGATATCAAAACGGTTAATCGTGTCCTGTTCGCTGGCTTCAAAGAACTTTGTGCAAACGCCGGCGTCGCACGAAAAACCATAGATTTTTTCAACGCGCCTGTGCCCAGATCCGGCGGCTCTCCCACCAGCCGAACCCTTTGATTCCTCGACCATGAGGACGAAAATTTCGTTTTTCGTTGGTTTGTCCAGCTGCACATCGTTTTGCGCGACTACGAGCTTGCGCTGGGGCAGCTGCAGCATAGCATCGATCGAATCTGGCATTGCTATTGCAATCCTGGAAGGCAGTTTTATTTCTTACAGTAAAATGTCTAGGATCGCAAATCAAATTAAAGGCGATCTGTTCTTGCTGGAGTTACTGACATAGAAAACCTCTCCTTTATCATAGGAATACGGGAGAGCGCATGATTTCGCAATAAATATAATATCTATGAATCGAATGATAGGACATGGTCAAGACCGCTTCGTCACCTCAAGTTCTTAAGACCGATAGCAAAGCCCCTGATTTCAAACTAAGAGGCGTGGACAGCAGGACACATTCATTTCATGATTACAGTAGCAAGATAACGCTTGTAGTGTTCATTTGCAATCATTGCCCGTATGTCAAGGCAAGGATCGGAGATATTGTCGCGCTGCAGGGCAAGTTCAAGCCGTCAGAGCTGCAGGTTATCGGAATCAACAGCAACGACCCGAACTACCAGGAAGAGGGCTTTGACAACATGGTGTCGTTTTCAAAAAACTACAAATTGAACTTTCCTTATTTGATAGACGATAGCCAAGAGGTTGCACGATCATATGGTGCAGTATGCACACCTGACCCGTTCCTGTTTGCCGACGGCAGGTTGGTGTTCCATGGAAGAATAAACGACGCACTGGAACCTGAGGCAAGGCCGACAGTCCCAGTGATGGAGAACAATGTGCGAAGGCTGTTAAGGGGAGAAAGACTCGAGAAGGACTTTGATCCTTCTATTGGATGTTCGATAAAGTGGAAGGCTTAGCCGTACTGATAGACTATTCCTTTTTCTCCCCTAGGGTGGTGCCACTCTGTTTCCTTGGCACACGTGCCGCACTCGATGCAAGCTTCATGTTGGAGAATCACTTCACCCCCTTCGATGCTGTAACAATTCGTGGGGCAGAGCACTACCATCTTTTTCATGAATTCTGAATTCGGGTTGAGCACCTTGATGTGTGAAGCCCTGTCGTCGTCATATTTCAGCCGGGCCACGCGCTGCGCCACCGTTGGTAGCGTTGGCTCGTACATCGCGGTCATTGACCTACCCATCTTTTCTGCTAGCTCCACCGGCACCTGCACGTACGTGTCTTCCGACTCTACAAGCGGCAGCAGCTTGTCGTAGCCTAGAATGTTAGCAAAGCCGACAGCAAGTCCCCTCAGCGTGCCACTAGACATCAGCCGGAATAGCATCCCGTATCGCTGGCCGATAATGTCCTTTGGAACGTCCTTTGCCGCGTCGAGGAATATCTTTAGGTAGTCCTTGTCGATCTCTCTCATATCGCGCGTGTACGGGCTATCCTCTATCATCTGGGAATAGTATTCACCCATGTATTGCGGACCGAAGTTGTTCCGGTCAATCGCTCTTGCGACGGCGTTTGCAGCCCTCACCGCGTCGTCGATTCCCACGTTAAGACCTTCGATCCGCGGCCCGATAAAGACACCCCTTCCTGCCGCGTCGCCGATAAACAGGACATTCTTGTGGAAGGGCTTTTTCATTGCACAGCGCTTGCCGTCCGGAACCAGTTTTGCTCCATATTCCAGTTCCACATAATCCGTCACAAATCTTGTGCTGTATTTGCTGGTAAGCTCATTCTGCACATAGTCGATCCTCGACTTGATTTCTGCCTCTGTCTTAAACTTGCCAGCTTCAACAAGCCGCTTCCTGCCTGATGGAGAGTACCACGCGTCGCGAAGCTCGTTCCAAGTCTTTATCAGCTTGCTTGTCGCAAAGCGCACCCTTAGTTGCTCCTCCTTTGGAAGGTCCTTGTTAATCTCCATCTTGACAGCCACCTCATCCTTGACAAACTCGGCGACCATTGGATTCTTCAGCAGCGCGTTGACAAGGGTAGACGGCTCTGTTGGCCGTGTCATAAGTGAGTCATAGTGGTAGACAGCGCCGACTGAAAGAGTATCGCGGTTAGTATAGGCAAAGCCACCCCCGATGTGGTTTAGTGTAACATCACCAGCGAACAAATGTGCTGCACCTTCGTCGGTCCCGACTCCGAACCGCTCCTCGATTATCTCTTCCGGCAGCTTTACTATGACCTTGACTCCCTGGTACAGCTGCTCGGGAGTGAACTTCGTTCGCGCGCCCGTCATCGCCGCCACCTCTGAGTTGACGCCGTCTGCAGCTATGACCGCCTTTGCCTCAAAAGGATCTAATTCATCAGTCTCGATAACCGTCTTTTCACCCGGCCAACTTAATGACTTTACGTGCACGCCAGACACAATGCCACCGCCCTGCTTCTCAGCGCTTTCGCCTGCTTGCTTTGCAAACCATGCAGTCAACCTATTCAGCAAGACTGAATAACCAAAGTTTGCCTGGTATTCATGGGCTGCCGTCAGGTTCAGCGTAAATACTTTGTTCCTCGAAGTAGAGTGCAGCATGTACTGGGTTATTTTGCGCTCGATTGGCGCGTCTTGCAAGAATTCAGGGTAGACGTCTTCGACATTGTGCACGCGGCCATTCCTTGGCTTCTTTGAGTAGAGTATTCCGCCTGAAATGTTCTTGGTGCCAACCTGCTTGCCTGCTTCGATGAGGATTGCCTGCTTGCCCAAATTTGACAGCTGCTTTAGCGCAGCAAGGCCGGCCGAGCCGCCGCCAATTATTGCAACTTCGTAGCTTTCCATCATTTCTTCACCTTTATTTCAGGCTTCTTTTTTCTCAGTTCCTCAAGCAAAAGGGGTATTACGTCTTCCATTCTGCCCCTAATGAAGATGTCGCACTCGTGCTTTATCGGTGAGTTCTCGTCCGGATTGATCGCCACCACAAATCCGGCCTCCTTCATGCCTGCGATGTGCTGCATTGCCCCACTAACTCCTGCAGCGATGTAGAGCAGCGGAGCAACCTTGCGGCCACTCGTGCCTACTACCCTGTCAGGGATCATGTAAGTGGAACTTGCACCGTCGCTCACAATAAACGGCTTTTTCGATATGGGTAGCGATATACCCACTTCGGCCTCTAGAAGTCGTGCCAGCTCTCCTACCAGCTTTATGTTCTCCTCTGGCGAGTCCTTGATGCCCCGACCAAAGCTCACCACCGCCTTCTTGCTATCAAAGTCGACCGCACTTTTTACAATTTTTCTGTTGATTATCTTTACGCGCAAGTCGCGCTCGTCAAACTTTGGAGCAAAGTCAACTATTTTGCCGCGCCTTAGGGCGTCGCGCTCTAATGGCGCAAACACACCAGGGATTATGCTGCACGCCTGGGGATGGTATTCGCGTTCAATTGCAGGATTACGGTTGTCAAGGCAGAGTATGGTTGTCCAGAGGAACCCGGAAAAGTCAGGTCTGTACATTTCAAGCGTCCTTTCGTATTTCATAGCCTGCCCCTTTGTCTTGTGCTCATGCCTTATCTCAAGGTCCTCAATTACGAGCTTATTGATGTCTGACGCAAGGCCTGATTCCAGCTCCGCGAGAATTGTCGACGAGAGTTGCCGCCCTACGTTGTCTGCGGAAAAGAACATGTAGCGTGGCTTAACAAATCTTGGAACATCAGAGAACTCGTTAGCCAGCTCCTTGTTTGTCGCTATTTGGCTTATCACCTTGGTGTCAATCAGGTTTCGGGTGTGAAGTAGTTCCGCGCTATCCGCATAGATAACAGCGTCGGCACCATAGAATATCAACTCCTCGCAAAGCTTCCGTACGTTGTTGCCAAGCACCACCGCGACTACTTTTTCATCTGCGGAATACCTTTTGTTGTAGCCATCCATGAGCCGCCGGGCTTCGCCCAACATCTCGAGGCTGACGGGCACCGGCTTACCGTCTTCGTGCTCGATTACGACATATAGGTGCTGGTACTTCACTTAATGACCAAGCCTCCCAGCACCTCAAAGATCTTCGTAGCCACCTTTGCGAGCTGCTCACGGCTGGAGCCTTCGACCACTTCGGCTTTTCTGCTAGCCTTCGCCTTCGGAATCTTTTCAACTTTGTAGACTATGGTCGGCGAGCCGGGTAATCCGACTAATTTTGGGTCTACACCCAACTGCTGCGCGTTGAACACCTTCAGGTACTGTTTGTAGTTTTGCGCACGGCCCTTTGCCTCCTTCTGGTACTTTTCAAACGCGAGTCTCTGCGACACCGTATTAAACGACGCCTTGTATGACGGATCAATGGCAATGAACACCGGTAGGGGTGCCTCTACTTCTTCAACTACGTCATAGAAACCCTGGAGCGATATTAGACGCTTGGCCCGGACAATTCGACTCTGCATGTCGACGTAATAGTCAATTACGTTTCCCAGGAAAGTAAAGCCCAGCTTCCAAGCAGTTTGTGGACCCGTCTGACCGGTCTCACCGTCTGACGCCCTATGGCCGGAAAACACAATGTCAGTTTTCCCATCGACCTTTGAAATGCCTGTCTTCAACACCTCCGCCGTTGCAAGCGTGTCAGCACCGGCGAACATCCTGTCGCTGTAAAGATGAAGTTCGTCGGCATCGGATAGCAGCTGCGCCTGTTGGAGCGCAATGTCGGCTATTGGTGGCCCCATCGTCGTCACCGCGACGCGGGCTCCATACAAAACCTTTGAATAAAAAGCGGCGTTTGACGCCACTGCGCTGTGCGGACCTAGTATACTCTTTGTTTCGGCACGGTTGAGTGTGCCGTCGGCGTTGTAGCTAACATTACCTTCAGAAAAGTCTGGTTCCAATTTTACATTCACTGCAATATTAAGGTCTGACATCGCTTTGTGTCCCCTTCTACCTCCATTAATTACCATTTAAAGGTAGTGTGGATAATCATCATGCGGTGAGAAGTTTTTTCACAGGAAGGGTCCTCAGTTTCTCATAGGCGGTTCTCATTCTATTGTACATCTCCGGCATTTTTGGTGGTAGCATTGGATATGCAAGATAAAAGTCCTCTGCCTCCCGCAGGTACCGTCTTACCTTGTCTTGGCCCGGAACGCGCCCGATAAATGCCATGTTGTTAAGCCTGTCTGCAAGCTTGATCGCCTTGACGTCGTATTCCGAGTCCCGCAAGATGTCGCAATATTCATGAAAACGTGTGAGCTGACGCTCGACGTCACTTGAGCCTGTGTAGTTATCGATTGCCTTGATCTTCAATTCTGTTGCAATGTCGCGGATCCTGCTTCCAAACCTGTATGCAAGGTATGCTTCAAAGCCATACGACTTGGACTCGTAAAGGTTGAGTATCCTATCGTCGTCTTCCATGACGTCATGGAGTATCGCCCCTGCGATTTCAACGCTTGTTATATTGCGGTTGACAGAACGGTAATGCCTTACGACGTCCATTGTAACCGGCCACGTATGGGTTTCGAGGAACGGGGAGGTGCCGTCTTCGCGCATAAGACCTGAATGGACTTCCTCTGCGACTTCCATTGCGCCCTCTATGTAATCGTCTACCCGTACCTTGGATTCATTCTGGAGAAAAGCCAGAAAGTCTTCTTTACCTGTCCGATCTAAAGCGAGCTCGTCCATGTTACTCTAGAGCAGGGGTTGAACAAAAGCTCTTCGGTAAATATTTCACATGTTTGAAAGCATCATTAGTATCATGAATTGAGGAAGTTGCTCTGAACCAAAAACGAGTTTTTCCAGTAACCGGCCCTCATCTTGATCGGTAATGGTAGGCTAAACCATTGTATCGGTCAACGAAAGAGCGGTTTTCCAACGAGGTCCTGCACGATTAGAGATTATGAGTTTCCTCCTCTCCCAGTAACCATATATGCGCGTTTTGAAGAAGTCTTGTGCTTGCAAATAAACTCAAAGAGCTTTACTCTTGCAAGGGATGCCTTCCCGCCCAGTGGTGATCAGCCTGAGGCGATCAATAGGCTTGTCAGCGGAGTCAAGAAAGGCGGTCTGCAGACACTGCTCGGCGTAACTGGAAGTGGTAAGACTTTTACAATTGCAAATGTAATCGCAAGATCTAACAAGAACACGCTTGTGATTTCACATAACAAGACCCTTGCGGCACAATTGTATGCCGAGTTCAAAGAGTCCTTTCCGGAAAACAACGTCGGATACTTTGTAAGTTTCTACGACTACTACCAGCCAGAAAGCTACATCCCGCAGACAGACACCTACATCGAGAAGGACACCGAAGTAAACGAGAAGATAGAAAGGATGAGGCTCGAAGCCACCGCCATGCTCATGTCTGGCGATCCCACGATAATCGTGTCGACCGTATCGTGCATCTATTCCCTTGGCTCACCTAAAGAGTGGGAAGAAAGCGCCATCACGCTTACGAAAGGAATGGCGATCGACCGCAAGATACTCATCCACAATCTTGTTGAGGCGCGCTACGAGCGAAACGACATGTCGCTCGTGCCGGGCAACTTTAGAGTCAAGGGCGACACCATAGACGTAATCCCCGGCTACTCTGACGATATTATACGCCTGTCGATGTTTGGAGACGAGATCGAGCAGATTAGCATTCATGACCACGTCAGCATGAAAAAACTTCGCGATGCAAACGCGGTCAAGATATTCCCGGCAAAACATTACATCACTGACGACGACTCGCGCAACAGTGCGCTCGAATCGATCAGGCGCGAGCTCGCGAACTGGCTGCCGACCCTGCCTTCCGAACTCGAAAGACAGAGGCTTTCTCAACGTACTAGATATGACTTGGAGATGATTGAACAACTTGGTTACTGCTCAGGAATCGAAAATTATTCACGCCATCTGGACGGCAGGGCCCCTGGCCAACAGGCTTTTTGCTTGCTTGACTTTTTCGGCGACGATTTTCTGCTGGTCATAGATGAATCGCACGTAACGCTGCCACAGCTGCATGGCATGTACAACGGCGACCATACTCGAAAAAAGATGCTCATCGACTATGGATTCCGTCTGCCAAGCGCTTACGACAACCGCCCCCTAAAATTCGAAGAGTTTGAGAAATACCTCAAGAATGTTGTTTTTGTTTCAGCTACCCCGGGGCAGTATGAGCTTAAGTCGAGCTGGCAGATCGCCGAACAGCTGGTTAGACCCACAGGGCTCATCGATCCCCAGATAGAGATTAAACCGACAAAGAACCAGATGGACGACCTGATAAACGAAATCAAAATCGGGGCAAAGAACAACCAGCGCACACTTGTAACTACCCTGACAAAGAGGATGGCAGAAGATCTTGCAGAGTTCTTGGCAAAGAACGAAGTGCGCGTTCGCTACCTACACTCGGAAATAGAGGGTTTAGAACGTACTGAATTGATCAGGCAGCTGCGCCTTGGCGAGTTTGACGCGCTGGTTGGCATCAACCTGCTCAGGGAAGGCCTCGACATACCCGAAGTTTCCCTGGTAGCGATCCTAGACGCCGACAAAGAAGGCTTTTTGCGGAACACTACAAGCCTCATACAGACGTTTGGAAGGGCCGCGCGCAATCTCGACGGCAAGGTGATAATGTACTCCGACCGCTTGACTGAATCGATGAAGCAGGCAGTAGAAGAAACAGAACGCAGGCGCAAGAAGCAGATTGAATACAACAGAATGCATGGCATAACTCCAAAGACGATTGTCAAGACGATACCGGAGAGTGCCATAGATGTCGGCGACGCAGGAGTGGAGACAAAATCGATGACTAGGCAAGACCTTGTGAAGCTTGCAGTTGAGACTGAGGCTACTATGAAGAGGTTTGCAGAAGAGTTAGAGTTTGAAAAGGCGATAATGTTTCGCGAAAAACTGAACAAGATAAAGAAGGCGCTCGGAGAACCGGTATTGGCGGAGGTGTCTTGATGCACGACAGGATAATCATCAGGGGCGCCAGACAGCACAACCTAAAGAATGTCAACGTAGAAATACCAAAGAACAAGCTAGTTGTGATCACAGGGCTGTCCGGCTCTGGCAAGTCGACCCTTGCGTTTGATACCATCTATGCTGAAGGGCAACGACGTTATGTCGAATCGCTGTCGGCATATGCAAGGCAGTTCCTGGAGTTAATGGACAAGCCCGACGTAGACTCGATTGACGGTCTGTCGCCGGCAATATCGATACAGCAAAAAACCACAAGCAAAAACCCGCGCTCGACTGTGGGGACAGTGACCGAAATTTACGATTACCTGCGCCTACTGTATGCACGGATTGGCATCCCGCACTGCCCAAAGTGTGGTAGGAAAATCGCGAGCCAGTCGGCTGACTCTATCACCGAGTCAGTGATCGAGGTTGCTCGGGGCAGAAGTGTCATGATCTTGGCCCCGGTAATCCAGTCAAAGAAAGGGACATACGAAAAGCTGTTCGACCAACTAAAACAGGATGGCTTTTCTAGGATTAGACTTGACGGCGAGATGACAAAGCTTGATGATGAAGAGGAAAAGCCGCAGTACCCGAGACTGAACAAGCAGAAAAAACACACCATCGAAGTCATCGTCGACAGGCTAAAGCCGGTGCCGGAGGAAAAGAGCCGGATCTTTGATTCTATTCAATCCGCGCTAAAGGTGGGCAACGGCGTGGTTGTCGTTTCAATAGACGAGAAGGACACGATGTATTCGCAGAGAAACGCGTGTCCTCACTGCGGTATTTCGGTTGGCGACCTAGAGCCCCGGACTTTCTCGTTCAATTCGCCCTTCGGTGCGTGTAAAGAGTGCAACGGCCTTGGAATCAAGATCGAGTTTGACCCTGACCTGATAATACCCGACAAGGCAAAGAGCATACTGGAAGGAGCGATAAAACCGTGGACCGGCCATTTTGCAACGTTTAGGGCGGCGATGCTCCGCGACGTGGGAAGAAAGTTCGGGTTTGATCTTGCGACACCTATAGCCCGAATGAAACATGATCAGCTAAGAGTAATAATGTACGGGACGGATGAGAACATCCATTACAAATACGAGTCGCGATACTCTGAGAGTCGTTGGGAATACAAAGGCACTTTTGAGGGCGTTATACCCAACCTCTACCGAATATACCGCGAGACGGAATCTGAGGCAAAGCGCGAGGATCTCATGCAGTTCATGCGTGAGCGCCCTTGCGAGCGGTGCAACGGCAAGAGGCTCCGCGATGAGGCCCTGGCAGTGAAAATACATGACAGCTCGATAATGCAGGTGTGTGATACTTCGATCGACGAGTGCTACAAATTCTTCCAGACGCTGGTGATGTCGGAAACAGAGCGCTACATTGCAAGGACGATCTTGAAGGAAATCATTTCAAGGCTGGAATTCCTCCGAAATGTTGGGCTCAACTACCTTACGCTCAACAGGATGACTGCAACTCTATCTGGCGGCGAATCGCAGCGGATTAGGCTTGCTACTCAGATAGGCTCGAACCTGACAGGAGTGCTTTACGTCCTTGACGAACCCACAATCGGCCTGCATCAACGTGACAACGCGCGGCTGATTGACACTCTGAAAAGACTCCGCGACCTTGACAACACGCTCATCGTAGTCGAACACGACGAGGAGGTGATAAGAAATTCTGACTGGATCATTGACATTGGGCCCGGGGCTGGCATACACGGTGGCGCGATTGTTGCAAGCGGCCAGTTACAGGACATCCTGAGGAACCACGACTCAATCACCGGGGCATTCTTAAGGGGCGACCAATTGGTTGTTCACCAGCATGAGCGACGCAAGCCCAGCAAGTGGCTGGCCGTGCACGGCGCATGTGAAAACAACCTAAAGTCAATAGATGTGTCCTTTCCACTAGGCTGCATGACGGCAGTCACCGGCGTATCCGGCTCTGGCAAATCTACATTAGTCAACGATATTCTATTCAAGGCGCTTGCAGGGCACTTTTACGACGCAAAGGACCGGCCGGGTAAGCATGACAAAATATCCGGGCTGGATCAGATCGACAAAGTAATAGGCATTGACCAGTCGCCAATCGGCCGGACCCCGAGGTCAAATGCAGCCACCTATGTAAACGCCTTCACCCCAATAAGAGAGTTGTTCGCAAAGACCCCCCAGGCGCGGGAAATGGGCTACAAAGCAGGGAGGTTCTCGTTCAATGTGTCCGATGGGCGATGCGAAGCGTGCGAAGGCGGAGGCGTCAAGAAGATAGAGATGCAGTTCCTGCCTGACGTCTATGTCACGTGCGACGAATGTAAGGGCAGACGCTATAACTCGGAAACCCTTTTGATAAAGTACAAGGGTAAAACGGTTTCAGATGTGCTCGACATGACGATTGAAGAGGCGCTAGCATTCTTTTCCAACATACCCGCGATCTCGAAAAAGCTGCTGACCCTGAACGACGTGGGACTCGGATACCTGAGGCTGGGCCAGCCCGCGACGACCCTCTCGGGAGGTGAAGCACAGAGGATTAAGCTGGCAGCAGAGCTGTCAAAGCGTGACACCGGTAGAACCGTCTACATCCTTGATGAACCGACCACCGGGCTCCACTTTGCAGACGTGAGCAAGCTGTTGAACGTGCTTAAGAGACTCCTAGACCTCGGCAACACCATCGTTGTCATCGAGCATAACCTCGATGTCATTGCGTCGGCGGACTGGATTGTCGACCTCGGACCGGAGGGTGGGGAAGGCGGTGGACGCATAGTGGCATCCGGCACCCCAGAGCAGGTGAGTGAGATCAAGAGCAGCTACACTGGCAAGTACCTCAAGCCAAAGCTGGCAATCGATCAGAAGCTATTGCAGAGGACAAAGCAATGACTGTAGTCCTGAAAGAAAAACGCATGCCCGACGAACCCGGCGTCTATCTGATGAAGGACGGCGGCGGTAAGATAATTTACATAGGCAAGGCAAAGAATCTGAAAAAGCGCGTCTCTTCTTATTTCACCAAGCACAACCCCGACATCGGATGGAAGACCGGCAGGCTGGTCAGCAAAATAGAAGACATCGAATTCGTAGTCACCGACAACGAGATAGAGGCTTTCTTGCTCGAATCGAACCTTATCAAGCGCTACCGGCCGGCGTTCAACATTGAGCTGAAGGACCAGCAGCGATACACCTATCTAAAGCTAACCGACGAACCCTTTCCCCGTCTGCTTGTAGTCCGTCGCAACAGGAACGGCAAATTCCTGGGGCCGAAGGGTAAGGTGTACGGGCCGTTTGTGCGCGGGAGCTCCAAATTCTTGACAGTTGGACTCCTCCGCAAGCTCTTCAAGATAAGGGTATGTAATAGGATGCCCAAGGTGCCCTGCCTGCAGTATTTCATCAAAAACTGCGACGCTCCCTGCATCGCCAACGTGACGCGAGGCCATTACATGACAAGCGTCCTCGCGCTGCAGGACATACTGGATGGCAAGAACAGCGTCGAAAAATTTGCCATGGAGATGCAGGCCGAAATGAAGCGAGCATCGGACGTTGGCGAGTACGAACGTGCAAAGGACATCCGCGACACTCTGTATCGGCTGAACAACCTGCGTGTCAAGCAAAAGATGGAAAAGGCGGTGAACAAGAACCCGGACGAAGAATACATCGGCATAATGAAGAACCGCAAGAAAGGAATGGCCCAACTGATGGCGCTTAGAAGGACGCGCGGAGTCATCAGCGACAGGAAGAAATTTGAATTTGAATTGGTAGGCGATAACTCGCTTTCCTCGTTCCTATTACAGTACTATTCCTCGATCCCCCTGATCCCGAGGTTCGTGTACGTCAATGAAGACCCCGAAGACAGACGGGTTCTGGAAATGTCACTTGAAAAGATTGCGGGTCACAAGGTAAGCATCTTTAACGTGGAGCATGTCATTGCAAAGGAAAAACGCCAGCTGATGGACCTGATTTCCCGGAACCTTTCGATGTACATCGATAGGGGCTACGACCCGGCGGTAGTAGAACTGAAAACCGTGCTAAAGCTTGCCTCCATGCCGGAAGTAATTGATTGCTTTGACGTTTCAAACTTGGGGACTTCAATCGCAGTCGGTTCGTGCGTCCGATTTGCCAACAACAAACCGGACAAATCGTTATACAGGAAATTCAAGGTCAAGACTGTCGCGGGGCAGAACGACTTTGCAATGATGGGGGAGCTCGTGCGCCGTAGGTATTCATCGCCCGGCCAGCTGCCAGATCTCATAGTAATAGACGGCGGGCGGGGCCAGCTTGCCGCAGCTGTTGCTTCGCTCCATGCTCTGGGCATTCACGACATACCTTGTATAGGCCTTGCAAAAGAAAACGAAGAGATCTATTCTCCCGGCTCGCACGAGCCGACCATTCTACCAAGGAGCAATGTCGGCCTCAAGATGCTTCAGCATGCCAGGGACGAGGCACACAGGTTCGGCCTTGCGTACAACGTCAACCTGCGTAAGCTGCGCTAGCTATCCTATTCTACCTTGACACTTTCGTGACGCGTACCTTTCCGTATTTCCTGTTCTGTTAGCTCGATGTACTTTGCCAGGGCTGTGTCGGCCGACTGCACAGTTATCTGCGCCACCCTTGCCAGCGAAACTGCGCTCATCAGTGCCATTTCAAGCGCAGCGCTTCCGAGGACAAATGGAGCTGCCAGTATTCCGGACGAAAGAAAGGAAGAGTTTTTTTCGCTCATGGGGTAATATTGCCCTGCAGGGTCTTAAACTTTAAGCCGAACACCCGCTTGTCGGGCCACCTCGTGTTGGCCCTTTCTTACCCACCACAATAGTTGTCTCGGTGAATGTAACACAAACCTCAACCTCCGTTTTGCTTGTGATTATGGACTTGCTTGGTAAGAGATTTCAAAACAATGCGCGCAAAATAGCTGCAGTCAATGGAAACAAGATTTTCAAGTTGGTAACAAACCCAATCCAACCCACCTGTTTGCAAAATCTGCCGCAAGTGCGACAGAAAGGCATCTCACGGAGGTAAAGGCACATTCGGGTTGTAAAGCGAGATAGTAAAGTACACGAGCTGAATATGCAAACTAATAATAAATGAACCCACGGTAGTGTGGGGTAATTGATAATTGGGATCCCAAGGGAGTTGAAGGACCAAGAAAACAGAGTGGCTTTGATCCCTCGCTCCGTCTCTTACCTGGTTAGGTGGGGCGGCAAGGTGGTTGTGGAGGCCCAAGCAGGGGAGAGGAGCGGGTTTTCAGACGACGAGTACAGCACCGCGGGCGCGACAGTAGTTGGATCCCAGGCAGAACTTTATGACAAAGCGGACTTGATCGTCAAAGTCAAGGAGATTCAGGTGGGGAAGGGCGAACACGCACACATCAGGCCGCGCCATACGATATTTGGCTTCAATCACTTTGAATCAAGTAGAGAGCTTACAGAAGCGGCAGTAAAGTCCCGCGCGACTTTTATCTCGTTTGAAAAGGTGGTCGACGAAAAGGGGCTCACGCCCCTCCTTATGCCGATGAGCAAGATCGCCGGCACAATGTCCGGCATTTGGGCGGGCTTTTTCCACAACTATGCCTTCAAGCACGACAAGTCGATCAGACTCAAGACCGGCGCAGACTTGGTCAAGGCCAAGTTCGTCGAAGATTTTGAGCACATCGCAAATGTCAACATCGACGTGGAGCTAAAGCGCATGCTTTCGCTTCAGGACAAGCTGGCAGTGATATTTGGCGGAGGGAGTGTGGGCGAGATGGCGGCAAGAGTTTGCTCAGCTCTTGGTGCAAAGATCATAGTAGTTGAAAAACGCGAAGGACGCAGGAAATATCTGCATGAGCTCAACCTGCCAAGATGTTCCGTCATCATGGCCGCCGACCGGGACAATTTGCGGAGCGCCTACGTCATCATTGGCTCGACCTACGACAAGGAAAAGGCTGACAGGGTCATTGATGAAAAGCTGCTCAAGGAAGTGTCTGAAGTGAGGAAAAAGATCATCATTGACGTCGCGGTAGACCAAGGTGGCAACTTTCCCTACGTTAATCCCTCAGGCAAGTATTCTCCGACAAGCACAGGCACAATACTCACACCGGCGCAGATTGACTATTTCGGCAATATCTTTATCCGCGTGCCGAACATCCCATCGATCGTCCCGAGGTACGCATCGACGGAGCTTTCGACGATAATTGCAGAATACGTCAAGGACGTTGCAAACAAGTCCCCTAGGTCCGAGCTTGCAAGGGCTGTCAGTATCAAAGATGGCAAGGTGCTCGACGGAGCGATAATCAAGGCTCACAGTCTGAAATAAGTTTTTTGTAGTTAACGTTTCCGATCTCTACATAAGCCGAGCATTTCAGTTATGTGGATCATGCTGTCCTTCATTTGAAAGACAAGATTAATTCTGCCAAAATGATCTATGCCTAGACTGAAGCCGGAAGAAAGTAGCGGAAAAGTGGGGCCGAAGGGATCTATTCTGACGCGGAACCTAACCGCAATCAATTGAACCCTTGATCCACGGGTTTCTTCTAACTAGCCCTTTTGTTAGATCTGGAGCCCGTTGCGATGCCAGGCTTCGCTACGACCCCACCTAGTTTGGCATCGTGCTATGGATAGCATAGATATGTCCGTATAAGTCTTACGAGGTTTTCAAGATTGCGACTTGAATAAGGCTGGGGCAGCAATACGTCGCACTAGGGCACGGGTAGGAGGTCTTAGAAATATCAAGAATATCAGATCACAATTACAGTTCGTCGAGTTGTTCTTTCAGATTATTGTGGACTGGCGGTTCGGTATTCGTTGCCAATATTACTGCTTCTTAGAATCCTTGTATCTGAATTTGTCTAACTTTATTAGTTGATGGAAGGATCCAAACTGTGCAGCGTCCGCACTGTCTAGTGCCGAGTCCTCACCGCCCCCTTCATCTGAAAATACCCTAAGCGTCCTATACGTGGTGGAGCGCTGCGCCGGCGTCCTGCCTGCGGACCTTATCAACTGTCTCATCTCTTTTGGCTTCATCAGCTGACCGTGCTGGGCGCCAGCGGCTGTCGAGATACTTTCGTTTATCAGGGTGCCTCCAAAGTCGTTCACGCCGGCAGCTAGCAAAAGCTGCGACATCCTCGCGCCTTCCTTTACCCAGGACACCTGGATGTTTGGGATGTGGTTGTTCAGCATTATTCTTGCAACTGCGTGCATCTTCATCACTTCGTTGCCGTCTGCACCAGGCCTTATGTTTGGCAGTGATCCGCGGCTGTACATCGGCGCCTCGGTGTGCACAAAGCTGAGCGGTACGAATTCAGTAAAGCCGTGCGTCTCTTTTTGGATCTCGCGCAGAAGTGCAATGTGATCTGCCTTGTGGCGTGAAGTTTCACGGTGGCCGTACATTATGGTTGAAGTCGTTGGTATGGAAAGCGCGTGTGCCTGCTTGATGATCGAGACCCAGTCCTTCGCCGAGATCCTGCCCGGAGAAATGGAGTCGCGCATATCCTGATCAAGAATCTCTGCCGCAGTGCCAGGCAGGCTCCCAACACCCGCTTCCTTCAATATTTTCAGGTACTCGGAAACAGGCGTTTCCGACCTTATTGCGCCGTAAAGCACTTCTTCCGGCGAGAAGGCGTGTATGTGTATTTCAGGCAGCTCCTTCTTGACCGCTCTGCAAATGTTGGCGTATAGTTGGCCATCCATTTTGGGTGGAAGACCGGCCTGTATGCATACCTCTGTAGCGCCGAGCGCTGCCGCTTCCTTTGCCCTCCTTACTATCTCCTCCGTCGGCAGAAAATAGCCTTCCTCTTCACGAAAGTCCCTGCTAAAGGCACAAAAACCACACTGCTTTATGCAGACGTTTGTAAAGTTGATGTTCCTGTTTACGACGTAAGTGACGTTGTATCCCACTGCCCTCCTGCGCAGTTCATCTGC
The DNA here is from genome assembly GCA_025450475.1 of Nitrososphaera sp. Lineage (GTDB taxonomy): Archaea > Thermoproteota > Nitrososphaeria > Nitrososphaerales > Nitrososphaeraceae > Nitrososphaera. The sequence continues at coordinate 17,858 of JANWHJ010000074.1, forward strand.
TACTGCAACCGCCAAAGTCATTTCTAGTCCGGTACAATCAAAGAGCGCGACTGCCTCATCTGCTGAAATGTCCTTGCCGCTCAGAGCGCGGTCAAGCGCAGCGGCCACCATAGGGTCGGCGTTTTTCAAAAGGGAGTCAATCATTGATGTAATCTTCCCTCACCAGCCCAGAGCTGTCGGCTATCAAACCTATACGCTTCAAGAGCCGTTCCGATGTAATAAATCCACCTTTGAGGAACTCTGGATATATTGGGAGTCGGGCTCGCAGCCTGCGCCCCTTGCTCTCGGTAACCTTTTGCACCGATAGAATTGAAGGCCATGGGAATTCAGGGTTGACGTGATCGATAGTGACGGGCGATATTCCTCCCCAGTCGTTGATACCGGCGTCAATGTATGGGCCAAAGGCGTCTGCATTTAGATTCGGCGGCACCTGCAAGTTTATGCCCGGCATGATTATTCGAGCCATTGCGACTGCGCGTAGAAAATAAGTTGGCTGCGCGGGCGGAAACTGCGCCATTCCCGTCTCCGGCTTGGGCGCAAAATTCTGCATAATGACTTCCTGGATATGCCCGTATCTTTCGTTCAGTTGCCTTATCTCAAAAAGCGAATCGACGAGCTCTTCCGGCGTTTCTCCTATGCCTATCAGGAGCCCGGTCGTCATTGGTATCTTGAGCTCACCCGCGCTTTCAAGTGTCTTTATTCGCACCTTTGGGTTCTTGCTCGGCGCGCCCTCATGCGGCATACCCTTCCCCATCAACCGATCGCTAGACGTTTCGAGCATCACCCCGAGGCTCACATTCGTGTCCTTAAGCGCAAACATTTCTTTTTTTGTCATGCTGCCGGCGTTTGCGTGCGGCAACAGACCCGTTTTTTCCAGAACGAGCTCGCTCATTTCCCGGATGTATTCGACAGTCGAAGAATGGCCAAGTGAGCGAAGCCATGCGCCCACCTGCCCATACTTTTGCTCGGGTCGCTCACCGGTGACAAAGAGTGCTTCTGTGCAGTGGAGCTTGTTGCCGGCTTCTGCTATTGCAATCACTTGCGCCGGCTCCAGCATCGAGAGCATCGAGTCGTCCGGCTCTTTCTTATACGTGCAGTATGTGCAGGTATCCCGGCAGAGGTTTATCAGATTAATAAACACCTTTCTGGAGTAGGTGATTGTGCGGGGTTTTGTCACGTCCCGAATACTGCCGGCGGCTACAACCAGCATGTCTGTCGAGCACTCGGCCATCA
>JANWHJ010000075.1 GCA_025450475.1 Nitrososphaera sp.
CTTGTCCGCATTTACGATTCCCCGGGCACAGGCAAGGATTAGTGCAAAGGTAAGATCTGCCGTAGCTTCCGCCAGAATGTCTGCCGTGTAGGTAACGTAGATGCCTCTTGCAGTGGCCTCCCTCACGTCGATGTGTTCAAGACCTGTGCTGTAGGAGCTGATGACCTTTAGGGTCGGACCGGCAGCGTCCATTAAACGTACGTCTATCCTGTCTGAGAGCATGCAAAGGATGCCGTCTTTGCCAGCCGCGTTTTTCAATATCTCTGCCCTGCTTGGGGGGTTAGGCTTCTTGTTCAGGGTGACTTTGCACTCTCTCGAGATCATAGACAGGGCGGGCTCCAGAATCTTTCTCGTCATGTAAACCTTGTTACACACGCCAGCACTAGTTGAATTCCCGTTGCTATTTAATTATGATAGCCCGGCCCAGATTCGAACTGGGGTCAAGGGCTCCAAAGGCCCCTATGCTTGGCCGCTACATTCGGCGGAAAAAGTTTTCCTCCACCGGGCTTCCGGGCGTGAATTCACCTATCTTGAACATCCTTATAATCTTAAGGCGCGGATCATCCTTTCGGTCGGGTCTTCCATATTTGCCAATATCCGCGCGGCCCTTTTCTTTTGCTCCTGCCGGTAGCCTTCGTCAGAGATCATTTTCTTGCCCATCTTTATAAGCAACTTTGAATTGGCCGCCCTTTCGACTAGGTGAGACTTGAGAAGATATTTCTCAACATGAAACTGGAGAGGCGCTATTGAAATTGTCGGCTTGCCCAGGAGCGCTGCTTCCGCAGTCATTGTCCCGCCCGCGCCAATGAACAGCTGGGCAGATTTTACCAGCGCAGTGCCGTCGACGACGTTCTCTAAGACCTGCACTCTGTTTCCGTAGCGAGCTTGTACCTCTGCTATTTGGTCTCGATACCTGCAGAGCACCACAATGTCTGCAGACTGCCACAAGTTATCTACAAAGTCATCGATCATTTTTCTAGTCCCGAGCTTTTTGTCGGCGATGTAGGACGCTTTGCTTTCTTCAAGTCGCAAAAGGATAGTTTTCTTGTTCTGCCCAGAATTGGGCGCTTCGTCGTACTTGAGCCAAGCCGCCGGGTCAAGCGCGCGATAGCGCGTGACGTCCTTTTTTGCAATTCCGTATTTTGCCCATGCAGCATAAGGTATCACCCACGGGCAGAGCAACCTGCTCATCAATGGAACAGCAAGCCTTGCGACGGCATCTGCATGAGGAGAATCGTTAAACCCCACATGCCTTATACCTAGGCCGTACGCCACCCTCGACCCTTCCGGCGATGAAAAGGTGACTGCAGCGTCAGGCGAATAGCGCTTCACAACCTCAGCCAGCGCATGAGTCCTGCTAGCACTCTGACGCAGCTTCTCATATCTATCCGCCCCGCCATGGCTCCCGACAATAGTAAGATCAAGTTTTTTGATCGCGGCCAACTCGACTGCCTCCCTGTACTGCCTTGAAGTGCAGAGAACGTCGTGACCGCGATTGCGCAGCAGGGTAATAGCGCGCCTGAAAAACATGACCTGCTTTGGGGTCAAGATGTCAAACCAGATCTTCAAGCATGATTTGTAGCCGAAAGCCAATGGAAAAACCTTTTGTAGATCACTCGAGATACAACTTAGGGATGAACAGGGGTGCTCAGTCTACACTTTGAGCGAAGGGACTTCTGTTGCAGTCTATGGCCTGAGCACCGAAGGGTATAAAATAGCATCCGCGATAGCAATCAAGGGATCAAAGGTCTCTCTCATTGATGAGTCTGTTAGGATGGCGATTTCGCTAAAGCCCGATATTGCGAGATCTTATCCAAACGTGAGCTCGCTTGTGGAGGACGAGCCACTCCTTGACTTGGAGCCAATAGACGTCGCGGTGAGCAACGCATCGTACGTCTTTTTTGCCCCGCGCGTTAGAAAAGTCGGCCCCGATGTCAAGAGCGACGTGACGACTAAGTTCAAGGACGCGATCAAGGCGCTCAAGCGCGGAGCCTCTGTCGTCTACATGCTCCCGACAGGAGTCGGTGGCAACAATGAAAACATTGCACTAATCGAGCACATGACAGGCATGACAATTGACAAGGACGTGTCGTACTATTACCTCCCAATGGGCACCTTTACTAGTTCCGGTTCTGAAACTCTCATAGGGTCTGTCAAGTCAAAGCAGGACAACCATCTTTCCAAGATGCTTTATCAACCAGACACCCGGCGCAAGCTGAGCGTAATCGACATCAATTCCGCGGAACTGGGGCATGTGATAAAGACCTTGAGCCACTATTCCGGGATGGCAAGCATCCTTGAAATCTGCAAAAAGGCCGCAAACGGCCACATCGGGAGCGAGCTCATGCGGGGGGCATATGCTGACCTGTATGTCGACGACGTGACCAGCGGGCTATATGATCTGCGCATAATCGGGTCTTCGCTTGATGGCACTGGCCCTTTGATGTATCTCGTGAACGGTAGCATCAAAGGAATCGAAGGATATGTCAAATACCTAATTGACCAATTACGGGCTACCCTCAAGAAGCGCGACCTCAAGGCTAGCAGGACAAAGGTCGCAATAGCATGGACTCTGGATTCACATGAAATGAGAGGCGACAAGATCGAGCTCTTGTCGTCGCTTGAAACAAAGGTCAAGGACTATATAGGCGACGTCGAGCGGCACCAGGGTCCTACATTCGATCTCTATCACACAGACAAAACGACGGTTGTCATTGCATGTTCGAAGGCCGACTATGAAAAAGTAATTTCGAAGAATATGGCGAACCAGGACTTTATCGTAATGAAGGCAAACCCGCTTTGCGAAACGCTACAAGGCTAAATAATCGCGCACAGCAAGCTAGCACATGACAAGCGTTGGGACTATCATCCTATCGACCTTTCCAAGCGAAGAATCTATAGTCGATGTTGCAAACAATGTTGTTGGGAGGAGGCTATGCGCCTGTGTCAATTTCACCAAGATTCGATCAATCTACTTCTGGCGCGGGAGGATGGAAGATCAGCTGGAATTCATTGCTCTTTTCAAGACTACTCCAAGATCCACAAGAAGACTCAAGGCGGAAATTGCAAGATTGCATCCATATAAAGTGCCCGAAATCGTAGAGTTGAAAATGGGCCGTGTGTCAAAGCCATATCTGTCGTGGCTAGTCGAGTCAACGCACGGCATACCGAAGAAGCGCCACAATGCCGCCAAGTGATGAAACACGCAGACCAATGTCTGTTGACGAATCCACCGCGAAAGTCTTTGCGCCATGACCTTCAATTGAATTGAGCATCCTGACTACCTGCTCCTCGTCAACGGTCTTAAAGATGGAATCAGAAAACACAACTGACTCGATGGCCTTCATCTTTGCTGCCTGCGATACTTCCGGCACTCCCATCGCGAATTTCGCTTCGCCCTTGCTCACCATGAGCATCACCCTGTCAAGCATTGTGGACACTGACGCAATCTTGCTTGCGCTCATTGCCTCTTTCATTGCCGGTGAGCGCAGGAATACGAATATCCCGTCCTCTCCGGCGACATCCACACCGTCCACCACCCGCACCCTGTCTTTGGGTATTTCCTGCTTGTCGACCAGCGCGTTAAACAATCTCCGGCGTGTCTCCCCGGGACCAAACACTATTATTTCGTCATTTTCACCCAGGATTGATGAAACCGTCTTGGCGATGTCCGTTAGATAGACCTCGATGTTGGGGTTGTTCCTTGTTTGGTATCGCTTGCCGCTCTGGCCAGAATAAATGTTGGGTATTATTTTGACGTGCGTGCCGGACACCTTGGCAATGCCGGCTTCCTGGGTGTCGACTGCCACTAAGATAAATCTGGAAGTGTCGCCAGACCTCTTGAGCAAATCAATCTCGGCACCATACCACTTCCTGCCTTTGTCTATAGTTACTCCATCACCAGCCTGTACCGAGAGTGAGTGGTGCGTACCTTTAGTCACCATTTCGTTGTCAGTGTCCGTAATGGTGCCTGTTATCCTTAGCCTGTCGACTGCGTCGTCAAGTTCGCTCTGCTCAACCCTGATAGAAACGCGCACTTTAACCCGCTCGCCCTTGTCTGGCCTGACGTACTCCTTGACCTGCTTTATCACGCGGCTGGTGTCTGCGATAACGTAATCATTTTTTTCCACTATGCGCCGCAGCGTAAAGAGGTCGTTAGCGTCTTCGGGGATTATGAAAAAGGCATTGGCTGATGTTCCGCTTGTCTTTACTATCATACTGTATTTTCGCTTTCGGTTACAGCGGAGGATGAAGAGTCTTCACCGCCCTGGCTCTGAACCGACTTCAAATAATCGTCAACCCATTCCTGGGTCAGGACACCCGATTCTACTAGGTTGACTAGCGCGTTTGGCGACGCAAAACCCTGCACTTTACCTCCCCGCCTGCGCACCTGCCTCCACTTTAGTTGGGTGTTGCCGCTCTTTGAAGAGTAAATGATACCAAGGATCTCCTTAGCGTTTACGAATGTCATCTCTCTGAGCTTTTTCAATGTGACCTTATCTGCCGCTTCGATATATATCGCGCCTGGACCTTCTTCGCGCTCAGGGAACACTTCATAGTCGCGCAGGTAACTCTCCGGTATGAAAGACCGGCAGGTGCTTACGATAATAAATTTCCTAAAACTTTCCAGCGAAGCGGTAGTCTCTATTTGAACCAAGGTGAGTATTAGGGTACGGTAGCCATTTATCAAGTTTGTGAGAGTGGACAAACTCCTTACTCAAGATCTTCCTCACTAGGTCAGTAGGGCTAGTCTAGTCATCGCTTGTCCACGCCAAAAATAGCGCGTCGCAACATAAAAATCTACGAACAACATGTGCTTCGGGGTATGGTATGCCCGTGGGGACATTTCCTCGGATGCTTCAAAAGCGTGCAGAGCGCGTCAGTAAAAATGTCCTTCATGTGATGCTCTATTCCGCATACCATTTCCTCGTCTATCTCTATCTTCAGGGCGTCCTTCATCAGGACTTCAAGCAGGCGCGTGTTCCTCATCATTTGCCTACCTATGCGATCACCTTCACTAGTCATTTCTACGCTGCCCTTGCCGTAATGCACTAGCTGCGATGAATCGAGCTTGCGTAGCATCTGGACGACGGACGGCTGTGTAACGTTGAGGAGCTTTGCTATCGAGCTCACCTTTACGTCGTCTCCTCTTTCACGAATGTACCAGATCGCCTTCAAGTACATTTCGACGTGTTCAGATTCGGCAGTGCCCACAAAAAGCTCTTCGTCGTCGCTAATCGGCCTTTTCTTTGCAACGGCAGACTCCACAACATTTGTTCTGGATAAACTCTATTAACTTTTTGCTTTCGTTAAGTTAATTTCGTGCTCAAATAATAACGGTGTTGTAGGAAATACTCTAATTCTCCAGGGGAGAAGGTCAGATTTGCAGCAGCATCAATCATTGATTTGGATATCCACCGGTATTGGTGATGAGCAGGTACCCGATATAGACCTTGCAATTGCTGATGTAAGGGTGCAATCTCTATATAATGACGGTGACACAAAATCCCAGTATGGATTTTGAGCGCTATCTGAAAGCTGGGAGGATAGCAGCGGAAGTGAGGGAGAGCGCCAGGAAAACATACCACGTGGGTTCGACGCTATTCGAGATCTGCGAATCCGTCGAGGCACACATCCGCAGCATGAACGGCCAACCCGCGTTTCCCGTCAACACGAGCCTCAATGAGATAGCTGCGCATTATACGGCCGAACCAAACGATGCCACAGTTGTAAAGGAAGATGACGTGCTCAAGATAGATATCGGAGTGCATATCGACGGCTACATTGCGGACACGGCAGTCACTGTTTGCTATAATCCAAAGTATGAAGCGCTTGTCAAGGCAGCCGAGGCTGCGTTGGGTGAGGCCGTGCGCATGGCAAGGACCAACACTAAGGCAAGCGACATCGGCAGGACCATAGAGGGTACGATAACAAAGTTCGGCTTTAGACCGATCCAGAACTTGAGCGGCCATTCCCTCCAGCAATACACGATCCACGCTGGCAAGTCAATACCAAACATCTGGACGATTGGTTCTTCCTTCAGGCTGCTCGCAAACGAGGCGTACGCAATAGAGCCTTTTGTTACGACAAGAGATGGGCAGGGGGCAGTCCACGAGGGACAGACCAAGAACATTTTTGGGATAACATCGAGAAAGCCCATCAAGGACAAAGAGGCAGACGAACTCTTGGAACTCATCTGGGGCAGGTATAGGTCTCTGCCTTTTGCCATGCGGTGGCTCACCGACAAGTACGAAGAAAAAGAGCTTCGCAGGTTGATAGTAGTCCTGACAAAGAAAAAGAACTTGCACTCATATCCGATACTCGTCGAGGGCTACGACAAGATAGTCGTTCAAGCAGAGCACACACTCATCCCTGCCGAATCTACTGTCAATGTCATAACGCTATGAGACAATTATACTGGAATACTTTAATATTCATCAGAATTCGATTTGATTCGATCTTGTCAAGATCGACCAGATTCAAATCGGCAGGAATAACATTGAGCAATGAACAAGGGCTGTTTCCACAGAATGTCAGTACCCACACCAAACATAAGATTTACTTGAAGTGTCGAGGGGGCTTTCTTGACCTTGCAAATTTCGTAACAACAATAGCACTCTAGCGCTTTTCCCCAGGGTACTCGCCGTAGACCGCGGTGACAAGCCTCTCTGAAGATGAGCACTTATTGCATTGTGTCGTGCGTTTATAGACATAGTCGCCTTCCTCAAATCGGCGTCTTGTTTTTTCGCCGCATGACTGGCACGTTTCTTCCGAGTATATTTCGGGCTTGACTTCCTTTTTCTTGCCAAACAACACTACTGACCGACCCCCATAGTGTTCCCGACGCCTATTACCATGACCGACTGGCCTTCAGTAGCCCTGTCCTCGATGACTGAATAGACGGTGCTTCTCACTTTTTCAGACGCGTCAGCAATCTCTTTTCTCATTATGGTGATTGCGTCTTGGACCGATTGCTTAACAATCACCGCATACACCGGAATATCCAGTCGCGTTACCGCGTCCTCTATCTGGTACTTATCGACCCCGATGCCGCCTATCGCCGCGCCAATGCCTTCTGCAATGTCGCCGGTGCGCTCGCCTTCCAGCTTTAACGCGGCATCTATCATAACAATTATGTCAAACTTCATCCCAAGGTCTCCTGCGAGCCTCGTTATTGCTTCACCCGGCCTTCCAACCGTCCCTGCCGGGCCCTCGGCCTTGACCAGGTACAGCTTTCTTCCCTTGTACTCATCTTCGGTGTAGACCGTCTCTTTCGCAGCAAGCTTCTTTTCTTTTCCAAGCATCATCTTGCCCACGACCATCGGACCGATGCCGTCACCTATCGGCTGGCCGCGTTTGAACGCGTATATCGCCTTCTGCAGTGCTTCAGCCTCTTCGAGGAGTAGGGGCATGACCATCTGTAGCTGTACGAGAACAAACATACTGGTAGTACGTTTGCCCATAAGGTAAAAGTGCCTTACGATCTTGTAGATCATGTTCAGAGCGGTTGCCGCCTCAAGTATGTTTTCTATTTTAGAGACTTCGAGGTCATTTGCATCCGCGCACATCTTCTTAACTTCGGCATGCAGCCGATCATCCCTAGTCTTCATGATATGGTCTAGCTTTCGCACAATGCCGAATGGATCGAGGTCAACAGGCATTATTGTAAAATATTCCAAGAATTTGTCGACTCCGGCCGCCGGGTCATTCGATACGGATGTCCTAACAGCGGTCTTGACGTAGTCTATAGACTCCTTTCTGGCGGTCTCCTTCATGGTCTTTAGCTTCAAAAGCGACTTTGAAATTTCTCCAAGGATCACGCGCGATTGAAATTTCTGCGCGTAAAGCATGAAGAACGGGATTATTGCAAAGGAGATGATGTAAATCCACATCATAGGGTTGCTAAAGTCAAAATCTCCCCCGAACAGACTTTCGAGCTGGGACAGAAATGAAGAGAAACCTGACATTTGATTGTCTTTATCCGGGTCGAAAGGGGCTGACAAGCTCAAATAAAGGTTACGTCGGACATGATATTCACAAACAAGATTTCAGACAGACCTTTTAGCTGCCTGATATTGGAAGGCGCACTATGAACGTACATCCTATCCCCGTCACGTTATTTCCAGCAATAATATGTCCTCCGTGATCCTGAATAATCGACCTCGCTATATACAGACCGAGACCTGCACCAATCTTGTCAAGATGGGCTCCTGATGTCTTGGCAGCGAATTTCTCAAAAAGTGTGGGGAATATCTCTTCCGAAATCCCCGGGCCACTATCAGTAATTATTATCTCAAATTGGTTGCGAGATTTCAAAGCAGTAGTCTTGATTGTGATCCGGCCGCCTTCCGTAAACTTCATGCTATTTCCAACAATATTTGACAATGCCTGAATTATGCGGCCCTTGTCCAGCTTGAGCTCTATGTCATCATTTAATTCTGTTTCTATTGCAATAGTGGGCTTGTCTGATTCAAGTCTATAACGCAATCCGACTGTGGCATTTGTTATCATTTCAGTGATTACTTCATTGATTCCGACCATCTCCTTCTGATATGAAAGACCATTACTCTGAATTCTGCTAACATCGAGGATGTCATTTGTTATGTTTGTCAATCGATTGGCCTCCTTCCTAATCCCAATTAATGCCTGCTCGTGTTTCATAATGCCTTTCGCGGCCAATTCCGCGAAGCCAAGAATAGGTTGGAGAGGTGTACGTAGTTCGTGGGCTGCGAGCTTTATGAATTCTTCTTGAAGTTGGTTTGCCTTTTCAAGCTGCCTTCGTGCTTCATAGATTTCAGTGGCGTCAATGATTGCAGTATTGCTGCCCTTTAAGTTTCCTTTGTCGTCATATAGGTTACTAGCATTCAGAAGGACTGGAAAAACACAGCCATTTTTTCTCCTGAACCAAACTTCCTTATTTGCTACGGTGCCAGTAGACCGCCATTCTTCAAAAGATTTTTTCATTGCGTCAAGACTATCTTTGGCGGTATGCTCAAATATCGAATGTCCGATGACCTCGGACTTTCCTGAATATCCCAGTCCTATGACATAAGATTGGTTGCAATCGATAATCATTCCTTCCCTATCAATGGTACGAAACATGTCCGGAGAGCCATCATAAAGATTCCTGTACTTGCATTCCAACTGCTTTATCTCATTAAATTGGTCTTCGATGATGTCCTCTCTTCGTGAAGAAAGGAAATTTCGTTTTCTACCCTCAAGGTTCATCTGATTTGTGTCCTTTTCAACAAAGATTTCACACTCCTGACAAGATATCTATGAATATGTATTTCAAATTACATATTTCCTTAGTCATATCAATGAGACCAAAGCCAATTCATAGTGGATTATCGCCCTGCTCATTTTCCTTTGTGGCACCCGCACTGGCACTTTACTAGCTTCATGTCGAATGAGCAATCATGGTCCGGTCCGCACGCTTCGCCCACCGGCCACTCACCGGGACACTCATTGTGCCGATCGCGCTTGCAAAAGAAAGTCAGCATCCACGATGAAAGGGGTGAAAAGAAGATTTAATGTTTCTGATTACATCTGTATGTTGAATAGCTGCGGAGCATAGATGGAGCCTTCCCGCACGCGCTTGACCCTTGCCACTGACAGATAGTGCGGCCACAATGTCACCATTATGTGTCCTTCCGGCACACCCTCCGGCACTTCTATGACCTCGATGTCACTTTCGTTCACGCCGTATTCGCCCAGCTTTTCCTTTGCCAGCTCGACGTGGTCTGCCGGCATGCCGCTGCTATAGACGTAGACCTTGCCGGCGTATACTATCCTTTCTGCCATCTTCAGTAGGTACCTCTACCGGCCACAAAAACGTATCTCAGTCAGAGCCCGAGTCTCCGAATATCAGCTTCATTTCATCAAACGTAAGTTTTTCGCCGCTTGACATCTTTTTAAGCGCAGCTTCCTTCAAAACGTTCCACCTATCCTGATAATCTTTGTCCTTCTTTGCACGTTCCTGAATTGCCTCCTGCCTTGCCACGCGCCGGTCATCCGTCTCCTTCTGCCGCTTGTGACGGAATTCCGCTGCCTGCATACGCGATTTTTTGAACGCTATTGCGTTAAGTTGGGTCTCTATCATTTCCAGCTTTGCACCGGCTTCCCTCACCATATGGATCACCTTCCTGCGTTCTTCGTATAGGCTTTCCCTCTGGTTTATGAGGATATCAAGGCTCTCCTTTAGCCTGCCAATATTGCTCCCGTATTCCTCTTTTAGCCGGAAGATCTGGTTAACCTGACCTTTCAAATGATCGTACTGGGTGGACATCGTGTCGTACTTGCTCCTTTTCTTGTCCCTAATTTTCAGTGCGTGCAGCTTAGTCGCGATTTCCTTTGACCGGGCTACGAGCTTCCGTTCCTCGTCTTTGGACAGTTTCTTTGTCTGGATGTCACGCTCGATTTGGTCGAGTGCCTTGTTTAGACTGTGAACGTCGCTCCGCTCCTTTCTCGATCTTATCGCCGCAGGACTGACCTTGTCGTCCAGGCTCCTCATTTGGTTCTTGGCCTCGATTAGATTGTTGCGAAGCTCGACAAACTTTGGGTATTCCGCGTCCTTCTCGTTGTTCACTTGCTTTAGCTTGGATCTCAGGCCATCAAGCTGCATCCGTTCCGCATCTATCTGATTCTTGACGCCCTCCAGCTGTCTATTTATCTCGTCGATCTTTGTCTCGCCAGTCTTTTGTTCTTCGACAACTGCCTTCTTGAACTCGAGTAGAGTCTTGAGGTTTGGATCCTCAGTATTGCCATTTGAGGTTGTTGCTGTCAATATTGCGCTGCCACCATTGTCACTGTCCCGTACCACGCTGTTTACGGACTGTTATAACATCAAAAATATATTTTTTGTTATTCTGTACACCCACACAGGGTAATTAACATCCTTCATGACGGTGCAACAATTGCAATCACCCCTACATCTTTATAAGAGAAGAGTGTGTAGTGGGGCCGGTAATGGATGATTTTGAAAGGGACTTTCCAGACTTTGACTGGAAAAACATCCCTGCATATAAGCATCCCGGCGGAAAGGATTGTCCTTGTCCAAAGCACGAATACATTAGGGAGCAGATTAATGTGGCAAAGAGCGTTAGCCAAAATAGCAAGGATGTTTCCCCTGAGTTTCGTTATAGTGCACAGGTTACCTTAAAGTTCTGCCCCGACCACTACAACACATATTTCAACGAAGTAATACCATCTATGCCGATGAAGTATCGCTTCATGACCAAAGTCGCTCTGAAGCTGGGGGCAATTACAATACAAAAGCTCACCTACATGCAATCCGACCAATGCTTTTACTGCAAATTCGGCTCTGGCGGCTTTGACAAGAAAAACGAGCTTCCACCCATCTAGGTTTCTATCAGCATCGTGGCGTCGAACACCATGTTATGGAGCGTCGTCTTGTTGTCTGACGAAAAGCCAAGCGAAAGGACATTGCGAATGATTATCGAAATGTAGGAAAACTTGCGATTGGACTCTGATACGTACCCGTCGAAGAACGCCTTTTCAACTTCCCTGTATCTGCCCAAATCCATAATGCTTGCAAGGAACGAGCCGATGTCCATGCTCGTTGCGTAATTCGA
>JANWHJ010000076.1 GCA_025450475.1 Nitrososphaera sp.
AGGATTAACCCGCGAAAAAGAACGCGATCGCAATGATGACATAGACTGCCGTCAGCATTACGCCCTCAAACCAGTTGGTCCTACCATCGTGCACGATGAGATTCAGGATTATCGCGGCGAGTAAGAGGACCGCGAGCTCGAGTATCGTGAATACGAGCGTGAATGGCTGTCCTAATGCAATGCCGGCAAATACCAAGATGGGGACCACGAACAGTGCGATTTGCGTGCCCGAGCCGGCGGCTATGTCTATAGACAATTCTATTTTCCCCTTCCTTGCAAGCATTATAGCACTGCTATGCTCTGCTGCATTACCGACTATACCTACAATGATTGCGCCGACGAACAGCTCTCCAAAGCCGAGCTCCTTGCCGGTTTGTTCCACGGAACCAACCAGTATCTCGCTCACCACAATAACTCCGGCCATGCTGGCGGCAAGCAGCAGGAACGACTTTTTCTTGCTCCAGTGGCCGGGGTGATCGTGACTTTCAGGGTGCGGCGCAATTCCGTCGACCGTCGTCGGCTCTTCAATTTGCACAAACAGGTGCTTGTGGGTGAAGAACGTGAATACTATTCCAAGGACATATACGACTAATAGAATTATCGCAAGCGAATCGCTGAGGAGCTGCACGTTTGTGCCGCTTTGTTCGCCAGGCAGTACAGTGGCCACCAATATTGTAGGGATGGCAAGGCCGATTATCGCAATGAACAGCATCGACGACTGGAAGCCAATGTTTTCGCGGCTGAAGCTCTGCTCCTTGTACTTGAAGCCGCCGACGATGACGCTCAGACCGAATATGAGGAGGATGTTGCCGATTATCGCGCCGGTGATTGACGCCTTGACGAGGTCGAACAGTCCTGCGCTGATAGCTACGACCGCGATAATGATTTCGGCCGCGTTACCAAATGTGACATTTAAGAGCGACCCTGCAGTGGCCCCGTAGTGGGTTGCAAGGTGCTCCGTAGAGTCGCCTATCAGCTTCGCCAGCGGGATAAGGGCGATCGCCGCGACGACGAACAGGACAATGTGGTTGGCGTGAGCGAATTCAAGCGCGGCCGCTATTGGTGCGAATATCAGCAGAAAATAGAGCGTCGATGATTTCGTTATCTTGACTGTTTTGAGCAACTTCGACTTTTCATAATTAATTGTCCAGCATGCTTTAATTGTTTTTACCGAGTGTCAAATTTCCAAAATGCGGGTTGCTCGGGGTTACAAAGTCGATTCCCTATCTCAGATTATGGGAGGGCTTTTGGTATTTGGTATTTTGTAAATAACGGATGAAAACACCGACCTTTGGCTACCATGAGACTGGAAACTCACGGAGATCCGTTGTGCCCAAAGTAATATTAGCAAACATGTTTTTCGGCTTGCGATTTCTTGTCGAAAGAATTCCATAATGAATCGAACATGAATAAGGAACCTGACGCACAGAAGGAGACGATGGATATGCAAGTTGGCGCTGCAACTTGAAAGCAGTCACATCGTAAGTGACTGATCTAATGATTATTTGTTAAAAGGTGCGGGGGGTGGGATTTGAACCCACGAATCCCTAAGGAACAGGGTTGTAGGAACCAATCCGGCTCTTTCTAAGCTTCGCACTCTTCTTTTGCTTCAAAAGAAAGAGACCTGCGCCGTTGACCGGGCTTGGCGACCCCCGCCCAAGTTGCAAGAGCCGGCAGCCAAATTTATCTATTTATAGGTTGATAGCAATTGAAATCAAGATGCAAGCAGGCGCCAGGCCGCGGCTCTTTGGCACGAATGGGGTGCGCGGGATCTACGGGAGTGAACTCACACACGATCTCTTGATCGACCTCTGCTATGCCCTGGGTGCATACTTTGGCAAGGGCCCCGTCGTGGTCGGGTACGACGGCCGCCGTTCGAGTCCTGTCTTGTCGAGGCTTGTTAGGGCTACTCTCAACTCTGCGGGGCTTGAGACCGCAAATGCGGGTCTTCTTCCAACACCTTGTCTTCAATACGCAACAAAACGCCTCGGGTACGGCGGAGGCATCATGATAACTGCGTCTCACAACCCGCCTCAGTACAACGGGATAAAGCCCACGGCACCAGACGGTGTCGAGATTTCGCGTGAAGACGAACTATTAGTTGAGGACATCTACAATTCAAAAAAGTTCATAAGGATTGATGGCACCGGTCGGGATTACATTGACGAAAAGGTAGTAAATAGGTACATCGATGCAGTTCTTGGCCTTGTCGATGCTGACATGATAAGGCAACACAAATTCACAGTGGCGATGGACACGGGCAATGGCGTGCAGGCAGTTGTCGCCCCTCTTGTAGCTAAAAAGCTTGGCTGCAAAGTGATCGTAATCAACGGCGCGCCAGACGGTGAGTTTCCGGCTCGCGGTCCAGAGCCAACGCCAGAAAACCTCGGAGTGCTCTCCAAGGCAGCCAGGTCCGCGGGGGCCGACTTTGGAGTCGCGTATGACGGCGACGGAGACCGCAGCATCTTTTGCGATGACAATGGCTCGATCTACATGGGTGACAAGACTGGCGCACTGTTGGTCAAGCATCTGCTTGCGGGCAAACACAGAGGCTCTGAAGTAGTGTGCCCGATCAACACTTCAATGATACTTTCAAAGGTGGTTGAGCAGGCAGGCTCCAGTGTAATATATACAAAGGTCGGGAGCGTCGAAGTGTCAAGAGAAATGGTGAACCGTAAGTGTGTGATGGGGTTGGAAGAGAACGGCGGGTTCATGTACGGCCCGTTAAACGAAGTACGGGATGGGGTAATGGCCACCGCGCTCCTGCTTGACATGCTCGCTTCATCGAACAAGTCGTTTTCGCACCACATTGCGGAGCTTCCGCAAACTTTTCAGCATAAAAGCAAGTTCAAATGCCCTTCAAGTGAAATAGTCAACAAGGTGGTCAAAGCGTGCATCGACCATGGTAGTCCGAAAAGGGTGGAGACGATGGATGGGGCCAAGATATGGATAGATGACGAGACATGGATTATGGTTAGGCCGAGCGGAACTGAACCGCTTATCAGAATGTATGGAGAATCGAATGACTTTTCGTTGCTTGACTCCAAGGTGGCCGAGTATCGGCGACTTATCCAATCAAAGATGTAGTCGTGGACAACGTTTTTAATACGCTTGCTATTCCAATGAAGAAAGATGATCCCAATGGGTGATACCAAGAATGAGTAAACCATATTACGTAAAGATGGAAGTTTCTAAGGATCTGGTAAACGCAGTTTACGAAGCAGTGCGCGTAGCAAAGCAGAGTGGCAAAGTCCGCAAGGGCACCAACGAGACCACAAAGGCGATCGAGCGCGGTATATCAAAGCTTGTAGTAATTGCTGAGGACGTAGAACCGCCAGAAGTGGTTGCGCACTTGCCGATCCTCTGCGATGAAAGAAATGCGCCTTTCATCTTTGTCCCAAGCAAGCAGCAGCTGGGCATGTCACTTGGAATAGATGTCGGTTCAGCAGCCGCCACGATAATTGACGCTGGCGAAGCGCAGCACATCGTGGAGCAGGTCATCACTTCTATCAGCGGTCTAAAAGCAGCCAAGAAAGAGTAGATGGTGGCTGACAGATGAGCAAGGCAGCTGAAGAAAAGGTCGTTCCCGCCGAAGTTATCCAGATCGTAGGCAGGACTGGAATTGCAGGCGAGGTAATTCAGGTCAGGGTCAAAGTCCTTGAAGGTAAGGACAAGGGCCGCATTCTTACAAGGAACGTCAAGGGCTCTGTCAGGATGAACGACGTCCTGATGCTGAGGGAAACCGAGCGCGAGGCCCGCAAGATAAGGTGATATCATAATGAGCAAGACAGCATCATCGATACGCAATTGCTTCTTCTGCGGAAAGCATGTTACGACCGGCCAAGGAGTCATGCTTGTAAAGAATGACGGCCAAGTGCAGTGGACTTGCTCCAGCAAGTGCAAAAAGAACCTGCGTGTGCTAGCTCGTGATCCAAGAAAGCTAAAATGGACATCTAAGTACGCAAAGGGCGGTCTGCGCGTCAGAAAACAGTAGATGCAAGATGGCGGTCGAGCAAACACTAATAGTGATAAAGCCTGACGGTTTCAAGCGCCAGTTGACGGGCAAGGTACTGACAAGATTTGAGGAAAAAGGCTTCCAGATAAAGAACCTGAAATCGTATAATTTCACTAAGGAAAAGGCGCAGGAATTCTACTCTGTACACAAGGACAAACCGTTCTTTGGCGAGTTGGTTTCGTTCATAGGCTCCGGAACGGTGGTCGCTTGCATACTCGAGGGCAACAGCGCCGTCAATACTGTTAGGACAATGATAGGAACGACAAAGTCTTTCGAAGCAGCGCCGGGTACCATCAGGGGCGACTTTGGCCTTGGCTTTACCGACAACATCATCCACGCCTCGGACTCTCCTGAAAGCTTCATTAAAGAGTCGCGAGTCATTTTCAGCTGACAGTGGAACTCCGCCAACCAGTCGTAGTTGTTCTAGGTCATGTAGACTCAGGAAAGACCTCCCTACTAGACAAGATCCGCGGAACCGCTGTCCAAGCACGCGAAGTCGGAGGAATCACGCAGCACATCGGCGCCAGCTTTTTTCCTGTGGAAACAATAAAGGAGATAACCGGCCCTCTTTATGCAAAGATTACCAAGGCAGAAACACCCGTACCAGGGCTGCTAGTCATCGACACTCCTGGCCACGAAGTCTTTGCCAACCTGCGCGCACGGGGCGGATCGGCCGCGGACATTGCGATAGTTGTTGTAGACGTGAACAAGGGCTTTGAAGCCCAAACGATTGAAAGCATCGACATTTTGAAAAAACGCAAAGTTCCCTTTGTGATCGCGCTCAATAAAGTCGACATGGTCTCTGGCTGGCGTGGTTCTATCAAGTTCATTACGGAAGAAGTAAAAAAACAGGAATCAAGCGTGCAGACACTCTTGGATGAAAAGATATACACAGTAGTAGGTACGCTTTCAAGGCTTGGCTTCCCATCCGAGGCTTTCTGGCGCGTGAAGGACTTTACAAGAGAAGTAGCCATAGTGCCAGTCAGCGCGAGGTCAGGGGTCGGAATACCGGAGCTTTTGGCAGTGTTGGTAGGGCTTACCCAACAATACTTGGCAAAAAAGCTGGAGCGGCATCAGGGACCGGCAAGGGGCATTGTGCTTGAATCAAGCGAAGAAACCGGCCTCGGGCCGTCTGCAAACATCATACTTCTTGATGGCACATTACACCAGGGCGACAGTATCGTGGTTGGCAAGCGCGATGGGGCAGTAGCAACCAAGATAAAGGCGATGCTCTTGCCGAAGCCTCTTGACGAAATGCGCGACCCCCGGGACAAGTTCAAGCCCGTAACAGAAGTCATTGCCGCCGCAGGGCTCAAAATAACATCGCCCGAGCTCGAAGGCGTCCTGGCTGGAAGCCCACTTTATGTCTATGAACAGAAAAAGGGTGAGGAAGAGCTTGAGCATCTAAAGTTGCTCATTGAATCCGAAGTAAAGAACGCCATCGTGAGCAACACCGAAATGACTGGAATCGTTCTGAAATGTGATACCATAGGCTCGCTTGAGGCCGTAACGGACCTGCTGAAAAAGGCAAAAGTGCCCATCAGAATGGCAGACATTGGGAACATTACAAGGAGGGACGTCGTAGAATCCGCCGCGGTGAAGGAGAACGACAGGTATTTCGGTGTTGTCCTAGGCTTTAACGTCAAAGTTCTCGACGACGCGCAGAAAGAGGCGCAGGAGCGAGAAGTAAAGATTTTCAACGAGCAGATAATCTACAACCTTGTCCGCACCTACACTGATTGGGTGGCCTATCAGCGGGAGCACGAGGAGTCGATAATTTACAACGAGCTGCCACCGGTATGCAGGTTCCAGTTCCTGAAAGGTTTCGTCTTTCGGCGCAATGACCCAGCCGTCTTTGGGGCTGAGGTCCAGATTGGCAGGCTGAAGCAGAAAGTGCTCGTGGTTGACAGCGAAGGCAAGAAGGTGGGCACGGTGCACCAGATTCAGGACAGCGGAAAGGCCATCGATGAGGCAACTGTTGGCATGCAGATAGCGGTGTCGATAAAAGGACCGACGATTGGCAGGCAGATAAACGAGGGCGATTTGTTTTACACTGACCTCAATAGCAGGCAGGCCAAGGAATTATTGGAGAGATTCAACCACCGGCTGAACGAGAAGGAAAAGGAGGTCCTGAACATGCTCGTTGCTATGAAGAGAAAGAGCGACCCGACGTTTGGGTATCTCTGATCACTGGTATTTTTGGAGCAGGCCTTCCAGTCCCTTTTCGCCGACAGCGCCGACTGCCCGGTCGACAGCTTTGCCGTTCATGAACACAATGAACGTCGGGATGGCGTAGACATCGTATCGCATTGCGACTCCTTGGTTGTCGTCCACATTCAGCCTACCAAATGTGACCTTGCTGCCGTATTTCTTGGCCAGCTTGTCAAATATCGGGAGCATGAACTGGCAAGGGCCGCACCATGTCGCCCAAAAGTCCACTAGGAGTGGCTTGCTGCCTCCTGCCGCTTCGTCAAAGTTCTTTTCTCCGAGTTCGATCAGGTTGCTACTGGCGGCGTGCATGCTTGCCGTTTTCTTGTCCTCACTCACACTGTAAAAAGGAATTATTTACTATTTAAGATTTATTGACCATCGTTACGCCTGCGCCTTGCAATG
>JANWHJ010000077.1 GCA_025450475.1 Nitrososphaera sp.
CAAATGCCAGCACTGATACCAAAGGAAGTCGAAATTCAGAGACTGAAAAAGATCTACATCATGGTGATCATGCTGGGTTCAATCGCAGCCTCAGTAGAAGTCGACAACTTTGTCGACGGCTCACTGCACCAGACGGCAATCAGAGACAGTGCTTTCACGCCTGCTCATTGGTGGTTGTACAGCCACTTCGTAGCGCTCCCACTAGGTTGGGGCTTTGTCGCAATGTACGACAGAAGGGTACCAATCCTCAGGGGTCCAGGCAACTCGATGAACACCGGTCTAAAGATAACCATCATTGGCTACTTAGCCACGATGTTTACAATTGGTGTGAACGAGATGTGGCACTTCTGGTTCGTCGAAGAAATTTTTGCAGTTCCTAACCACTGGATGTTCAACATGGGTGTCGTCGTGGCATTCATGGGCGCTCTGGCATACGTAGTCAGAGTATACGCCAGGTTGGTGGAGCTGGGTGCAGAATCACCGGCGAAGAACCCGTACGTAGCTGAGATGTATAAGCTCGCGCTCGAAGGAAAGCTCTACAGCAGGTCTATCCCGTAGACTGGATTTCGGCTCATGCGTCTGGGAAAACTAGACGCCCGCCTTTTCCTTTTTCTTTTAACAAAGTTACATTATATTCTATCATGCTCGGTCGCTGCAAGATTTTTTAATGATCAAGTGTGAAGATAAACAAATGAGGTTTGGAGATATCCATGCAATATTGCTTGCTGCAACACTAGTTTCTTCATCCATTGTTTCAACGATCGCTAATATCTCAGCTGCGCCCCTGCCACAAATGTCAATGTCTACTCTGCATGTTGAAAGTCCTACTATCGTGAAGGGCTCAATAGCCAACGTCCAGCTCGACGATGAAGGGAACACCAAGTGGATCGAGTCGGGGTTTTGGGTCCTACGTTTGAGACCAGGCGCGTCTGATTCAGATATGCCATCGGCCAATCTGGTGTCCCGGATCTCGATGGTGGGAGTGGACGGCACCGCGGCACACGGCCATGCGATAACCCATTTCACACTGACCGGGTCCTCGAGGGAAGGCAACAACACACACGTGTTCGAAGGAACAGCTACTGTCACTATGAGGGAAGTCCCGGTGTCCTCAGTTCCAATTACGATCAAGCTACTCAACAACGCGGCGATGACAATGTGGTTAGGGCCAGATAGGATTGACTCGCACTTTGGAACAAACCCGATCTATGGTACACTTACAGAGTTGTCAAGGGCGGCGATGACAGACATGACCAATGGCATGGCAGTGAATGACAGGCCGGCCAAAGTGAATGCTACTGCTCTGGAGAAGAGGGCTGTCAATTATTACGCCAATGCGACAGGATATCTCGTGCACCCCGTGGATGGTGCCAACATGCCCGCGGTTATCATGATTCACGAATGGTGGGGACTAAACCAACACATTAAGGAAGTGGCAGACAGCCTTGCGAACGACGGGTATGTTGTTCTTGCCGTTGATCTCTATAACGGCGAAGTGTCGACAGAGTCCAGCCGCGCAGGCCAACTAGCGGGGTCCGTAAGGGAGAACCCTGACGAGGCAATCGCCAACTTGAATGCGGCCGTAGAATATGTTTCATCGCTGCAAAACGTAAACAGCTCAAGAATAGCCTCATTGGGTTGGTGCTTTGGCGGCGGCCAGTCTCTGCAGCTTGCCCTCAATACTAAGCAGCCACTGGCTGCAACAGTAATTTACTATGGCAATCTCGTTACAAACCAGACAGAGCTGACAAGAATTACTTGGCCGGTGTTGGGCGTATTCGGTTCTGCAGACCAGTCAATACCTGTAGACATGGTCAACCAATTTGACGCTGCCCTTGATGCTACCGGGGTAATAAACGAGATCTACATCTACGAGGGAGTGGGGCACGCCTTTGCAAATCCCTCAGGCGACAACTATTCGCCCGTGGAAACTGCCGACGCTTGGGAAAAGACCCTAACGTTTCTGAGCAAGTACGTGTAGAGCGCCAGCACTTTTCTTTTTATTCTCTTCTCAGAGCTACTATCGGTGGCAACCTTGACGCTTTCCAGGCGGGGTAGCTTCCAGCAAGGATCGACAGCCCAACCGAAAGTCCCCATACACTACCTAAGTCTGTTGGCAGGAAAACCGGTGAGAGCCCAGAAGAACCAGAGTCCTGCCCTGCAAAGCCAGCCACAAGCACAAAGCCGCCCGCAATCCCAAGCCCCAGGCCGAGGGTCGCCCCAAAGACGCCTATTATCAGGGCTTCTGAGAGAAACAGGGCGAGAATAAAGCCTTTCTGAGCTCCTATCGCTTTCATAGTGCCGATCTCTCTGATCCTTTCCATCACAGAGGTGTAGAGGGTAGTAATGATTCCCACGCCCCCGACAAGCAGTGCACCAAGTGCGATGCTCAGGATAAATGAAGTAAAACCTGCCGTGAACTCTTGAATTGTTTTAAGTATTGCAGCGGCGGTGGTGATCCCAATGTCGTTGCCATAGAGACTCCTTATTTCCCCCTCCACTATAGTCACGTGCTCTCCAGACTGGGCGACAACTAGTAGGGTGTCATACTTGTTGGCCTTTTCAAGCAATGCATTGCCAGAAATCCTGTTAAACATTACTGCGTTGTCGATTGTAGGGTTGCCGGTTGGCTCCATTATGCCACTAACCACAAAGCTCTTCGAATTTTCTTCCTGCTTGCCGTTGTCGGCGTTGACGAACGAATACTTAACCCTGAGCGTCTGGCCAACCACTGCAAATGGAGTATCATCGCCGGGCGGGTTTGCCACGCTATCTGAAAGAATTATCGCCGACGGGTCGTTCTGCCTTATAGTCGAGCCTTCCACGAATTCGACTGTCGGAGCTATGACAAAGATTTTTTGCGGGTCGATAGAAAACACGGTCGTGTCCTCGGACCTACCCCTTGATTCGAGTGTTACCTGAGCCTGGTACGACGGCACCACCTCGTCGACAAATGGGAGCGAACTTATTCTGCTTACAACCGCCTCGTTGAGTGTGATCTTTGGTGCGGGCGGCGGTCCTCCTCCGAAGGGACCGGAATTTTCCTGTTGGGCGCTCGATATGAAAATTACATTTGGCGCGAGCTGGCTGAACTGATCGTTAATAAATGCCCCAAAGCCGGCTCCAAGTCCGTTTAGCGCAGTCATTAGGGCGCTACCGACTACTACCATTAGAACTGTTAGTGCCGACCGGGTCTTCCTCTCTCTTAATGCGTCGAATGATAGCGAGAATATCTGGATTACATTCATTTCCGATCGTCTTTCTTGTTGTGGCTGTCAAGGACAGATTCAATATCTTCGTCTTGCTTGCCAGCTTGGATTGTGTGCTTTAAGGAGGTTTTTTTCCTCCTTCTGAATGCCAAGCCTCCGGCTATCGCCACGGCTACCCCAACCCCGATTACAAGTGACAGGGTCATCATGCTGCTGTCCTGCCCAGATTCAACAGCAGGCTGCTCTGGTACAAATTCGAATTCGGAATAGAAGTCAAGTGCATGCAGCTCTCTGAGGTTGTCCTTGTACGTTATCTGCAATGAAACAGGGTAGACGCCTGCTTCGCTGTTGTCGTCGATTCTTACAGGGATGCTGAAAGGCAGAGGTGAGTTCTCCTCGAGATCGCCGAGGTACTGCGATGGGGGTAGACTCGACACCAAGTTCTCCGCACCGACCAGCTCGACGGTGGTGAAGAGCGCCACGGTGTTGCCTTCGTTCAACAGGTTGCCGACAATGTTGGGGGTGCCTCCGATGTAGTTGACCTCTATGTCATAGGCCCTTATGCTGATTTCTCCTGCGACGTAGGTTCCAAGTGTGAACCTTTCGATGTTTGATTTTCCGTTCGATGAATATTCGACTGTCAAGTCAAACGAAGACGGATTCCCGATCAGTGCATTTGCTGCAAAGACTCTGGTGGCCAGCACAACCTTCGAGTCTTTATCGATCCTCTGGACATCCCATTTTGATTCTCCCAGGATCTCTAGAGACTCGGAATTGGATTCCATAGTTACGACGACACTTGTTATTGTAGCTGTTCCGCTGTTTGCCACGCTAAATGAATAATCTTCAATCTTGCCGGCAGCAATCTGAGTGCTGCTTTGGTTTTCATTGCTGGTCGTCCTGCTCAAAGTCAAGACAACGTCGCCTGTCACTCTAAATGGAACATTCATTTCTACATTTCTCGGCGTTCCTGTCTCGAAGATCCTCGAATAATCTAGGGAAAGCCGGGCGGTATATTCCCCGACATTTGCTGAATTAAGCACGTCCACGTCAAAAAGAATGACAAACGGGTTTCCAACTTTTGCAATTTGGTTGTAGGTCGCGATCGCAGGAGAGTTGATTGACTTGCCAGTAGCCAGAAAATTCTCTGGGAGCGATAGGCGGCCGGTAATTCCTGCAATGTCCGAGGGGCCCCTGTTGATCAGGACGACTGCTAAGGTGGATGAGCCGTCGCCGGGGCCGACGTCCACTTCTGCGCCAGTTAGGTTGCCGTTAGAATCCGTCGTCCAGTATGAATCGAGATACACGGGACCACTAAAATTGCCTTCAATGATCTCCTCTCTGGATGGGCCGCGCTCTTGGGAATACACGCTGGATGGTGCAAAGTCCAGACCTATGGTTGCAATCAACGCGAGAATTATTATCGCGCGCATTAGTGGTACACAACCTCCTTTTCGACCATGCCGTCTCTGATGAATATCGCCCTGTCGGTGGCTTCTGCAAGCTCTGAATTGTGCGTTACCATTACTATGGTACGTCTGAACTTGTTTGAAAGCATCTTTAGCAGGTCAAATACCTCCTGCCCAGTCTTTGTGTCGAGGTTGCCAGTTGGCTCGTCTGCAAGGATCATCGCCGGGTCGTTCATGAGCGCCCGCGCTACCGCGACCCTCTGTTGCTGGCCACCGCTCAGGCTGCTAGGCTTAAAGCGCGCCTTTTCACTGATGCCGAGAACATCGAGAATTTTCATTGCGCGTTGCTCCTTTTTGCTGCCTTGCATGCCGGACAAGATTGCCGGGAGCTCGACGTTCTTGAGGACAGTCGTCCTGTTTATCAGGTTGTAAGACTGGAAGATGAAGCCGATAAGGTGGTTCCTCATTGTGGCAAGCTCGGAATCGCTCAGAGAAAAAACGTCGACGCCATTTATGAAAACTCTTCCCGACGTGGGCCTGTCAAGAGCACCTATCATGTTGAGCAATGTTGACTTGCCGCTGCCAGAGGGACCAACGATAGCGACAAATTCCCCCTTCTTTATAGAAAGATCTATGCCACGGAGTGCGGCGACCCTGCCAGCAGCGGACTCGAATACCTTGACAATTTTTTCAACCTTTAGAACTACAGAAGTATCGCTTCCGTCCGCATTCTTGTTAGCCAAGCGTTATATAGAAATCAATGGCCGTCTAATAAGGATAACTGACTGACCAGTCAGTTTTGCCTTGCCAAACTCTAAATCCATACAGAATCAGCCAATGGCAAAAAATTAAATACGCAGATCCGTCGTTGGAAGGTGTGCCTGTCGATCCCGTCTGCGGAATTGAAATGGATCAAGATCTTGCTGTGAACCATGAACATCAAGGCAAGACCTACTACTTTTGTTGCGAGGGCTGCAAGAGGATCTTTGTAAAAAAGCCGCGAAAGTATTCAAAGTGATTCTGGTGTAACGGGGAAGGCGCCGCACGTCCTGCAGAACCTACCTGCAGGTGGCATGCACCCGCGGCATTGCGGGCAGCGAGACTCGCAATCTTCTTCTTTTGGCGTCGGGAAATATCTCCGGAAAATCGCGTAATAATTAAGGTGTTCCTTGCTCCTTATAGCGACCTTGTCTTGCTCCTTCGCTATCCTTGCCTTGTTCGTAAAGGTCAGGTCGTCGATCATTGCTTCTACATGATTTTGATATTTGTCTGTGGCCGCCCCACGCTCTTGTGCCAGCTTGGGCCTCCAAGAAAGGTCGCCAAGCGTATTTTCAAAACATTTTCTCAGAACGAACTTGCCCCACTTGCTGCCTCTATACTCGCCCACTTTATCCCTTACTCCCATTGACTTTGCAAACAACGCAAACTCCTCGTCTAGGAAAGGTGTCTTTACTTTAATGCCAAGGTGCTCGCCGAGTTTCCTTGATGAAAAATGCATGACCTGCCAGAGTCGGTGCAGTTCTGAATCGAGCCTCTGCGGATCAGAATAGTAACGCACTAGGTAATTGTATCCGGCGAATAGCTCGTCGCCTCCGTCCCCTGTCATTATCGTGAAGTGGCCGTCTTTTTTTGCCTGCTCAATGCCTGCAAGTGCAACAACAGAATTCCTGACCTCTATAGGGTCGAACGTCTTGAATATTCGTATTGCCTGCTCTACAAGCTCTGCCATTCTGTTTTGGTCAAAAATGACCTCGACGTGGTGACGGCTGTATTTCTCTGCAACCTGCCTCGCGTAGGCAAGGTCAGGCGCGCCTGCGCCAAAGCCGGCAGCTACAGAATATTTAGGGGGGAGTATGCTTGCCAGGATGCTACTGTCAAGCCCGCCAGAGAGCAATAACGCGTCCGCGCGGTTCCGCTCCACACTTTCTGTCAGCAGCCTGACTAGCTGTTTGCAGTGCAATACCTGAGAGAACAGGATAGTGCCTATTCTTCTTTGCCGTTCGGTGGAGCCGCTTCGCAAAACTCTGTCAGAACGCCGTGAAGCGACTTGGGATGTATGAACGTAATCTTCCGGCCGTACGAGCCACTCCTCAGTCCGCCTAGCATCCTCATACCGTTGGCAGACGCCCTTGCCACGTCCTTTTCGATGTCGTCGGCAGTGATTGCAATGTGATGGATGCCTTCACCGCGCTCTTCCAAAAACTTTGAAATAGGGCTGTCCGGAGATGTCGGCTCCATGAGCTCGATTCTAGTGTCTTCGAGCATAAGCATAGCGACCTTGACCTTTTCGGTTGGCACTTCCTCTATATCCAGCTTGTCAACATTCAGTATCTTTTGGTAGTTCTTTAGCGCCTCTTC
>JANWHJ010000078.1 GCA_025450475.1 Nitrososphaera sp.
CATGATCCAGAATTGATGCTAGCCATTGAGATCGAGATGCGAGAAGAACTGAGGAAAATGATAAGAGATAAGGATCAGCCGGCGGCGATCGAAGAGCATGTTAGTACTATCCTTACCAAACTTGATCAGGCGGAGGAATTGCTAGCAAATGATCATTCGTTCCCCGCGGATTCTGGCGCGCCGGCCGGCTTTGCAAACATTGAGGGGCTGGCCGCAGGCTTTGGCACCTACACCGGCGAGCGGAGGGACATCGGAGAGGCAGAGGATCCGGCCAAGACCGCGGTCAGGGCAGACATTGACCAGATAAGGATGAAGCTGGACGAAACGCTTCGTATGTACAAGGAAGGCAACTCGGAAGGCGCGCTCCTCACTTCACGAACGGCCTATCTAAATAGCTACGAAAATATCGAAATCCCATTAAGGCCAATAGACCCTGACTTTACACTTGATATGGAGATTAAGTTTGCCGAGCTCCGCAACTTGATCCAGTCACACACAGCATATGATCAGGTGGAGGCGAAAATAGTGGAAATCAGGCGCGGGCTTGATGAGTCCGAGCGGCTGGTCTCGGGCACCGGAATTCTGGCGCCAGCAATCGCGTTTTCAACATCATTTTCCATAATATTTCGGGAAGGGCTGGAGTCCGCACTTATTGTGGGCGCCATACTAACATACCTGGAGGCATCTAGAAACGAGCGCTTCAAAAAGCACGTTTACTATGGAATCGTGATCGCATTTGCCGCCACCGCGGCGACGTGGTTCATCGCCAAGTTCATCATCGACATTTCGGGCGCAAGCAAGGCGCTGATCGAGGCTATAGCGGGCGTCTCCGCTGTCGCAGTGCTCTTCTGGGTCAGCTTTTGGATTCTCAACAAGGTGGAGACAAAAAAGTGGATCGAATTTGTTAAGGCAAAGGTGTGGAAGGCGACAACCACCGGCAGCGTAATGGTGTTTGTCATGCTGTCGTTCTTCACGGTATACCGGGAAGGATTCGAGACCGTGCTGTTCTACCAGGCCATGCTCTCTTTTGCGAAGTACATGGAGTGGTACGTTGTTGCAGGGCTCTTCGCCGGACTTGGAGTCATAACCGGTGTCACATTCGTAGTGAGAAAGCTAGGCAAGAAGCTCCCGCTACGCGTGCTCTTTGGTCTGACAATGGGGATTGGTGCCTACATGTCAATAGCATTCATCGGCAATGCTGTCCGCGAGTTCCAGGAAGTCGGCTACGTTACTACAACACACCTTATCGGCACGGTCCCGAGGCTTGACATCAACACGGCGACGATGACCGGAATCCACCCGACACTTGAGACGATAGTGGCTCAAGTCATCCTGCTCGCGGTCTACCTTGTGGGCTCAATCTTTGTGCTAGTAATTCAGCCTAGGCGCAACAGTGCAGTTGAAGGGGCGAGAAAGTCGCGTGCAGACTTTAACAGCAGGAAAACTGCAAAAGACATGCTGTAGACATTTTCAAGCTCTTTATTAATAGAGAAGGACATGTCTAACTATGGTAGACCTGATATACGGCCGCGGCATAACAGACATTGCCCGCGAATTCCCATTTTACATTAGCATTTTCAAAAAGATGGCGGCGTATAGGCTATTTCACAGCAAGCAGCCAATGTACGGCTCTGTCGACGTCAACAACGTCTGCAACCTCCACTGTACCCACTGCTATTGGTGGCTCAACCGCAAGGAAGAGGAGGACATGCCCGTCGAGCACTGGAGAAAAATAATTAAGGAGAAATTTAACAAGCAGCATATTTTCGTCACCACGCTTGTCGGGGGCGAGCCCACGCTGCGCCCGGACATTATTGAGCTCTTTTGCAAAGAGATGCCCAAGAGGGTCTGCATCGTGACAAACGGCACATTCCCTCTGAAACAATACGATGGGCTATACTTTTACTGGGTGTCGCTGGACGGTACAGAGGAGGTGCACGATACCATACGCGGAAAAGGAGCGTACGCAAAGACGAAAAAGAACATACTTGACTACACCGCCGGGTCGGGCATGTACGGCAAGCCTGCCTGGAAAGATATCTGGATAACGATGACCATAAACTCCCAGAACTATATGACGGTTGAAGACTTGATGGAGGAGTGGCACGGCAAAGTGAACAAGATCGGTGTGCAGTTCCATACTCCATTTGTCAAGGGCGATCCGCTGATGCTCCCGTTTGGCGAAGTGCGCAGCAAAGTGGTCGACAAGATAATCGCCATGAAGAAAAAGTACCCTGACTTTGTCGTGAACCCCATCAAACAGATGTCACTTATGAAGGGAAACTGGGGCGGTGTCGGGACAACGCCAGTCGACTGCCCGTCGTGGGCCATATTGTCGCTGGACCACATGGGGAGGACAAAGCAGCCCTGTTGCATAGGGAGCGCGGATCCAAAAAGCATGAAGCCAATCTGCGAAGAGTGCGGCCTCGGTTGTTACTCGATCTTGGTAGCGCAAGGAATCAAGGGCAACTGAGCCTTATATAGTGGGTTATTTGAGCCAAGAACGCTTATAAAAAAGGACCCTTCCTATACGTAAGCGAAGAAAATAAATTGGCAAACACCTCCTTCAGGGTGCAGGCGCACAAGTTCAGTCAGGACAACATCCAGACTACACTTGTTTGCAGCAAGTGCGACGAGGTCTTCTCGAAAGAATTCCCTCTTGACCTCGAAGGGCAGACGATAGAGTTCAAGTGCCCGGTATGCGGCGTGCCCGGTGAAGCCGACCTTCCCTACAAGAGCGCCGAAGAGCGCGAAGAGCTAGAAGAGGACTTTGAAGACGCAGAGGAAGAGGAAGGCGGCGAAGAATTTGAGGAAGAATTCTAGCTGTATGTATGAATCGTTACTCTCAAAGCCTTATCTCGCATCCATTCGTAAAAACACCATGCCGTGTGATTCTTGCGGCCATCCGAGGATGGCACACAAGGAGACGACCCTGTCGGTGTATTTCTGTAGCCAGTGCCAGCAAGTAGAGTCGCATGTCAGCTTTACTCCTGAACGAAAGGCAGAAAAATCTGACGGGCCCGAAGACATGCTGAGCGACCTGTATTGGAACTACAAAGCCTTCAGGCGTTCTACTGTTTCTTAGGAGCCAATTTTCCAAGCTGCGCAAGCAGCGCGGACAACTGAATTTCCGGGTGCGCGCCGGCCGCGAGCCGATAATCGTACTCAGCCATTATCGCCGCAAACTCCTCTGGTTTTTCGAGCTTCATTTCGTACGCTTCCTGGTTTGCGTACTTCATGAAATCCGTCTCTGACATACCGTACACCTGTGTCAGCTCCAGCAGTTTTGCACGGGCCTCATTGAACTTGCCAGCCAGCGCCAGCTTCAACAATTCTGCCACTATCGCTCTGCCTGAAAGCCCAAGAGAAGTGGCGACGTTGGTAGAAGACACCGATCCCATGCCAGCTGCGGCCTGCATGATATTGATCGAATGCCGCATGTCGCCGCCAGTCGCGTCGTATATCTGTCCGAGCGCCTTTTCTTCAAATTTCACCTTTTCATTTTCACAGATCATCCTAAGATGGTTTATTACGTCTTCCTGCGGCAGGCGCTTGAACCTGAAAACGACGCACCTGCTCTGTATCGGCTCAATTATCTGCGACAAATAGTTGCAAATCAGAATAAAGCGCGTTATCTCCGAGCCCTTCTCTATCATTGCCCTAAGTGCTGTCTGTGCCTCAGATGTCATTTCATCTGCTTCATCAAGGATGATTATTTTGAACAGGTTCTTGAGTTGCTGCTCCCCCGTTGCGCCCCTCCATTCTGTAAACCCCTTAACCTTCTCTCTTACCATCTTGATGCCGCGCTCGTCCGACGCGTTGAGCTCTAGTACGTGATCCTTCCAGTTATCTCCTAAGAGCTCCATCGCGATGCATAATGCGGTGGTGGTCTTGCCAACACCGGCCGGTCCGGCAAAAAGCATGTGGGGAATTTCTTCACGATTCTTGACAAGGTTGCTTAGACCCTTGATTATCTCCTTTTGGTCAACCACGTCGACAAGCTCTTTCGGCCTGTACTTTTCAGACCACATCAGGTTTGCCAGATCGGTTTTCTTGATCGACATGGTGAATCGATTTTCAGTGAAGTCAATAAACCATTAATAGCTTGCTGCCTCGCTAATTTCAAATTTATCCATAACAGCTCGAGCTAGCTTGAAGCTTAACAAAAGCTCTCCCGGCATGACATATAATAGGAACCTCTCTTAGCTGCTCTCCACATGTCAGCGGATGCTCGGGCCGAGCCTAGAACAGAAGCTCTGCAGAATGCCTACCATCTGGGCTACCTTGCAGAAGAAGTCCGAGTGACCTACAAGAAGGATGTCAAGATGACGGTGGGAAGCATCGCCATCGACGCTAAGGAAGGCGACATGTCATCCCTCACGCGCTGGATCGCCAAGATCCTTGCAGACCAAGGCGCGATTGAAGTCCAGTCAATAGAGTCCGCCGGCTACATCTCACGGGCGATGAACCGCGAGCGGATAGCAAAGCCCCACGACCTGTCAGGCATCGACGTCGACTTCTACGTCCGCGTGAGCGACCATCTTCAAGGGCTCAAGGACAGGGAGCGCGAGAACCTGATCGTCTCGTTGAACACCTTTGTAGCCTCGCGGCTTGAGAAAATAGTCAAGCTGGCGGCCGCGTCGCCCTTGTCACCAGAGCTAGAAGCAAAGCTGTCGGCGGAAGAAAAAGAGCTTTATAACATGATAAACCACTCATCGACTAAATTCAAGAAAGGAGTGCTAAAGAAGTTTGACTGAGCAGCAGACCGCGGCCGCACTCGCAAATGACCTTGAAAAATTCCTGAAAGCCTTCAAGGATCGCGATGGTAATTACAAGTATTTTGACAGGATAAACAACATGATGGCGCTAGGCACACCTTCTCTTGTTGTCGATTACATCGATCTCGACTCTTACAGCCCAATCCTTGCAAAAGAGATAACCCACCAGCCTGACGAATACTTTGCTGCTTTCAACGAAGCAGTACTCTCTGTCCTGCGAGAGATCCACCCCGACTATGAGCAGGAAATTCGTGCCAAGATCAGGGTCAGAATAGGTAACTATACTGTGCAAAAGGGCCTTCGCGAAATAAACGCCGACCTGATAGACAAGTTAGTAAGCGTCTCTGGCATGGTCGTGCGCTCGTCGGAGATCAAACCGCTAGCAAGAAAAGTGGCGTACATTTGCACGAATTGCAACACGGTGACGGAAGCGCAGCTGAAGGGTCTCGCCTTGAAAAAGCCACAAAAGTGCCAAGCTTGTTCTGAAAGGGAGCTCGAGATGGACCCGGAGAACAGCCTCTTCATAGATTTTCAGATGGTGCGCTTGCAAGAGCTACCTGAAGACCTACCAGCGGGCCAACTGCCGCACTACGTCGAAGTCACAGTAATGGGCGACCTTGTCGACCAGTGCCGCCCCGGTGACAGGATAATGCTCACTGGCATTATCCGGATAGAGCAGGAGCAGCTGGCGCCGCAGGCCAAAACGAGTCTTTTCCGGCTACGCATGGAAGGGAACAACATCGAGTACCTTGGTGGCCGAGCAGGGAGCAAGGACACAAGGACTGTTGATAGAATAGCGATAACCGCCGAAGACGAGCGCCAGATAAGGATGATCGCAACAAAGCCCGACGCCTATGAAAAACTGATCGCTTCTTTTGCGCCGCACATTTACGGCCACGAGGTTATCAAGGAAGCGATTCTACTCCTGATAGTTGGCTCGGTCACCAAAAAACTCGATGACGGTTCTACAAGGAGAGGCGATATCAACGTGCTCCTAGTGGGCGACCCGGGTACCGCAAAGTCGGAGATGCTGAAATTTGCAGCAAAGATCGCGCCTAGGGGACTCTATACTTCCGGCAGGGGCTCTACTGCAGCGGGCCTGACGGCAGCGGTGATACGCGACAAATCAGGCATAATGATGCTTGAAGCCGGCGCCGTGGTGCTGGGCGACCAGGGCCTGGTATGCATCGACGAGTTTGACAAGATAAAGCCCGAAGATAGGTCGGCATTACACGAAGTCATGGAGCAGCAGACGTGCTCGGTAGCAAAGGGGGGCATTGTCGCGACGCTCAACGCGAGGACTTCGATCTTGTCGGCGGCAAACCCGATGTACGGCAAGTATGACCCCTACAAGAACATCACCGAAAATGTCAACCTGCCTGTGCCATTACTGACAAGGTTCGACCTAATATTCATAGTCAGAGACATGCCGGAGAAGGAAAAGGACAACCTGATCGCAAGCCACATATTGGAGATACACAAGGACACCGAGCACGCAGCAAAACCGGCGATCGAGATCGACCTCTTTAGCAAGTATCTATCATATTCAAAGCAGGGCGAACCTATGCTCACACCTGAAGCAATCGACATCGTGCGCAGCTATTACATGGACATGAGAAAGGTCGAGTCGGAAGGCATGATAACGGTGACTCCAAGGCAGCTTGAGGGCCTCGTGAGGCTTGCGACTGCCCGCGCAAGGCTGCTGCTGAAGGACAAGGTAGAGGCGGAAGATGGTGCGAGTGCAATCGACTTGTTGGAGATAATGAAGTAGACTGCGGGCGTAGACTTCAACTCGTTCTAGACCGACCTTGGCGTGCTCTACGGCAAGCCGCAGAGCGTCGTTTCAAAGGAAAAGCAGTTCATGGAAGTATTCAGGGGCCTTACCGGCACTGAAAACAACGATGTCGAGGAAAAGAGCTTTGTCGCGGAGTTGGTTAAGACGGGCAAGTTCAGCGACGAAGAGGCGAAAAAGTACATCCAGAAATTCAACCGAGAAGGCCAAATATTCGAACGAAGGCCGGGTTATTGGGCAAAGGCCTAAGTGCATTTTTAAAATAGCGGACCTGCTTTACTTGTTAAAGTGTCATCTGCCATTACTGACGGCCCGCTGAAAGCGCTTCTTCTACACCTTGGCTATTCTTCGCTCTACCCTCCGCAGGAGATGGCGCTCGAACAGGGCATATTAGAGGGCAGGAGCATGCTCGTGACTACGCCGACAGCCAGCGGCAAGACGCTGATCGCAATGATGGCTATTCTCAATGCGGTGGAAAAGGGGAGCAAAGCAATCTACCTCACGCCGCTCCGCGCCCTTGCAAGCGAAAAGCACAACGATTTGAAAGTGCTTGAAAAACTCGACCTTGGAAGAAAGATCAGGGTGGCTTTGGCTACAAGCGACTATGACTCGTCGGGAAAAGAGCTTGCCGGCGCCGATGTAATCGTACTTACGAACGAAAAGATGGATACGCTCTTTCGGCACAATGCAGAGTGGCTCGGCGAAGTCGGGCTCTTCGTGTCAGACGAAGTGCACTTGATTGGCGATCGGGAAAGGGGTCCGACGCTTGAAATGATGCTGACAAAGATCCGCAAGCACTACTCACAGTCACAGGTAGTCGCACTATCCGCGACTGTGGTCAACTCAGACGAAGTAGCCGAGTGGCTCGATTGCGAGCTAGTGGAAAGCGGCTGGCGCCCAACAAAGCTGGTGGAGGGCGTCTATGAGTACGGCAGCGTCAGGATGAATGACGGCAAGAAATTCCGCGTTGAAAGCTCGGGTGCGTCGTCTGCAGTCGACCTCGCCATCGACTCTCTTGACGGTGGCGGACAGGCGCTTATTTTTGCGGAGACTAGGAAGAGGGCCGCTTCGTTCGCAGCGAAGGCTGCTGAAGGAGTCCACCGGCGTATAGACAAGGCCACGAAAGAGCTGCTCACCACGGTGTCAGCCGAGATCATCAACAAAGGCGACGACACTGAACTCACGATTACCTTGGCGCAGCTGGTCGGGAAGGGAGTCGCGTTCCACCATGCCGGCCTTGGGCCGTCAAGCAGGAAGATAGTAGAGGACTCTTTCAAGAAGGGTGTGATAAAGCTCTTAGCTGCTACCCCTACTCTTTCCGCCGGGGTCAACCTGCCGGCAAGGAGGGTTGTCATTGCAAGCGTAATGCGCTACGACTCTGACTATGGTGGCAGCGTTCCGATAAGCGTGCTCGAGTACAAGCAGCTGTGCGGTAGGGCGGGCAGGCCGAAATACGACACTTCTGGCGAAGCGATTATCGTGAGCGAGTCGGGCATGAACGCAGAGGAACTCTACGACCACTACGTTCTTGGCACCCCTGAGCCCCTGAGGTCGCAGCTCTCGAACGACAGCTCAGTACGGTTTCATCTGCTCTCAACAATATCAACAGTGCCAGGCATGAAAAAACCGGAGATCCAAGAGCTATTTGCCGCTACGCTCTATGCTTGCCAATATCGCAGCGCGACTGTGGAGTTCAAGGTAGAGTCTGCGCTCGACTACCTGAAGCAGGAAGGTCTAATAAAGTCAAAGAATGATCGCTACGTCGCGACAGAGTTTGGCAGGCGAACGTCGCTCCTATACATCAACCCTGCTACCGCCGTAGCGTTCAGGGACGCGCTGGAGCGCGTAGAGCGCGTACCTGGCAGACACACCCTTGGTTTTTTGCACCTGATAACGACGAGCGCTGATTTCTTTCCCAATCTGAAGCTCCGCAAAAAGGATCACGACGAGCTGGGTCTGTTGATAGAGAACCGGGGCGGCGAGCTATTGTACCAGATTAGCGAGTACGATTGTTCCCGCAGCTTCTGGGCGCTCTGCCAGTGGATTGAAGAGACAGCCGACAAGACATTGAACGATAGGATGGGTATCGAGCCGGGCGACATGCATAGGATGGCAGAGATGGGGGAGTGGCTTGCCCATTCTTTATATGAGGTCGCCAAGCTGTTGAGACGAGAGGACCTTCTACCAGAACTTTATTACCTTCGTACCAGAATAAAGTACGGCGTGAAAGAGGAGCTGCTACCGCTTGTTGCTCTGGAGGGCATCGGCCGGGTGAGGGCAAGGACGCTTTATGCAGCTGGCCTGACAGACGCCAGTAAGATTGCTAGTGCTCCACAAAAAGAGCTCGCTAGCATACCAAAGATTGGGCATACTGTAGCAGAAAAGCTGAAGGATCAATTAAAGAAGAAGTTGGGGCAGCAATAACAAGTGCTGGATGTCGTTGACCTGATAATATATGGCGCGGCCGTTTCAACCATCTCATTCTTTGCCATCTTGCTCTTGATGCCTGCTGCCATCCGTTCGCTGACGGCAAAGGGGATGATGGTTCCCGACGCTCACAAGCGAGACAAGCCCATGATCCCGCGGCCAGCGGGGCCGGTGATAATGGCCGGCATCGCAGCCGCAGAGATTACCCTCTATCTGTTGACAATGAACACCGCCGTGCTTGCTGTTCTGCTCTCTACAACGATAGCTTTCATTGTGGGCTATATCGACGATAGCAAGGTAATGCCCGGTTTGTTTAAGCCTGTTGCGCTCCTTGCGGCCGCTGTCCCGATCGTGGTGCTAGATGTTCTAGTTGGAGGAGTGCACGGGGACTCACTCAATCTCGTATTTGGCAGTGTGTTCATTCCACTACTATACGTCCCTTTAATATTCGTCATCATCCCGATCGCCGGCAACACCATCAACTCCATAGATGTGCTAAACGGAGTGGCGAGCGGCTTTATCATGATCGCGACGATCCCTCTTTTGACGAGCATTGCGATTTTCGGCAGCCACGAAGTGTTCCTTGCAGCTCTGCCTCTTTTGTTCGCGGCACTTGCGTTCTACAGGTCCCACAGGTTTCCGAGCAAGATATTCCCCGGTGACTCTGGAACCCTGCTGCTTGGCGCCCTGTATGGCGCGCTGGCAATCGCTGGTAGCTCTGAAATAATCGGAATCATTGCGCTCTTGCCTGCCGTCATGAACTCGTTCCTGTTCCTTGCAAGCGTCAAGCGCATAGTGGAGCACCGGCAGGTCAAGGTGCGGCCAACCATTCTAACGGATGACTTCAAGCTAGCCGCGTCCATGGACCGGAAAGCGCCGGCTACGTTGGTGCGACTGATAGTTGTAGACGGGCCCCTCAGCGAAAAAGAGGTGGCCAATAAGATATTCAAGCTCGCTGGGTTTACAGCTCTTTTGGCATTTGCTTCGATCATCATCCAGTACTTTGTCATGGGGTTGGGATGATGGGGCTTGGCGGTCTAGTGCTATTCATAGCTGCGATGTGGGCGATGATACTTGCCGTCGCGGCGTTTCTGATTATCTTTGTCGCGCCACTAGAGGCGATTCTGCCTGCCGGCCGGCTAGCTGTGTCTGCAGTGCAGGCAGCCATTGCTATCGTCGCTGTGGTATTTCTGGTCCTGGGGTTGAGCAGGATGAAGGACACATACTTACATAGAAAGCTTGGATAGTAAGAACCTCTAGAGATAGCCTTCATAACCATTATGATTCTTGGGAGTATCTATTGAGTGAGTAAAGTGTGGGGGCATTGCAAAGCAATTTCGGGCTACCACTTTTGCTCGTGCTAGCGCTAGCCGTACCTGCAATACCGACAGACGTGCAGAGC
>JANWHJ010000079.1 GCA_025450475.1 Nitrososphaera sp.
AGATAACAGTTTATATGTACGCTAGTGTCCGCTTGTGTATATAATCTTTTGCAGCTGACAGCTGGTTCTTGGCGTTGGAATAAGTCAGATGTTCCATCGCATCGTCGAAATTCCTCCACGCAAACCCAATGTGCTCGTGCGAAAGTGTTACCTGGCGTGTGTGCGTCCGGGCAAGGAAGAGCACAACCTCTTTCAAGACTAGCCTCCTGTCGTGACGGTACTTGTAATCGATCTTCATGCGGAAGCCGCCGAGGAACTCGACGTCAGTGATGCCGGTCTCCTCCCGGATCTCTCGGGTGGCGGCCTGCATTTCATTCTCGCCGGCCTCAATGTTGCCCTTTGCAAAGTCCCAGTGGCCTGCAGTATAGTGCAATAATAGATATTCCGGCTCTGTCTTGCCTTCGAGGTAAAACACCACTGCACCAGCGGACCGCTCGTCTACCAATAGTTTGAGATTGTCCAGGTTGTTTGTAAGTTTTTTGCAACCTCATTCTTCATCTTCTTCGTCAGCGCGACCATCTTCCTTCTGAAGCGTGGGCGGCGCGTAGTCGTGTATGTCGAGCCATTCTTCCTGCGCCATCCAGTAGCTACAATACCACTTTTGCTGCTGAGGGTCATAGTCTCCGTGCTGCGGCATTCTTTCACCTAGTGTTTCAGCACTTCGCCGCCCTTTTTGTTCCTGAAATACTGGTACAGGAATGTTGCGGCTACAAGTGACACTGCAAGACCTATCAAGAGCGACGAGATTAGTGAGAACGGGTTCGTGCCCTCTGTGAGCACGGAGGTGAATTGGAGCACTGGGATGTAAAGTAGCGCGAGCACCACCAGCCGCAATATGTCCGACATTGTCCTTGCGCTCCCCCTGAACCAGTCGCTGAGCAAAAAGCCCCCGAGGATTGTCGCTATCCCTATCCAAAGAAGCGTTACAGTCCCTGTAGTAAAGCTGCCTACGATGACTCTATTCCCGAGGACGTCGAGCACGCCCATCTCAGGCCAGAGCATATTTGTGGGTATGCTGGAGATGCCATTTGCAATGGCGGCAAGTATGATGAGCACGCCGGCAATAACAGAGAATATCTTGATGAATGAGGTGGGCGTCAGCCTCCCAAACGAGCTCACCGTCTTGTCTATGTCAAACGCCCTGACAATAAAGGCGCCGCCGAGGATCGCAAGTATAATAGCCGTGATCCACTTGCCGGCGTCGAAAATGACTGCCAGCGCTCCGGCTGTCAAGAGTACGCCTGGTACGCCAAGGAAGAACTTTGAATACTGCGAATCATAAACGAGCATTTTCAGATATCTGCCCAGCACCGCGTACGAGTATTCGACGCTCCTGCTGTGTCGGATTATGACGCGCTGTACCGAGATGACAGGCACTCGTGACTGGATGACTGGCAGCACTGTCTCGTCGTCCTCGCCGTCAGAAACAATGACAGCACCATCGGCATTATATTTCTCAAGGATGCTCTTTACTTCTAGGCTGATCTTCTCATCGGCCTCGACACCCCTGTTGAACTTGCCGGCCACTACCGCAACTTCGACGGTGTAGCCCTTGCTCACAAGTTCCTCATAATGCTTGACAGCTCCAAAAATTGCGTTCGAGTCAGCATCCTCCGGGTCCTCGATCGCCAGTCTCGTGCCTGCGTTGATGCAGGCGTCCCGCCCGACAATCGGAGTCTCAATACCGCCCTTTGTGCCAATGTCGTCGTCCCTATCTATGCACAGCACGAGAATCTTGCTGTGCGTGACCTCCTTTGAGGGGCTTGTGGTCTTCGAGCCGGCTGGGACGGTCTTCTCAAAATTGGAATGCGGCATCTTCGCTGTCAGTACTTTGTAGAATTGTTTGCGGGTTAATTAATTTAATCCACTCTTTGATAAGCGGAATTAATGTATTTGAAAAATCTCATGAATCTCTTTAACTCTTGTATTATTCTTGAGACTAAAAAAACCTACTCTAAGATACTGTTGACGCCGAATGGTACTCGGCTAAAGACGTGAGAATGCTAGAAACTAAAAAAAGAGGAGATGCCCCCTCGAGAACTTATTAGCGAATGATTCCATCCAACACTCAGTGATGCTGGTTTTCTTTATGCTTCGCGCCCACAACATTTATTGTGTCCCAATCGACTCCAAGCGAGTCATCGTCTTGACAATAGAACTTGGCTGTGAGTTCATTATTGTCTCCTTTCACAATTAGGTGGTAGTTAGAGGTATATGTAAACTTCCAAGTCGAATAGTCGTCGCTTCCACCTGGGCCAGTCGGTGTAACTTCCTGATAGGGTTTCATGTCGTTCCAATCCACGTACACTTCACAGTCTTCTGTTTTTGAGGTACCATCATCGGTAGATGTTCCTGAAATCGTCAGCTTTCCCGTGGGAACTTTGCTTCCGTCATCATGGGAAGTAATTTCTACATTGAATTTTGAAGGCAGAGCATATGCAGTACCATTGGTCATGACCATGGATGCCGAAGCTACTAGCAATGTAGCCGTGGCCAGCAAGGTCATCGTGAAGTTGAGGATTTTGCGTTCGGATTTGGTATCGTACATGTTAATGCAAGACCAATTCACACCGTATTAAGGAAATCGCTCGAAATTACCTAGTCATTGTGTTAGAACACACTACCGGGATACTCGCTCCAGCGATAACCCTAGGACTTGAAGTCGAGGCAGACCATATAGAGTTCGCTGCTCTGCTGCCTACTTGCCGAGGGCTTGCTGAGAAGCACCCTGGCAAAGCTCTTCCTCAATTGAACCCGGAACTCGTTTAGCATCTCGCCCTCGAACACCTTGAACACAGCGTTCCCTCCTATTCTAAGGGTTTGCCGGGCAAGGTCGAACGCGATCGTCGAAAGCGAGATCTGCCGCGCGTGGTCAATGTCCCATACGCCGCTCACGTTTGGCGCCAGGTCAGAAAGAACGACATCGGCCTTGATTCCCCCCAGTATGTCGGCGATTTCCTTTAGCGTGCTTGGTTCCTCGATATTACCTTGCAGCACGGCCGCGCCGGCGACAGGCTCGACAGATTTCAGATCTATGCCAATCACCTTGCCTGTGGAACCCACTTCTTTTGCTGCAACTTGTAGCCAACCACCCGGGGCACACCCCAAGTCGACAACCTTGCTTCCCCTTTTGAGAATGTGGTAAGAATCGTTCAGTTGCAATAATTTGAAAGCCGACCTTGCCCGATATCCTCGGTCCTTTGCCAGACGGCGATACTGGTCTTTACGCGCGTCAGCAAGTCTCATTTCTTGGCAGGGGCTTTTTGCGGCTTCTGATTTACGTTGGCGTTAAATGAGTTGATGAGCCAGTCTTCAATCAAATTGCAGCTCGTTGGGCTGTACGAGCCGTCGAGTGAGCACATGTGTTCAACAGGACACGTCAAACAGGGCGCCGCATCAATGCTCGCAGTCTCGACAGGAAGTTTGACGGCATAAAGTTTGTAGGTCCACCTGCCGCTTTCGAGAATTTTTTCACGCCGGATAAGCGAACGCTTTTCGAGGCGAATAGCCATGCGTGATCCGTCGCGGCTTGTCAGGTCCAGCTCCTTCCACAGCTCGGACTGCAGTATGCCGTCCTTGCCGTTGCTGATTATAGTGCGAAAAACTTTTCCCGTGAGATCCTCAATCTGAGACTCGTTTAATTTCAATCAACATAACCCCGGAGTGTAAGTCATCAGTAATTATGACTGCACCGATAGATAACCCTTTTTGAAGGCGTAGTGGCAGTCAAAGAAATAGATAGAAATCGCTAGCGATATTCAGCCTAGGATTTCTTTTTGGCATGCTTTGCACCAAATATGCTATCGAAGTACTCTGTAGACTCGGGCACGCTCTCTGCGGCTTCGCCTTCCTTGACTCTGGCGAGCCTCTTTGCGACTTTCTTTTTGTACTCCAGCTGCATCTGACGCGCGATCTGGATCCTCTGCGCCTGGGGGGAGCCTGCACCGTGCATCGACTCTGTCAAGTAGCCGACGGCGTTCCTTCCAAGTGTCATGTTTTCAATCAGCCGGAGCACCCTCATCCTGTTCTCTGTTGATACGCCTTTTCTGCCCTTCAGGTATTTTTCAAGCAGCGGGCCGATCTCCGGGCTGCGGAAGTCCTTCTCCGAAGGCATCGTGACCATAAGACCGCCGGCAATGTCCTGCGCAAGCCTGCCTATTTCATATGGGAACCTCGTGACGTTATGTTTGCAGACGTTTGCTAGCATGTCGTCGTTCTGCCAGTTGCCGGACGACGTCTGGTGTGAACGGTACGAAGAGGCGATTCCTGCAGCAAATATCGTTTCGTTGAGATGCGTCATTTCGACCAACTTGTCCTTAATGTGCGATGCGTTTGCGACGCCGTTGTAGTCAGCTATCGCCGCGGCCGCACCTATCAGGGCGTCACCAAGGCCGGTCTTACAGACATAGCTCCGCCTATGATAGCAGGTGAAGCGTTCAACAAGCATGGCAGCGTATTCATATTCGCCGTCCATGAATATCATCTCA
The DNA here is from genome assembly GCA_025450475.1 of Nitrososphaera sp. Taxonomy (GTDB): domain Archaea; phylum Thermoproteota; class Nitrososphaeria; order Nitrososphaerales; family Nitrososphaeraceae; genus Nitrososphaera. The sequence goes on from JANWHJ010000079.1 coordinate 4,488, forward strand.
TTTGGAATGAACACGTCTTTGAAAATTATCATGGCCTCCTGGCCTGAATACATCACGTTGCCGGCGTCGATTTCACCGCCCTCCATACTCCTAGTGTCACAAGACTGCCTGCCGTACACGTAGGTGATGCCTGGTGCATCCACCCGTACCGCGCCTACTATTGCGTATTCCTTGTCCTCTGCTTTCAGCCTCATCGTGGGCATGACCAGGATCCAGTGCGAGTTGATGCAACCTGTCTGGTGTGCCTTTGCGCCCGTAATATAGACTCCCTTGCTGTCGCGCTTTGTGATGTGCACAAACATGTCTGGGTCTTCCTGCTGCGACGGTGAAAGGCTGCGGTCGCCCTTTACGTCAGTCATTGCGCCGCCAATCACTAGGTTGTCGCGCTGCATCTCTTTAATGAACTCTATCAGGCGCTTGTGGTATTCGGTACCGTGCTTTCCGTCCATTTCAAAAGTAGTTGAATATAACGAGTTGAGCGCGTCCATTCCTACACAGCGTTGGAAGCACGTGCCAGTTAGCTGGCCGAGCTTTCTTTGCATCCTGTTCTGGTCCACTAGGTCCTTCGCGCTTTCGGCAATGTGTAGAAACCTGTTGACATCGATGCCTGTCAGTGAAGACTTTACTGACGCAAGTGTTGGCTCTTCATTTGCCAGATCATAGGTCTCTGCAACCGCATTAATCGATGGTCGGATCATTGGATGGTCGACCGGCTCTTTTACGAGCTCTCCAAATAAGTAGATCTTTAGCTTCCTGCCCCGGAGGCTCTGAATATACTCTGCCCCGTTCTTTATTGGCATGTGTGCGAAAGTACTAGCACTCGAATGTTATTTATATTTTCTTAGCTAGAATTTGGTAAAAAAGCTGTTGCTTTTCTTATGAATTTTACATGATTTAGAGAGACAATTACTGTATGTACGTCTGGTTCGTCTTATCAAAGTTCCTGACAACCTGAAAGTCCCTGCTAAACTGCGACTGCATCATTGATCTCAATTCAGGGTATATGGTTGAGGGGTCTTCCTTTGCCATTCTGGTAGCCGTGTGGTCGTCTCCCAGCATCCAATTACACAGTTCGAAGGTCATCTGGCGCACCGTGTTTTCATCGACAATGCCGAGGCTGTGGAGGTACTCATGCGCAAGCACCATGAACAGGTATGAGTTGTACTCCTTGACAGAGCCGGCAATTTTCTGTACGGCCGCCAGGAGATAGCTATTCATCACTATCGCGTTAGAGCCCAGCATGTGGTACGCGCCAAGGTTGCTTGGCATCATCTGCAAGATGAGACTCAGCCCCGCCCTGTGCATCCGGAACTTTTGCAGGACGACTGACTTGACCAATTCGAATGCCTGATTAAAGTCCTTCAGCCCTGCAACCTTATCGCGGAACTGTGCCTGTTCCTCTGTCGGCATTGCTAATTATACGCGGCACGAGCGTATAAAGCATACAGCTTCGCAATCTTTTTTACAGCAAGAATATGGTTTATTTGCGTGGCAAAGGCCAAGCAGTTCGACCTGCGCGATATTGTAGCCGACTATCCTGATTTTCCAAAGCCTGGCATCCTATTCCGTGATGTCAACCCGGTCTTCAAGAGAAACGACGCTCTCAATTACATAGCCGATGAGTTCTACCGCACATATGGTAACGCAAAGGTGGCCGCAGTTGCAGGCATCGAGTCGAGAGGCTTTGTCATAGCGACCGCGCTCGCGTTAAGGTTCGGTAAGGGTGTGGTAATGGTCCGCAAGGCGGGCAAGCTGCCGGGCAAGACCTTGAAAAAGTCCTACGACATCGAGTACGGCAGCGCGATAATGGAGCTGCAGGAAACCGCGATAAAAAAAGGTGAAAACATTTTGATCGCCGACGATTTGATAGCCACCGGTGGCACTGCGGTTGCTGCAGCGCAATTGATAGAAGAAATCGGCGGCAAGGTCTCAGGCTTTGCATTCATTATCGAATTATCGGACTTGCATGGCGCTGACAGGCTCCGCAATATGGGCTACAAGGTCCAATCATTAGTGACTTACCATGGCGAATAGCGCTGATATCGGCATCATTGGTGGCACCGGCGTCTACGACCCTGGTCTTTTGAGCGGCAAGCGCGAGATCAAGGTTCACACGCCGTACGGTGAGCCTTCCGACCTCGTGACGATAGGCGAATACACGGGAGTAAAGGTCGCCTTTATTCCACGGCATGGCAGGA
>JANWHJ010000080.1 GCA_025450475.1 Nitrososphaera sp.
CACGGGTCTGAAGACCACATCGAACCTGAATCACATTCGGCTGGCAGCTCGGGCGACGGAGGAAAGAGAATCAAGAAATTCAAGTCTGACGGGACGCCTGCTTAGGAATAAGATATCGATGCAATGGGGGCATGTGTTTCAGCCACAGCTAGGGTACCACTTTATTCTTATGATCGACAGACAGACAAGTCCAAAATAGTCAAGACCGCGGAAAAAGCTTGCACAACCACACGCAAGAAAAAAGTCCAAGATGTGGAGCGCTACGTCAGCCGCCCTACGAGCTATTGCTATTATTCTTTGTGATTCTTTTCCTGAAGGCTAGTGATCGTCTCAAGGTTAGACTATGAGCAACTGCTCAAGATAGAAAAACACCCCATACGTGAACAAAATGTCAACCTGACAGGATAAGCTAACTTCGTCTAAAACGCAGAATTCAAGGAAAAGATCATGCTCGCGATTCACATTCCGAAAAATCGATAGCTTATTTCATACCCCAAACAAGCCAAAAAGCCTAACGCTTCTTAGATCTCTTATTCCCCTTTTTGCTCTTTTTTCTCTTCTCAGGTTTTTTCTTCATTTTCCTATTTTTCCTTACGTTCTGCTTTCTCGTCTGGTGCCGCTTGTTGTGATGGCACGTGCACGCACATTTTAGAAAATAATTTGCATCAATTGGGGAAATCTCTTTCTTCAAGACAGCCCAACCGGTACATCTAGAATGAGCGCCTTCTTCGCACTGCTTTAGAAGCTTGTCGACTATGATATCTCTGCTTTTGTTAATCGTGAGCGTCTTGACCGCTATTCGTGATGCCTTGACCATTTCCTCGACATGAATTCTTGGCATCTCTTAAATAGATTTCCGCTGTTTCTCCGTCTTTCCATGATCTGAATCACAGTAGAAAGGCGACATAGCCGGATAAGTAGCTGATTTTAATTTCTGCAAGGCATGCAAGAAACTGGACCGGCTGAATTGCCACGGTTTATAACTGAGCGTGAACCTGATGCAACAGGTACAGAGACTTCGGCAGGGTCTGTCACATAACATATGTCCGCAGCTTTTGTATCAGAAAATAGTGAAAAGATAAGATGACAGTAGATGAATCCACACAGTCGGCGACCACGTTTAAAGATCTGGAGTTAGACGATAGGGTCCAGAAAGCGCTTATGGAGAACGGATTTGAAAAGCCTTTCCCGATACAGGAGGCCGCGATTCCACTAATCCTTCAGGGCAAAGACGTCATAGGGCAGGCACACACGGGGACCGGCAAGACGGCGGCCTTTGCGTTGCCCGTACTTACAAGAATTAGGAGTAATATCAGGTCTATGCAGACCTTAGTTCTCGTTCCTACAAGGGAGTTGGCTATGCAAGTGACAAACGAGTTCATGAGGTTTTCAAAACAAATGCAGATATGGACCGTTTCAATTTACGGCGGCCAGAGCTTTGGCCTCCAAGCCGGCCTGATAAAGAAGGGAGCCCAGATAGTGGTCGCCACGCCGGGAAGGCTGATCGATCACATGGAGAGGGGCACGGTAAGGCTAGACACTGTCAAGTGTGTCATCCTTGACGAGGCTGACAGGATGCTTGACATGGGCTTCATAGAGGACATTGAATTCATTCTGTCGAAAATAGGCAAGACCGGCACAAAAGACAGGCAAACCCTACTCTTCTCGGCGACAATGTCACAGGAGATCCTCCGGCTTGCTAAGAGCCACATGCGCGAAGGGAGTATCCACGAGATAAGGCTGAATAGGCAGGAAGTAGGCCTTGACAAAATCGACCAGTCATACTTACTTGTAAAAGAGCAGCAAAAATTCGGCCAGCTGATCGACATTATCCGCGAACACAAGCATCAGGCACAGCAGCAGGCAATAGTGTTTGCCGCGACGAAGCACAGGGTAGACAAGCTAGCGTCTAACCTGAAAAGTTCTGGATTCCGCGTATCTGCAATCCACGGCGATCTATCTCAGAAAGAGAGGGATAATGTGATGTACCGGTTCAGAAAAGGTGCTGACAACGTACTGGTAGCTACGGACATAGCTGCAAGGGGAATCGACGTTCCTGCAGTGGGTCATGTAATAAACTATGATGTCCCGAATGAGCCTGAAACATACTTTCACCGGATCGGCAGGACCGCAAGGGCAGGTGGGGAAGGCAAGGCCACATCGCTTGTGACTCCCGACAGGTTCGGAGAATTCTCGAGAATACTCAAGCAGACAAAGCTTCCAATCAACAGGCTGAACGAAGCGAAGGGGATTGATGTCCCTGCCATGCATGTCGGCTACACCCGGCAGAACCGTGGAAACCAGTCGTATGGCTGGAGAAAAGACAGGAGCCGCCGCAATTCCGATATTAGAACGTGGAGGTAAACCCCGCCTCTTAATCTGGCCTACCTGCGACTGATAATTTTAGCGGGCCCAGAGGGACTCGAACCCTCGACCAACTGCTTCGCAGGCAGCCATTCTATCCAAGCTGAACTATGGGCCCAGCATAACGACATCTTGTAGACCTTAATTAAAAGGTAGACATTAGCCGGCGGCCACTATCGCCGCGTCTGCGTTGGCGCTGTCTGCAAGGGACTTGCTCAGCATATACGAAGACTCGTCGTATTCTTCTTGGTCGCCGGTAACGAGATAGTTACGAAAGTGCTCATTGCTCTTCTTTTCAGAATCGATGGCGCTCACGAGGTAGCCGTGCGCCGCTGTATATCGCTCGGGCGTGTCAAGGGCCTCCGCCCTGTCCACCAGACCCTGGTACCTTGGGATGTACTGGTCAATGACTGCTATCATTGTGCTATTGTCGTATTTTTTGGCAAGCCACCTCCCCTCCTCTGCCTGATACTGCTGGGTGAGTGCGTTGGTGTCGATGACTATTTGCTCAAAGGCGCGCTTGTAGCCGTTGTTCCTTGACGCCTCCACCTGCAAGAAGACCATGAACGCAACCAAGGTCATAATTACGACAATGCCGCCGATGGTGATTATGCGACTGGTCTGCTTCCTCGCCATTTACGTGCAGTTGTAGTCAAAGAACAAAATAAATCTACTGCATTGCTGTAAACGCCCTTCTATCGACCCTTTGTGCTTTGCTTGGCAATATACTTGGCAAACACCCTGCCGGTCAGGTCTCACCGGACGTAGTCGAAAGTGTTCTGGCCTCAAAACACGACGACGATTTTCTCGTCATCACATTGCGCCATGGACCCGGATAGCAGCTTCCATCTCTCATCTCCTTTGCTCGGTTCCTATGAAATTCAGGGATCCCAAATATGTCGCCTAAGATATCACAACTCTAGCGGCAACGTCTGTGAAGCCTCTCCATGAAGGAAAAGTAAGCACGCAAACAAGAAATCTGAAAAGTAAGCGATTAGTTCGAAGAGGTGAAGCAACCGGAATTCCCTCCGAACGGCCTTATTCACAAGAAACGGTCGAACCGAATGATGAGCTGAAAAGTAAATTTACTTTACAAACAAGTATTATATTGCGACTCGAAGAAGTGGGGCAGGATTGGCCGAGGAACAAGTAAGGCCGGACACTAAAAAGTCTATAGCCCAGCCTCCGCTGAACATCCTGTTCAACCCTTCACTCATGGTGAGAAAGGACATCTGGAACATAGATGTTGCCCTCCTGCTTGAAACGTTTCTGCGGCTCATCAATGCGACCGGTAACAAAGACCTACGCATTTGCGGTATTGCAGCTGTATCATCGTCAATGATATACCGCCTAAAGGTGGAGAGCATCTTTGCGCTTGAAAAAATCGCGATGCAGAGGAAGGGGCTGGATGATCCAGGCAGCCAGCTGCCTATAGCGCAGCTAAATCCTGTAGAGCTCCCCTTCAGGATCGAGTCTACGTACCCAGTTTCGGTGGATGACCTACTCCAAATGCTGGAAAACATGATAATTGAGCTTGCAAACCCTCGACCTAGGAAAAAGCAGGTAGAGCTGGAACCGGTCCAAGGCTTTGACTTTGACCAATATCTTGTCAAATTTGAGCAAATAATTCAGCGCTACGAAGATGTCATCCTTGACATCGTGAGCGCGGACGGCATACTGATGTTCAGGACGCTTGTCGTTAGGATGGAACCGGTGGAAACCGCAAGGTGTTTTATTGCAATGCTGTACCTTGCGACGAAGGGCAAGGTAGAGCTGGACCAACAGGAAGACGTAGACGACATCAAGATAACCTTTGTCAAGCAACAGCAGCAATAAATAATGCGGCTGTTCCATTATTGTCAACTTGCGCGAATCGTTCCCAGAAGAAGAAATCGCGGCGAGGATTGAAGCGGCGCTCTACTCTGCCGGCAGGCCACTGTCAATTGATGAACTGATAAGGGCCTCTGGCACAAATTCCAAGGAAAAAACCCTGAGAGTTGTAAACGATCTTGCCAAGAAAACCCAAGCCACATTCAAAGCCATAGAGATAACGCGGCTTGAAGACGGCACATACGTGTTCCAGCTCAGACCTGAATACACGCCGCTTGTACGCAAATTCGCTCAGCATCCTTTGATACCATCAGCGGCACTTAAGACACTCTCCTACATCGCGTATGAACAACCCGTGACATCAAAGAGGCTAGTTCAAATCAGGGGGAGCCAAGTCTATTCGCATGTCAAGATACTAGAGCAGCTGCAGTTCGTAGAGCACGAAAACCTTGGCAGGCTGAAGGTTTATCGCACGTCTACAAAATTCCAAAACTATTTTGGTATTTCCGATCTGAACGCGATGAAGAGAAGTCTTGTGGCAACAAGCAGCCAGCAGTCGCCTCCCTCTCCGCGCCCGGCAAGCTCCCTCAATCCCCAGAAAAGTCTTAATTAGAGTGGGAAATTACGTACTTCACTGCTATGCGAAAATCGATAGAAAACCTTGCTGGGCGCAAGCTGACTGGCGGTCGCAAGGTTGCAATGAGGGGAAGACGCAAGTTCGAGATTGATAGGTATCCAAATGAAGCTGTAGTCGGCGTCACCCATATCGTTGCCAGAAGGGTAAGAGGTGACAATATCAAGGCCGCGTTCAAGAGCGCCGAATTTGCCAACGTGATTAGCAAGAAAGCAAAAAAGGTTACAAAGTCCAAGATCCTGAAGGTAATCAAGAATCCTGCGAATAGAGACTATGAAAGGAGAGGCGTGATCAGCAAGGGTGCTGTAATCGAGACTGAAAGCGGGACAGCTACAGTGGTTTCACGCCCGGGGCAAGATGGAGTAGTAAACGCCGTTCTGATAGATGCAGCAACCAAGGATTCTTAGTTCTTTGATAATTCTCCTTTTTTTTGGAGTATCGTTTGGTGGCTTGCCCTCTTACTAGACTTTCAATGCAAGCCTGCGTCGGTAGAGACTCAACTCGCATTAACAAGGTAGACTCTTGCTGAAGGTAGACCTCAGGATAGTGTAGGTCAGTCTGCCCAAGAATGATTAACAATGAAGAAGGAAAACTTGCCAGGTTTGAGGACACTAGTTATTTGAACCACAATCGGTGCATTCTACTGAGTTAGTTAAGGTTCAAAAGTATGCAGGCATGTTGGCCGGCGAACTGGACAATCCTTCGACCGGGATGAAGGGCGGCATCGGGACTTACCACAGACGGAGTTCCCAGGCATCAAAAATAACCGCAAGGCGCTAGAGACAACATGCACGCTCGAGAGCGGCAAAGGCTACAGAGGGTCTTGGCTCACATGGAACCTTTCACCGGCTTGCGCGGCGAAAGTCACCTGCAGAGCCCTCAACATTGTTTATTAAAGTCTAGAAACATCCGGGCATTGAAACTTGAAAGACTATGAACACCTCGTGCTCTGGCTTGACTACTTTAACAAGAACCTTAAGAGGCGGCAGGGGCGCAAGGTGAACCGCGAGCAAGCAGTCTTTGACCCGACGGTGCAGGAGCTTGCAGAAGCGGCGAGAGCTGCCGGCTTCCAGTTCTCGGATCAGGAGATGAATGGTGAGGCAAGGTTCCCGAGGAGATCGTTTGTAAGGTCCGGCTACATCATGGTGGCGAAAAAGGAAGGCGTCAAGAAATCCCAAGCGATAAACGCGGTAGCCGGCAAGATGGTTCAGAAAAGAAGCAAGCAGAAATCCGTCAAGAAATGAAAAATCTTGTGACCGATATTTTCCAGACAATAATGTCAGAA
>JANWHJ010000081.1 GCA_025450475.1 Nitrososphaera sp.
GGCCTATACGAGGCAAAGCGCACGTTGCACGACAACCTCATTGCGGCGATCAGAGAGCCGGACAGTTTTGTCAAAATGGGTATCAAACCTCCCCGTGGGGCGCTGCTCTATGGGCCACCGGGCACGGGGAAGACGCTGCTGGCAAAGGCTCTTGCCACCGAAAGCAGCGCAAACATCATTGTCGTCCGCGGACCCGAAGTGCTCAGCAAATGGGTTGGCGAGTCTGAAAAGGCGATACGCGAGATATTCAGAAAAGCAAAGGCATCTTCGCCCTGCATTGTAGTGTTCGATGAGCTGGATTCGCTTGCAAGACCGAGGGGCCAGGAAGAGGACATGTCCGGGAACGAGCGCGTGCTAAGCCAGATTCTGACAGAGATGGATGACTCAGGTAGTGCCGGCGTGGTAGTAATCGGGATAACCAACAGGCCTGACCTCATCGACACCTCTTTGCTGAGGCCTGGCAGGCTCGACCTCATTATTTACGTTGGATCGCCTGACGATAAGGCAAGGCAGGAAATATTGAGGATAATAACCCAACCGATGCCGCTTTCCAAGGACGTTGATCTCGCCAGCATCGCAAGGTCCACAAAGAGCTTTAGCGGAGCAGACCTCGTAGCACTTTGTAGGGAGGCGGCGGTGAATGCCATGCAGGCCAAGTCAGAAATTGTCTCAACCGCCGACTTCGGCAAGGCAATCAGGTTAGTCAGGCCATCGATAACAAAGGACGTTGAGGACTGGTACGAGTCCATAAAGAAAAACATTACATACGCCATGCCCAAACCAATAGATAAGACATTTTACGGGTGAAATGATGAAATATCCTATCCGGAACCTAATGTATGAAAAAATAAGACAGGCAGGTACGCTGACCGACGCGGACCTTGCCAAGGATCTGACAAAAGATGGGATCACACTTTCCGAGTCTGATTTTAATAAGACGCTTCTCGATCTGGAAATTTATGGCCTCGTCCGTGTATCGTGGGTGACAAAGGAGAAGCGTAGGATTGAGCTCGTCGCTGACTCCAGCACCGCTAGTTGATAAGCGAAATAGGGAGGGGGTAGTAGAAGAGAGCATCGAGCGCCAGCGCGACAAACATAACAACCAGGTACGGCGCAGTAACTTTGTACGCTTTCCACGCAAATTCCGGCGTCGGGTTCTTAGTCAGCTTGTAATGGTACGCGAGCATTAGCCCACCGGAGATTGCTGCGATTACGGTATAGAGCGCGCCAAGACCAAAGAGCGACAGTGCCACAGAATACGGAAGCAATATTGCAGTGTTGACCATGATGTAACTTGCCGTCCTCTGGTTCCCGATCAGAACAGGCAGCATAGGGACGCGCACGCTTGCATATTCTTCCCTTGCCCTTATCGCAAGGCACCAAAAATGCGGAGGGGTCCACATGAACACGAGCCATCCTACCAGAAAGCCAAGGAGGTCGATCGAGCCGGTAGCAGTCGCCCAACCTGCCATTGACGCAGCGCTCCCCGCAAAGCCGCCAATTACAATGTTCGAGGCGTTGCTGCGCTTTAGCCATGCCGTATATACTATTACATAAAAGAATATGCCGAGCGCTATCATTCCAGTCGCGACCGGATTGAGCGTGAACCAGGCGATAACTACCGACAGCACGCTGACGCCGATGCCGTACGCAAGTACGTTCTTTGGGGTGAGCCTGCCGGCGGGTATAGGCCTATTGGCTGTCCTCTCCATTATCTTGTCAATGTCACGGTCGTAATAGTGGTTGAGTGCGCTCGCGCCCATCGATGCCAGCGCGCCAGCCAGAGTAAGAAATACCAGTTGCCACGCGGTCACGTCCCACGCAGTACCTGGAGTAGAGTCAAATCTGCTTGCAGCCAATAGGGATGTAACAGCTGTTATCACAAGTACGACCACTATTCGTGGCTTTGAAACTTCAACATAGTCGCGTACGCTCACAAAGCTGCCTCGAAGGGAGAGTCTGCTTTGCTAGCATTTAATTTATTCGTTCAGGAGTCAGTAGACAAAATGTTTCAAGTTAGCCACCTGTAGCTTGAAAAATGTCATCATTTTGCGTCGGAGGAGACCGTGTTCTCCGTTAGTTAAACCGCACCTACACGAGCCGCTGTCGATCGAATGAGCTTCCGCGATGGCGCAGAGCTTGGCTATCTTGTTTCGTGCTTGCCCAAAGTCATAGTTCTCAATCCTGTGAGTGTGCTCCAGCATGTCGATAAGGTTTACCGTCATGAGCCACGCGTCCCACACTGTATCGCTCTCGCTCACTTCGAACAGGTCTACCACAGACACTGCTAAGGCATTCAATTTACCGTATTAAGATGGCATATCAAGTATTATGAACTAGTTAAAACAAGCTAAAATAGCTCTTGTTCAAATCTCTCAAAAAGTGCGGATTTTGGTATTAGAAATACTGTGTTCCAGGGATTATCTGCAATCACCACTGATTTTCATTAGTTCGATTGTAGTCCCGAAGCATCCTGCCAAGGATGTAGGTCGGAATACGGAATATGGAGTAGGGCGCCGTGACATTCGGTTGGTGTCGAGAATAGCAGAGGGCCTTTCATCCAAACCCAAAAATTCATGGATTGTCGATCTAGTCTCAATCGCTATCGTATTCATTCTGACATCCCCGGCCTTCATGATTCGACTTAAATGAGGCATAAGCCATGCCCCGGAAAGATGCTCACTAAGTCGCCCGATAGCTCGTAGAACCTCGGAAACAGTCGACCAGGGCTTTGTCTAGAATTAGGAGCCGGAGACTAATTCCAGATTGACAATTAGCTTCTTTAACCCTTTCAATATCCAGTAGACATGCCAGAAAAATCGTCCATCAAATATCTCGTAGCTGGCGGAGCTATAGGCGGATCGCTCCTTCTCTTAGTTGTGCTCTTCGAAGGAGTTGGAATGTTTCATCCACAATCCAGTTTCGCCATTGGGCAAACTGCTGCGGCTGTTAATCCTTGGTTTACCTTCCCAGGCAAATCAATAGTAGTGACAGCTGAGGGTCTGACTCCGAATTCCAATGTTACTGTATATGTGAAAAACGTGGTGGCAAAAGTTGAGACTGAAAAAGCCGGCGAGACAACAAAGACAGTTACTTTCCCTGATAGAGTGGTTGTAGGAAAAACCGAAACTAACGCTGATGGTAATCTAGAATGGGCCCTTGGGGTACCTAGAGATCAGGTCGAAGTTATTGAACGGTGGATAAGCAACTCGACAGGTCAGGAGGAGGTCATCAAGACAGTAACAACCACATATACTTTTCAGGGAACAGTACAGGTTATTGTGGTTGACGAAACCGGGCATGCAGCGACTGCAGAGCTTACCATAGTAAAGTGGATAACGGCATCGCCCTTTGGTTGAGGACGGAGTAACACACGCCACTACGATCTCCTTTTTCTCTAGTCTTACCTAATCCCTGCTTAAAGACAACAACTTCCAAACCAAGTCTTGTCTAAGGAACCCCGGAGACTATGGGTCGAGCTTTACCCATAACTACCACAATCCAACCAAAAAACCACAAGAACACTCGGATCAAGAACTATTCTTCCATTCCTCTCCTCTATCGCTTTGGGAGAATCTAGGCGACTTAGTTCTATCCGAATTATTTTTGCCAACATGTCCCTGCTGACAGGTCTATAGGCAAGACAATCAATATTCATTCTCGGAAAAACCCTAAGGAACTCACCATAGTAAATCTCGAAAGCAGTAATTAAACAAACCCTCAACTCAGAGTCAATATCAAGCGTTAGTCGGCATAGCTCAAAGCCATTGACTTGTGGCCTTCTAATATCAATAAGTGCCAATTTGTAACTCCGCTCTTGAATTATTCAAGTACTCCCAGCCATTTTGAAATTCGTTTGCATCATGGGCGGGGAAAACTCGGCTGAGTTTCAAATTTGTAGAAGCATAGGACCTTGAAGGATCACTCCAGCAGTGGAAAAACTAGAAACGATTAAGTATGACAAACGAACCCCCAAATACTCGTAACATGACTGACTGGGACCTTCTGACCCCCGGGATAGGTCTTACTTCCATCGGCATTGTAGGTGTGGGAATTTCTCTGGCAGGCATTGCCAAGACTTTCATCGACGGTATGCATGCTGTTTCGCTTTTGACTATGCTTATCGGCATGATCTTCCTTGCATCAGGGCTTTTCAAGGACGGCTTCCCGTCTACGGGCAAGGCAAAATCTGCAACCTTTATCACTCTAGGGTTCCTTGTCACCTTTGGATTTGCTGCTGCAGTCACGGTTAGCGCGCAGGTCCCCAGCATTTACGCATACATCGGGCTCATGCTCTTGATCTCGATCCCGGCCACGGTCCTTGCGATCGCCTCCTTCAGGCAGGTTCCATACATCAAGGCGCTGGCTATAATTTTCGTTAGCGCCGCTGTCGTGGGCGGCTCGACATTCTATGCGTTTGGGCTGGTGACTCCAAAGCCGCCTGCACCTGTCGAAGAGCCAGCTGAACAGGTGCCGACAGCTCCCCCAGTCAATGTAATCAATGCAACAATACTGGCAGGGTCCTCTGCACAGGGAAATCCCGATTATGACCCAGATCCACTCACTGTTAACCATGGCGACGGTGTAGAATGGACCAACAAGGATAACGTGCCCCACACCGTCACAAGCAAAGTAGAGGGGAAGTTCGATTCGTCGCTTATTAACCCGGGTGCCAAATGGCTCCTGAACACTGTTGGACTCGATCCGTCGGAATACCAGTACTATTGTTTTGTACACCCACACATGTCAGGCACACTGAAAGTAGCGAGCGAGGGAGCGCCGCCGGCTGATGGAGCTGGGAATGGAACGGCAATAGTAACTCCGCCCAGCCAGCCAAGCGTAGGAAACCAGTCTTCCTCGGGAAATGAAAGCGGAGGCGCTGAGGCCACAAAAGGCGCGACAATAACTACAGTATCCATAGTAGTCGGTGCATCTGTTCCAACAAACGGTAAGTTTTTCGAACCCGATATTGTAGCGACTACGGTCGGCAGCATGGTGACTTGGAACAATGACGACAGTCTGCTTCATACTGTGACTTCTGGAGTAGTGGAAGACAACAGCCCCAAGCCCGACGGCAGATTCGACTCGGGAATAATGAAAGCTGGCGACAGCTTTCCATTCGTATTTGACGCCGCGGGCGAATATCCGTACTACTGCATGGTGCATCCGTGGATGACCGGCAAGGTCACTGTCAACTAATGGAAATATCTCTGACAGCAGGACAGCTCGAACGGCTCGCCAGCATTGCAAAAGACGCGCTTCCAAACGAGTCCTGCGCTTTCCTTCTTGGCGAAGACGGTACGGTGACCGAGATCCTCCCGATGCGGAATATCGACGAGTCCCAGGTGTCTTTCAGCATCGAGCCTCGGGAATTACTAGGGGCTTATGACTTCGCTGAAAGCAAAAAGCTCCAAATAGTCGGGATATTCCATTCACACCCTGCCCCGCCAGCTCCGTCCGGCACCGACAGAAAGTTCATGGAGATAAACCCTGTGGTGTGGCTCATCTACTCTAACACCGAACACACTTTCAAGGCCTACATCAACGACAACGAGGTAAGGGAAGTTGCTGTAAGAATCACGGGGTGAGCCTTTCTGTATCTCTCGGGTAAAGAACAACGTCGCGCACGTTCTGCGATCCCGTCAGAATCATCATAAGCCTGTCGTAACCAAGGCCCCACCCCGAATGCGGTGGCATGCCCCAGTCAAACGCCTTAAGGTGCTCCTCAAAGTTGACAGGGTTGAGCCCCTGCTCTACAAGCCTGTTCCGCAATTTTGAGGGATCATGCTGGCGCCGACCGCCGGACACAAGTTCCAGGTACCCATATTGCAGGTCAAACGACTTTGACAGCTTTGCGTTGTCTTCCTTTTCGTGAATATAGAACGGCTTTAGTTTGAGCGGCCAGTCCATGATAAAGTACAGGCCGCGGTGAATTTCACCGAGCTTGCGCAGTGCCGCGTCCGACAGATCGTCGCCAAACTGAAGTTTTTCGCCTTCCTTTGCAATCTCGTCAAGGCACTGCTCGTACGTCAGCCGCTCTATCTTCGATATCGAAATCTCTTTCCCGCCTACCAGCCTGAAGTCGGCCCCGTTCTTCTCCTGGAATTCAGAGGCGACATTTTTCACCACTCTTTCCACTACCTCCATTACATCTTCATAGTCCAGGAACGCCGCTTCGATGTCGACGCTGGTAAACTCTGTCAGATGCCTTACGGTGTGTGAGTTTTCGGCTCGGAAATATGGCCCGATCTCGAACACCCTATCGAGGCCCAGCGTCAATTGTTCTTTGTACAATTGTGGACTCTGGGCAAGGTACGCTCTCCGCTTGCCAAAATAGTCAAACCCAAATAAGTTGGCCCCGCCCTCGCTCGCGCTCCCAATCACCTTTGGTGTGTTCACCTCAATGAACCCTTCTGCGCGGAGAGTATTCCTTATATTTTCAAGCCCGGCTGAGCGCAGCCGAAATATTGCCGCAACCTTGGGCGTTCTGAGATCGAGCGCGCGAGCGTCAAGCCTCTTGTCAATGGCAGACTCTACCCGTCCGGTCGGATCTATTGGCAGTGGGTGAACCGCCTTTGTAAGTATCGTAAATTCGCTTACCTTGACTTCTACATGGAAATCCTTCGCCTTGCTCCTTTGCAAAACGCCGCCAACGACGACTGCGCTCTGCCGCGGTGCCTGCACTGCTTCCTGTACGCTATCTCCAGTCACAATCACCTGGCATGCCCCAGTTACGTCCCGGATTGTAACGAATGCGAGCTTGCCAATGTCGCGGACATCTTCTATCCAGCCTCCGATCCTTACCTGCTGCCCCACCAACGCGTCATCGAGCTGGCGTGCATAGTGCGTCCTTTTGATATCCATCATTTCTAACTACCTATTTTCAAATTCGACGAGCAGTTCAGTGCTCTTAACTGCCCTAGCAACCTTTACAGCCTTTTCTATATTAACGCGTGCCCTTTCGGTCTGGCCCGCATCCATGACTAGGGTGAGCTTGCTGCCGACGGCATTCAAAATAGGCTGAGGGTCAACGCGTTGATTGGGCTGGGCAGGACCTCTATAGGGTGCCTGTCTTGCTCTTCCGGCTCGACTAATCATGTCTTCTGCTGGAACTCGCCTTTAATGATGCCGACCAAGTTGGAGTCACCTGAGCAAGACTTTTGTCAGGACTCGATCACGAGACTAAAGAACCTAGAGCCTTACAGAAAGGTAAACGCGTCGGTGTTCCGGCTAGTGTCCGCCAATCTGACCAACCTCACCGTATCTTCAACATAGTCCCGCGTTAGACCACTTGAACTAGCTTTGATTCGCACTTGTCGCAAAGCAACTAGGACTTTAGATCGAATCGGCAAATCAAAGACTCTAACTGATCATGAACTTCTACCATACAACTGGTTGGATAGGAGCAATGAGACACAGAATCCTCAGAATCCTCTTATAATGCGCAAAAGATATTGTTTTGCTTGCCAACACTTACACTATCCGGGCTCAAGGCATACTATATGACCGAAAGGGGCCCAGTTAGGGCAGTAGACGGA
>JANWHJ010000082.1 GCA_025450475.1 Nitrososphaera sp.
CAGAAACGCGCAAGTAATCCGTGCAGATCTGGTGGCCAAAGCCGCGCGAGCCGCAGTGTATTAGCACAGTCAGCTGCCCTTCCTTATTGAGGCCCATCGCCTTTGCCGCTCGCTCGTCAAAGATCTTGTCAACTTTTTGTACTTCCAAGAAGTGGTTGCCAGAGCCCAAAGACCCGAGCTGGGACGCACCTCTCTTTCGAGCAGTGTCTGAGACGCTCGAAGGGTCCGCGCCGACCATCGTGCCGCTTTCTTCACAAACCTCGGCATCGTCTTCTGTGCCGTAGCCGTGCCTGACTGCCCACTTTACTCCCTCCACCAAGAGCTCGTCTAACTCAGGCTTGGTCAACTTGACGGTGCCCTCGCTTCCCACGCCTGAAGGGATTGACTTGAAAAGCTCGTTAACGAGATCCTTTAGCCGCGGCCGAAGATCATTTTCTGTTAGATTCGTCCTGACGAGCCTGACGCCGCAGTTGATGTCATAGCCCACGCCGCCTGGGCTAATCACGCCGGTTTCAACGTCGGTCGCCGCAACCCCACCGACTGGAAAGCCATAGCCCTCGTGACCGTCCGGCAGTACGACTACATGTTTCTTAACACCCGGCAGAGTCGCGACGTTTGTAGCCTGGTCAATCGTCCTGTCAGTCACCATCTTTGATATCAAAGAATCGTTTGCATAAATCGTGACGGGTACCTTCATGCCCTTTTCAGGGTTTGCGTCTATGCGGTATTCAAGATCGTTTACCTTCCTAATCCTGTGGTTCCCGCTCCTTGTGACAAGCTCCAATGTTGTTGAGTTGTCACTGCAAGTTATTATAAGCCTTACTTAGTATGAGGCAAAGCTGTCAGTGTATTCTTGCAAGGTCCCCTACACGTCACTATCTCCTTGCAAAATATGCTTACCATCCATAGTCTTCTGCCTGAACCCCATGAAGAAAGTTCTGAATATTTCTTTATGAGGTGTACTCTAACAAGATTTATTTCCGCCACGCTACCGCTCTATTCCAGATGCCGATACTCCCGATAGACTCAGGGCGCTACGGTAGCAAAGAGATGAGGAAGATTTTCGAAGATGAGAGTCGATTAAAGTACCAGCTCTTGTTTGAGGTCGACGTCGCCCAAGCGCAGGCCCAGATCGGCATAATCCCGGCAGGCGCGGCAAAAGAGATTAGCAAGGCAGGCCGCTCTCGCAAGATCAACCTTGCGCGGGTTAACGAGCTTGAGGCGATCGGCGAGCACGACACTGCTGCGATGGTGGAAGCGTTGAGCGAACAGGTGCCAGCAAACGCCAAGCCGTGGATACACTATGGCCTGACAAGCAACGACGTCGTCGACACTTCGACTTGCATGCAGATGCGGGACGCGTTTTTGATAATTAAGGCAAAGGCGGCGAAGCTGGCTTTGCTGCTGGCAGATAGGGCACACGAGTTCAAAGCACTACCTGCAGTCGGCCGGACTCACGGGCAGCACGCCAGTATCATTTCGTTTGGATTGAAATTTGCAGTGTGGGCCGCAGAGATGGCCAAACACGTCGAGCGCATAGACGAAGGAAAGAAGCGCTTTTTGCTCTGCAAGACGCTAGGAGTGGTCGGGACCGGTTCGCTCATGGGCGACAAGGCACTCGAAGTGCAAAAGATCGTTGCGCGGAATCTTGGTCTCTATCCGGTAGACGCTGCGACGCAGATTGTGCCACGGGAACGGTTTTCGGAAATGCAATTTTGCATCGCCCTGATTGGATCGACTCTTGACAAGATCGCTATAGAGGTCAGGAACCTCCAGCGCACCGAGATAGGTGAGGTCGCCGAGCCCTTCCGTAAGGGCCAGATTGGAAGTAGTGCCGTGCCGGTCAAGCGCAACCCGATCAAGAGCGAGCGTGCGTCTTCGCTGGCAAAAATGCTACGCTCGCTTGTTAGCGTGTCGATGGAAAACATTGCGTTATGGCATGAGCGCGACCTTTCAAACTCTGCCAACGAGCGCTTTACTCTTCCGATGGCCGCGATACTGCTCGACGAAATGCTCAACGCGATGACAACAGTTGTCTCCGAAATGAAGGTAAACACTGACAAAATCACATCAAACATCGAACTAACGAAAGGCCAGATTTATGCCGAATTTGTTCTTGAGGCGCTGGTAAAGAAAGGCGTCGCCCGTTTTGAGGCATACCGCGATATACAGAGAGTTGCGTTTGCAGCGCTAGAGTCTGGTGACCACTTTTTCGATGCTGTGTCGAAGGACAGGAGCATTTCAAAACGCTTGTCTAACCAGGAACTGGCTTCAATATTTGAAGCTAGGAATCATCTTGCCGCCTCTGGAAAGATAATCGAGAACGTGAAAGAGATGGTACGCAAAGCCGTAAAAGCATAGAGTGCCGTCGGTGAGATTTGAGCTCACGACAGCTCGGTCTTCAGCTTCACCCCAAAAGGTCGAGTGCTCTCCCGGGCTGAGCTACGACGGCACCGACAACCCTGTTTTTTAATTCCTATATAATCGTGTCTGGTTCAGAGCTCATCCATTCCAAAATTATGGTAGCACTGGTTGCAGCGGAATTTTTCCCTGCCGGGGTGTCCGGAAACGACTTCGAGCTCGCTCTTTGTCTTGCATTTGGGGCACCGGCCATAAATCGTCTTTCTCGGCAACGCATCTTGTACAACGCCGCGCCGTTATATGTTATTACATACATCTTGTGAGAACATGCAGGCTGCATGATATTGACATTGGGACTCTACGTCCACTGCAAAGAAGCCACATAGGGTGGTGTGCTGATCTGCTCCCGATTCAAGGCCTCGGTTCAAGGCCCCATTCTTATAGAGAGGAAAGTGCCGGAGGCGGGATTTGAGCCCGCGACCTTACGATTTCTTATTTGTAGAGATTATGAGTCGTACGCTCTAACCAAGCTGAGCTACCCCGGCTTGCCACCTGAAATTTCTCGCTGCATAATATAAGCTATTCAAACATTCGCCGGACGTCGCCTTCAAGCACGCCAGAGCCTGAGTGCAGCCTGTCGATGTGGCTCGACATCGCATCCTTTGTATCAAAGGGCGACCCACAGTAGGGGCAGACCAGCTTTGCCATGCTTGCGTCGCGTATGTAGACAAACGCCTTCGGATTGATGATGCAAACCGGAGTGCCCTTGATCGCAGTGTGCGCTGTCGACATCGTTGCTGTGTGTATCTTTTCAAAAATGTCGTCCCGCGACACCATCCCAAGGACGGCAGAGTGCGAGCTCACGATCACCTGCCGGATGACATGTTTGTCCATTATGGAAAGCGTTTCTTGTACGGTGTTGTGCGGGCCCACAGCGAGCACGGGACTTGTCATTATTTCCCGGAGCCGAACCTTCCCGGGATTCCTGCCCTGTGACATGACCTTGAAAAGAATGTCAGTCTTGCTCACGATGCCTACGACCTCGCCGAGGTGAAGCAAGAACGCTCCTTGCGTTCCTTGCGTTCCTTTCCTTCATGAGGTTTAGCGCTTCATCTATGAACTTGTCGCTCTCTAGAATCACAATGTTTGTGCTGATAAAATTTTCTATAGACATTGAGAGGAGCGTCGAGATGTCGTCTGGGACGTAGCTGGTCATGCGTAAAGATCGATTCTGTTTTATTTAAGGGGTCACTAGGGATTCTTGTCCTCGAATTTTAGCTTGATTAGGTTCTGCCCGCCGGCCTTGCGTATTTCAACGAGCTCTTCTCTCTCCAGCCTCTTGACTAGTCGCCATATCGTGGTCTTGGGTAGTTGGAACTTTGTTCGGATCTCGCTTTCAAAAGCTGCGCCTTCCTTTTCCACAAGGAACTTCAGTACCTGTTGGTCCTCCGGGCGCAAGTGCGCTCGCTCTTCAAGTATCCTGCCCACTATTCTGCCAAGCACCGACTTGTCGATCTGCGATTCTGGGATTATGCCAGGTTCTATAGGCATGCTGCTTTCTTCTAGCAGTTCTTGTCCAACTGCAGGCTCTTCCATTTCCTCCACTTTCAAGTCAGGAGGCTGAATGGCTGTTGCCACTTTGCTGGTGTCGGTAGCTTTTGGTAGCTCTCTTCTCTGCACTCGCGCCACAGGCGCCGGCGGCTTTCTCATTCTGAGATAGACCAGCAGGCCCACTCCGCCTGCTGTGGCAGCCGCCGCGACTACTATCACCGAGATAGGGAATTGTGGCTCCGGCGGCCTGTCCCCAATATCCGTTGTCGCCGCGCCGGCAGAATTCATCGCCGCAACATAGTCGCCGCCTGCAAATTCAGACTTTGCTTGCTCTAGCAGCTGTCGCGCAGCAGCGACGTCGCGGCGTTCGCCGGCAGCCTGGTCTATCAGGCTACCCGAGGAAGTGATCGCGCTCTGCGCCGCCACATAGTTCCTGCCGGTTTCAACCGCGAGATCGTTGGCCTCTCCTGCGAGCCCTTCAGCTTCGCCGAACCTCTTTCCATCTCTGGCATCAATCGCCTTCTGTAAAAGATCCTCGGCGCCAGTTAGAACAATGTCGAGGTGTTGGCTGCGCGTTTCAGTGATCGTAACGCCGGCAAGCTGAATGGCAATGTTTGCCTGTTCTTCCGTCCCCAGCACGCCTATAGCATAGCTAACGGTCACTTTGCCTGTCTCGGCAAAGGTCAATAGAGGCTGGTTGTTGACAAACCTGACGGCCGGGATCGGCTCATAGTCAACAAGAACGCTGTCTGGCGGAAGCCTGACTATGAGGCCTGTGGTGGCGTTGATAGAAAATGTCCAAATTCCCTGCTGCCTGTTTGCAAGATCCGGTGTCGTGTAACTTATCCTCAAGTTTGAAACGCCGGGCGTATTCAGCACGATTTCATTCGGGCTGCCCCCTATGTCATAGTCGACGAGCTCGTCGCCATAGTCTACGACGATCAGGTCATTTATGCGAGTCACGCCGAACAGTTCGATCCTTATTTCCTCGTCAAGCGGATCTTTGATACTGACGTCATACTCCACCAGCGCGTCACCGTTTGCAAAAAGCGCTATGAAGAGAGAGTCCGAAGCGTAATCTTGCTGCTGCGCTGAAATAGGGTTTATAGCCATTGCAGCGAGGAAGAGCATCCCTGGGATGAAAAACCTAGTTCCATCTTTCCAAGGATATGTAGATATCATCAGAATGACTGTCCAAGCTTAAAAGGAACGCTGAAAACGATATAAGTCTTGTGACAGCCTAATTTTTCGTTTCTGGATAAAAGGTCCTAAAGTTTTTGTCCTTGTAGCTCTCGACCCACTTGAACTTGCGCTGAAGAGTCGATGTGTAGACCTTGGTCCAGTCGAGCTCGACAAAGTTGAGCCAAGCCTTCATGACTCGTGGATCGATGTAGTTGCGAAGTGACGTACCAAGGCTATAGTCCCGCGTTTCTTGCTGCAGCTTCATCTGCACCTCCATCCTTTCCAGCCGCTCTTTCAGGCGCTGCGCTTGAAGCTCGGTCTTCCACCTTTTCGCAGCAATGTCCGCATTTAGTTGCGCGATGGCTTGTTTCTTTTTGGCTATAGCTTCATCGAATTTTTCAATGGCCTTCTTTGCGGCTGGATTCTTAGGATCAACACCCTTTTTATGGTTGCACTTTATCGCCGCTTCAAGGTTTGCTTTCCTCGCCGCATAGATTTTCTGCGCCTCCGAAGAACCCTGCTCCACCCGAATTCCTGACAGCACTTGTTGCACGACCCTCGTGGCGATACAGGTCCTGAACACCTTGGCGGTGAGCCCCGGCATTACCTCGTGTAGAAACGCGTTCACTTTCCGCGAGTTGATTCCGTCGAAAATTGGATCGCCGAGCTTTTTGCCCTGCATGAATTTCTTTAGATTATCATAGAGGGCCTGTGTGTCCTCTGAATCGACTTCAAGCGTTTTTTGCCACGGGACACTGTCTTTGCCCAAGAAATTGAACTCGATCATGTTCTTGCCGCCTGCCTGCGGGAACTTTATGTGTTCCAGTCGGAGAGTGCTGGCACCCACGGTGTCTGCTTCGTCAGGATCCTTTTCGTCCCCAACCCTCATGGCAAGTTTTAGTATGAGATAGGCAACGGTTGCAGTTTTGTCGCCTCCCTTCATCATCCGCTTCGTCACTTCGTGATGGATACGTACTTCCTGGTCGGCTAGCTTTTTCGCCTTATCGTATTTTGCACGGTCGTTTTCCTGGCGGAGCGCTGACGAGTCGTGGAGCCACACGTACTTGCGCTTTCCTGTCAGGTTTTCCATCCAAGTCGCGAGCCACGTAGAAGAGTGGTCATGAACTATGGCCTGCCAGTTGCCCTCTGGCACCGATGCGTTTTCGCCCATATTGAGCGTGACATCTTTTGGCTGCACCCGCGGCTTCCATCGGCCGCGCATCGGGTGCTGCCCTCGCCCCATGAACAGACCCGGCGGCTCGACCAGCCAATTTGCGATGTCGACTTCAATCCCATCGACTACCGCTTTGCCGTAAGTTGCCTTGAGCCTTTCCCGCTCAGCCTTTTTTGCCAAAGAGATTTTCTTTTTCTCTTCCCTGGCAAGTGTCTTGTACCTTTCCTTTTCGTGCTCCTTCATCCGTTTTTCCTCGTCGGCCAACTTGTAAGCAGTCGAAAAATCAATGTCTTTGATTGTGATGTTTCTGAATTTTTCCGGCAGGAATTTCTTGAGGTCACCCATGAAATTTTCTTGGAAAATAGGGTCCAATACGTAATGTGTGTCCTTTTTCTTTGCCCACGCATAAATGAGCTCTTCCTGATTGCGACTGAGCGCCAGCTTTTCACCCTTGATACTGACTACGATCCCTCTCGATTGGTAATCTGGGGGAAACGCGACACCCTTGTGCTCCAGTGTATGCCACTTTGCACGCGTAGCAGTAACGGCCTTTTCCAATTTTATTTAGAAACGCCTAGGACCACTCTTAAACCTATCCCAGTTATACAAGCGCCCTATCGCCCCAGACATTCTCGCCGATGTCGGTCTTTTCACCTTTTGTTATCCTATTCATCACCTCGAGGGCAGCATGCTTGTGAAGATACTCATTATTGTTGCCGCACCGGTAGGAATAGGTGCACCGGGGGCAGCCACTTTCCGTAGTGCACGGGCACTCAGAAAGTATGAGGAATGCCCTGCCAAACGCCCTGTCCAACCTGTCAAACAGCGCCTTGCTGGCACCGTTGCCCCCGATGCTCCCATCGTAAACAAAAATGAGCCCGGAAGAGCCTAGCGAAATCCCACCTAGATCCTGTGATGAGCCGCCAGTAATCATGGCGCTTCCCTCTATGATGACGTGTTCTGATGCATGGAAGCCGCTCATCTCTACGTACTGTTCGTCCTCCACTTTTTGCAAAATGTTAGCCGGCCGGGGAGCCCTGAACGCAAATCCCTTTGTCGCGAATTCGTATTCGAGTGGCTTGTCCAGCATCACCTTCTTGCCTTGTGTTACTTCCTGCCCTATCTCGATGTTGGCGTAGCCCAGCACCTTTTTCTGGATCTTGAGCGCGCAGTATTGCACTTCAATGCCAAATACTACCTTTTTCTCGTATACCTCAAGAATTGAAGGCCATTCGTCCGTTAGCGCCTTTGTATAGTAGGGATAATCAGATGGGATCGCGACAAGATTGGCGTAAGGGTGGTTGTTTAACTCAAAATGCAGCTCCTGTACCTTGTACCTGCGGCCTGCAAGAAAGTATATCGCGTTTGGGTGCAGCTCTTCAAGCGCCTGTGGCAGTGATCGGTCCCCAAGAATCTTTTTGTTGAACCGGATATCAACTCTGCTCCCGATCCCCCGGATGCTGTACTCGCCGAGTATCTTCATCGCTTCTTTCAGATCGGGCACGAACCTTCCGTTTGCAATCTTGACAACGCCTTTTGACACGAGTTTTTGCAGCACTTCCCACATTGGCTTTGACTCTCCCATTGACAGTGGCCTGTCGCATGCCATCGCAAGCACTTGGTACTCCTGCACGAAAGGGTTCGCCGGGTCGGTGTAGGCGTATTCGTGGTCGGCAAGATAGTCTGCGGGATGCATCTTGTAGTACTGGCTAATCGGGTCGTTGCCAAGAGCAAGGAAGGCGTACCCCTGTTGGCCCCTTCTTGCCGCGCGCCCGACTCGCTGGGTGAGCCTGTTGACAGGCACAATGTTCGATATTATCGCGTCGACGTCGCCGATGTCTATTCCGAGCTCAAGTGTGGGCGTTGCGGATATAGCCATCAACTGCCCCGTCTTGAACTGCTGCTCTATCTCCTTACGGAGAAGGGTTGGCAGGCCAGCACGGTGCACCCTGATACTTACTCCCTGCCGCGATCCGTAAAATGCCATCAACTCGGAGCCGAGGTGCGAGCTGGAAAATGCTATCGTCCTGTGCTTTCTTTTTGTGGTCTGCCGCAATAGGTCGAGCG
>JANWHJ010000083.1 GCA_025450475.1 Nitrososphaera sp.
TAGTTCTGCCATCGTGATTACTTCTTCTTTATCCTTGCCGAGACTATCGACAAAACGTCGCGGTCTTTCAGGTGGTAGTTGGTGGGCAGTCTGAGGCCGTCACGGGCATCCAACGCATAGAGCATGCCCTTAGCCAGCTCGCTGTGGATCTCTCGCGCAAGGTCCTCGACTGTGAAGCCAGACCGCATTAGGTAGACGTCTGGCAGCACGTTCCCGTGCTTGTCAGAAAATTTCTGCGCGTCTGCGACAGGATAGACTGCATTCATCTTCAGCAGCTTGAACACGGCGACGTTTATCGCAAACTGGACGCCGGTGCGCATGTATTCACCAAGTATGTCCTTTCGGATGAAGTTAAGCGCCCACTTTTGCTTGTCATTTAATTTTGTTTGGTCACTTATTTCAAAGCGCTCGTCGCCGGGCAGATAGCGAATAATTCCCCTGCTCTCTGCGCGACGTAACGTCAATTCAGCATCCGCGCTAGCGGGAACAACTATCACGTCCTTGTATTCATCACGCAAGCGGTTGAAGTTTTCAGAAGCTGTCGGCAGGTCGACCTTGTTTGCGACTATCAAGGTGGGTTTTGAGAAGTCGCGCAGGCTCCAGCAAAAGTCCTTGCTCTCCTGAGGTCCAAAGTCGTCAAACGGGACATCCGCAAGGCCATTCTGCTCAAGGGCCAATTTCACGTGGTCTTCCCGTACATTAATACCGCGGAACACTTCAGTTATGGCAGGAACATTTTGCGTGCCGGTGCTGATGGCATGCGAGATCTTGTCGCGATTTCCCTCCAGGAGCTTGAGGTACCACATGACCAGTTCCTCTTCAATGTCTGCAACGTCTGCCACCGGATCACCTGAACCAGCCTCGGAGAGCTTGCCGGATGCGTCGATGCTGCCGGATGCGTCGACGATGTGCAACAGAGCGTCGGACTGCGCCGCTATTGTGAGGAACTGGTTGCCCAGCCCTTTGCCCTCCCACGCGCCCTTAATGAGCCCCGGCAGGTCCACGAGCTCAACCGGGATGAAGCGCCAACCGTCAATGCAGCGCGAGTTCTTAGGCTGATCCTGCAAGTTGAATTCTTTGTGGACGCACAACGTTATGGCGTGCGCATTGCCTATGGCGGGCTGCTTCGTCGTAAATGGGTAGTTGGATATCTCAGCAGAAAGGAGAGTGGCAGAGTTAAAGAACGTAGTCTTGCCGGTGTTTGTCTTGCCAATGAGCCCGATCTTTATCATGGGCTTTCCACTCTCTGTTATTATTTATATACTCTGATCAGGGAATGCGGTGGTACAATGCGAAGCAGCGCCTTGTTGCAAATCATGCATTTCAAACCGACAGAGCTCATGATACTACGGTTTCCCCGTTTTCTTTTTAATAAGACTTGTATGAATGCACATGCCGATGGTTTTCTTGAGGACTTTACATACCAGCTAATCTGTCAAGGGCCATCTTGATTTCGTCGCAGCGCCACGCCATTTCGCTTATCTGGTCGGCAGTAAGCTGGGATTCCCACTTTTCAAGGACCACCTTTGAAATTTCAGAGGTGTGATAAAGCACAGCCCAGAACGGGTGGTGTTCTGCCGTGGTGTAGGCGAGCTCGAGCATGTCGTCGAGCCCCGAAGACGCGCGCTGGACATAGTCCGAGCCCTCGCTGTAGATCCGTATGATGCCGGCGTTCCTGTCGACTCTCACTTTGGTCGAAATCTTTTCATTGTTCTCTAGCTCCTGCAAAACCGGCTTTACCTGCTCTAAGACCCTGTCGATGCTGATCATTCACCTTCACTTGGAAACTGCATAATGTAATCTAGTCATTGAACAGACGTAAGTGTTCTGCCAGCATGCACCTGTTGTAGACTACCTCAACGTTCTTCTCCCTTGCCATGCGTTCCGCCTCCTCGCTGTAGATCCCTTCTTGCATCCAGATCACCTTGATGTCTCTCTTCTTGAGCGCGTTTTCCACTACTGCCGGCACATCCTTTGACGGCCTGAAAATGTCGACAATATCTATCTTTTCCGGCACACTACTCACCGTCGGGTATGACCTGCGCCCCCGGATTTCGACCGCAGTGGGATTGACAGGAATGACATTGTAACCGTGGTCGATGAGGTATTTCGGAACATAGTGCGCGGCCTTGCTCTCGTTCTTTGACATGCCGACTACTGCGATGTTTTTCAGATCATAAAACTTCATTATTTCGTTGTCCGAGTGCGAGTCCACTTTCACGTTATCATTCTTGTCTCCAGATTATTTAAACTCCGTCAGGAGCCTATCATGCCTGGCAGTTTTATTGGGGACCGGTACGGCTGTACTATCTGTATCCCTGGCTCGGCGGTGACCGTGACACGGTCCAGCTGCACGTCCTCCGGAGGCGAGAAGTTCATTGTTTCGCCAGGATGTAGCAGCGGTATCATCGGCTCTTTTTGGCCTCCATAGTCTACAAGCACGTCTGTCAGCGGGAGCCTACCGATGTTTTTGATGACTACGCGTGCACTGGTGAAGAGCGACTGCTCGTCCTTTAGCGCGTCCACGCTCAAGTCGTAGTCTTTTGTTGGTAAAGCAGAGAAAAGCATCGCGATCAGTGCGACCGCCACGATTCCTGTTGCAGTTGCCACGACAAGCGCGAGGCGCATTGAAATAGGTTCGTCCCGACAATATTTAAGCAAATAATGTGTGCCGAACTATATCGCCCAATGAGGCTTCAACTCCAGATTAATGATGGAAACAGCGGCCGCAATGCCGTAATTATTCACCCTTCATCTGTATCCTCGATTTGAAGGTCGGCTTTATGCCAAGCGATGCGTAGTTGCCGGTGGAGCACGTAAAGCATAGCTCTTCTTCCGACATACCGATCGCTCTTGCGAGATTTGATGTGTCATTGTATGCGACATGATCCGCGCCAATCACGTGTGAAACGCGCGTGCCTATTGTCGCGTTTGAATCTTCATCTGCCCCGTGCTTATGGGCGACTAGCTCTTCCTGGGACGGAAAGTCAATGCCGGCGTAACAGGGATAGCGAATGGGAGGGTAGGTGACAACCAAGCTCACCTTGCTTGCGCCGACCATCCGGAGCATCTTGATTATCTCAGCAGAACTAGTTCCCCTGACGATGCTGTCATCAACGACCACCACGTGCTTGCCTGTAACCACCTCGCGGATCGGTATTATGCCCTTGTTTATCTCAACCCTGTCACTCTGGTAAGGCTCTATGAAGCTGCGCATCGACCCCTTCTTGCTGTACCTGTCCTTCAGTAGTCCTTCCTCAAATGGCAGACCCAGTTCTTGTGCATAGCCCAACGCCGCAGGTCGGGCAGAGTCAGGTACTGGGATGACGACGTCAGCGTATTCTATCGGAAATTTTCTTGCAAGGAACTGTCCTATCCTTTTCCTTGCGGCATAAATGTTGACTCCTTCCATGATGCTCGAAGGATGAGCGAAATAGGTGTATTCAAAAGCACAATGGGCGTGTGGGCTTTCATTTGCAAACTGCTGCGAGCTGATTCCGCTCTTGCTCATTCTTACCAACTCGCCGGGCTCTATATCGCGCACAAGCTGTGCCCCCACGGCTGCCAGCGCGCAGGACTCTGATGCAACCATGTGGGTGTTGGTGTCCTGATGGTGTCCTAGAACAAGCGGACGAAAGCCGCGCGGGTCTCTGGCCGCGTAGACAGAGCCCTCGTCTGTCAAAAACGTAAAGCAGAACGAACCGACCATTTCTCCTTTCAGGATATGCATAGCCTCTGCCATGTCCTCATTGTCTGCAAGGTGCATGACAAGGCGCTGGGCCGCTACTAGGGTGTCGCTCATTGTCTGGGGTGTAAAGGTGCAGCCTCCTACCATCCCTGACAGCTCTTCAACGTTGGCTATTGTGCCGTTGTGGGCGACGCACAGGTCCTTTACTTTGAGCGGCTGGGCGTTTTCAATCGTGCTCTTGCCAAGGGTGGAATACCGAACGTGACCGATGGCGGCGTTGGACTTGTATTTCTTGACAACTGCTTGAAACTCGTGTGCAGACGCCGAAATGAGCCCGACTCTCCTAAACGGAGTCTTGCCCGGTACTGCGATGCCCCACGCCTCCTGCCCCCTGTGCTGGAGGGCCCGCAGCGAGTCTATTACGAACGGTATGACGTTGTGCCCCTCAAGAGAAAATATACCTACTACGCCGCAATTCTCATGAACCAATGCTGCCACCCAAAGATGCACTAAGTCTAGTCCGATGCTCTAAAAAACATATCTTCATTGCATCACTTTTCCCAGCGAGTCAAAGCTTGCCTGTAGCTGCCTCAGCGTCAATTTGATCATCTTTTTCTTGCCCTTGACGAAGTCTATTGTGCTTGCGGCGTTACCTATTTCTGCGAAGATCACTTTTGCAGACGACAGTGCCTTCCTGACCTTCATGGGCTCTTTTGTGCCAATGATGTACCTTGAATGCGATTCTGAAAACAACAGGTCGTCGAGTCTGCGGCAAGAATTTGGAATTGCGTCGAGATCTATTTTGAAGCCCGTAGAGCCGGCGATCGCCATTTCTGTGAGCGCCACGGCAAGGCCACCCTTGGCGCAATCGTGCACGCACGTCACAATGCCGCCTTTTATCAGTCCTAGCACAGCGCTACCGTTCTGCCTGTCAACCCGTAGGTCGACCTTTGGCACCGTCCCACCGGTTATGCCGTGGACGTACTCGTAATATTCAGAGCCGCCCATTTCAGGGGCGGAATTCCCAACTACAAAGATCGAATCGCCTGGAGACAGCGCGGGGTGGGTGATGTACTGCACGCTTTCCACAATGCCGAGAGTACCCATAACAGGAGACGGCTTGATCGGGCCCTTGTCGGTTTCGTTGTAAAAGCTCACCTTGCCCCCGACCACCGGTATGTCCATGAATTTGCAGTAGTCAATAATCGCGTTTATCGCTTGTGTGAAGGTCCAGTAGATCTCCGGGTTCTCAGGATTAGCAAATTGTAGGTGGTCGACAATCCCCACAGGCTCTGCGCCGGTGCAGATGACATTCCTACATCCCTCTGAGAGGCAGCCAAGCGTCCCTTGGTACGGGTCTAGGTAACAGTGTTTTGAGTTGCCGTCTAGCTTTATCGCTATGAATTTGCCATTGTCAAGCCTCAAGACAGCCGCGTCGCCCTCTCCAGGCTTAACCACTGTGCGCACCCCCACTTCGTGGTCGTACTGCTGGTAGACCCAGCGCTTGCTGGCAATTGTTGGGTTTGACAAAAGCGACAACAGAGCTTTGGAGTAGTTTGCCGGCTGTCGAGGCGGTTTTACTGATCTTAACTTGTGAAGGTACGCGGGACGCTTTACAGCCCAGTCAGCGAGCGGAGCATGCGCGACTAGATGCGACGGCATTTCTGCCACCACATTTCCGTCATATCTGACGACTAGGTCTTTGTGCTCCTTCACAACTCCTAGCATGCTATGCCGGATTTCGTACTTGTCTAGGATCGACTGAAGGACGAGAAGTCTTGTTTTGTCAGTTACGTAGAGCATGCGTTCCTGAGATTCAGAGATCATCAATTCGTTTGGAGACATGCCTTTTTCCTTCACATGCATTTTCGTAAGCTCGACATCAAAGCCCTTGCCGAGGTTGTCCGAAGTTTCAGACAAACAACATGACAGCCCGCCGCCGCCAAGATCCTTTATGCCCTTGATGCAGCCCTGCTTTACAGCTTCCATCGTGGCTTCAAGCAACAGCTTTTCAAGGAAAGGATCGGGAATCTGAACGGCCGATCTGTTCTCCGCTTCAAGCGCCTTTGATGCAAACGACGCACCGTGGATTCCGTCCCGACCCGTCGAGCCACCCGCTAGTACGATTACATCGCCTGCGTCGGCTTGATTCTTGACAATGTCCTCCTTGCGTCCGAAGCCGATCGACGCGACGTCGACGAGGCAATAGTCATCAAACGACGGATCGAACTCGATCTCGCCTCCCACAGTGGGGATTCCGATGCAGTTGCCATAATCAGCTATGCCTCTTACGACGTTCTTGAACAGCCATTTTGACTTTGCTGCTGCCTTGTTTTTGCCAGTTATCGGAGCAAACCGGAGAGCGTCAAGGACCGCAATCGGGCGTGTGCCCATTGACATGATGTCGCGTATAACACCTCCGACTCCCGTAGCGGCGCCGCCGAAGGGCTCCACAGCCGATGGGTGATTGTGGCTCTCAATGTGGACGGTGAGGACAAAGCCGTCGCCAACGTCAATCACGCCGGCGTCATAGCCGGGGCCGAGTACCAAGCGCTTGCCCTTTGTCGGTAGTAGACGCAAGAATTTTTTCGACGACTTGTATGAACAATGCTCTGACCATTCTGCGCCTACGATGTCCTGCTCGATCTCGTTTGCCTTCCTCTGCAGGTTCTCTTCGAGGTAGCCTAGCTCTTGCTTTGTAAGTACCCCCATCTACGCTATCGCCTTTTGGTTCAAGTTTGACACGAGCGACCTGAAAATCGTGATGGCATTATTCTTTACACCGGCGGCAAGAATGCTTTCACTCGCTCTCTCCGGGTGCGGCATCATTCCCATGACGTTGCCTTCTTCATTGCAGATCGCCGCAATGAGATCAGACGAGCCGTTTGGGTCATCGTTGGCATATTGCAATACTATTTGGTTCTTTTTCTTTAGTTCCTTCAAAATCCCGCTATCAGCCATGTAGCGTCCTTCGCCGTGCGCAATAGGGATACCGAATGTCTCCCTTAATGCAAATTGGCTGGTGAATGGCGTCTTGTTGTTCTTTACCTCTACCTCTGTCCACCGACATACAAAGCGAAGCGAATCGTTCATCATCAGGGCACCAGGCAAAAGTCCCGACTCTACTAGAATCTGAAAGCCGTTGCAGATGCCAATGACAGGGGTACTATCCTTTGCCATCCTCTTCACCTCCTGGATAATCGGGCTGTGAGCCGCTATAATGCCAGCACGCAGCCGGTCGCCAAACGCGAATCCACCCGGGATTATCATCGCATCATAGCCGGAGATGCGATCTTTGGTGTGCCAGATAAAATCTGCCTGAATGCCTATGACGTTGTTTAAGACGTGATGAACGTCGCGGTCGCAGTTGCTGCCGGGGAAAACGGCAATGCCAATCTTTGCCATTGCTGCGAGTGAAACTTTGCATAGCTCGTATTAATATCTTCAGATTGTGAAATCTACCGTACCAATACTTTGGCGATTTAAATATCAGAGCGAAGAGACAACTTCCTTACAGCTGTCAGCATTGCAGACGATGCTACCTTTGCAGTCAAGTTACTTGAGTCTATCGATATTGTTCTTGAACAAAAATTGAATATACGCTGAATGTTCGGTTGGTGAGCTAGAATTTGTTCGTGTTCTTGACTGTGTAACCGATTTTCGAACACTATCCAATCTGGGATATCTCTACATTTGTATTCAATGATTTATTATTTCTACGAAGTATCTTGTCTATCAACGTGTCAATAGCATATGTGGAATGGACGCATCAGTTGCAGACCATCTAATATGCTCCGTCATCTTTTTGGCGATCTTCATTACCACCTATTGCTTTTGTATTGAGCGTCCCCCGCCACGCGTACAAGGCATGCGCGGCATGGAACAATGACGATGGAATTTATTTAGATTCGTGCCAAATAACCGCCGCGCAGCAGGTTGGCAAGCAAGATCCTGTCGAAACTTGTTAAATTCAATTTAAGTACTTTGTTGGATGTAGACATTTTCCATGAGCAAGGCCTGTTGGTTTATTGGGCCGAATTTTCGTGCGAGTCCTCAGATAGCGAATTCCGCACTGATTCATGATAGTAATACATTACGACAGCATTGTTTTTATCTTTGAGCGATTCTGGAAAATTGATATGGCAAGCAGTGTAGTGCGCGACATCATGACAAAACAAATAGTCATGATAGATCATGATCGGTCGGCGCTTGAAGCTGCGAAGACGATGGCAGAGAAAGGCATCAGCTCTGTGTTTGTGGTCAGGAACGGCCAACCTGTCGGGATTGTGAGCGAGCGAGACTTTATCAAGAAAATATGTGCCAAGGAGCTGCCGATCGCCGGAGTCATGATAGGCGACATCATGTCCAAGATACTGACCACTGCAGAACCGGAAACTCCCATAGAGGTCGCGGTGCAGAGGATGGTGAACCACAAGATACGCCGGCTCCCAATAATGGACGGAGGTAAGCTGGTCGGCATTATCACCGTAACAGATCTTGCAAAGCATCTCAGAACCACTCTGTTGCTTGAAGGCGCAATGAGTGGCTCTGATAACCTCGACGACGTTTTCACATCGCTGGGTCATGACGACAAGCATTAATTTCAAGAAAACAGAAGATTCAGGCCGGCCACTACCAAAAAAATAAAAGTTGTAGAATTAAATCTTGCCGGTCGCCTTGATCGTACAGTTGCTGACGATATGGTTGAATATACGAAGTTCTTCGCAGAGTTTTTTCACCGTCGCTTCAGCGTCTTTCTCAGATTTGCTATTCA
>JANWHJ010000084.1 GCA_025450475.1 Nitrososphaera sp.
GGAGGAATTGGTAGGAATTGATAGTGGACCGGGTGGGATTTGAACCCACGACCTCAGCAATGCCAATGCCGTATCCTACCGGACTAGACGACCGGCCCTCAGAGTTCAGGTTGTAGAACGATATTAATACCTTTAAGGAGAAAAACAATATTATAATTGCCACGGGCTCATGATGTTGGTATAACGTGACTCTTGAACAATCTGTAGGTGCCGTCATCAAGTACAGGAATTTGCCCGAGGGCGACGAGTCCGCTGAGTTTCTGCTATTAAGGAACAGGAGAGGCTTTTGGGGTTTTCCACAGGGTCACAAGGAAAAAGGGGAAAGCGAGATTCAGACGCTCATTAGGGAAGTTTTTGAGGAAACTGGCATCAGGGCGCTTGACATCCACTCATACATTGGCAAGATAAACTACTCTTATTTCAGAGGTGATGGTATGAAATCAGAGAAGGAGGTCACGTTTTACTTTGCTACGACCCCGATTAAGGAGATAAAAATATCCGAAGAACACGCGGACTTTCGCTGGGTAACGCTTTCTGACGCCCTCAATATGCTGGATCACGCAAAGCTGAAGTTAATACTCTCAAAAGGTCACAGGAAGGGATTATACTAATCGTCCAACGGAGTTTATGGTAATAGATTTATAGCCATATGTACTCGATAAGGTGATCTAAAAAGCATGGTAGAATCAGGCGGCAAACGTATCGTTTTGACTGCTGACCGCAGCTTGATGACAAATTACAGGGGTAATTTCCTCTATGGTTTCATCGCCTGTGGCCCGTATGAACTTGTTCCAGAATTTGTTTTTGACAAGTTGTTTTGCCCGAGCGTCGAGACCAACAAGAACACCGGAGAGGTAAAAGTCGCTCAGTGCGGCCTGAGGCGGATAGAGGGTGCGTTACTAAAGGATTACAGGCGGGACGAGATCTTTCTTGCGCACCCGGAAATGCTGGAAAAATGCGTAGGCCCAGACACCAAAGTAGTTGGCATCAATGTGATGGACCCGCTCGGTATGGCTCCTGTGACAACTACGATGTCGCCTGAAAAACTGTCGTACGTCGCCATGAAGTTCAAGAAAATGTGTGCTTCCATTATTCAGCTGAAAAAGAAGCATAATTTCAAGGTAGTTGTTGGAGGCAATGGTTCGTGGGAGCTTGCCAAGCCGGACAGGATGAAGATCCATGGGATCGACACAGTGGTCATTGGAGAGGCTGACGAACTCGCGCTGGACCTTTTCCACGACCTCGAAGCTGGCGACGCTCCGGAGCTGCTGCACACGTTTGTCCGCAACATCGAGAACGTGCCGATGATGCAGGGGCCGACTGTCAACTCGCTAATTGAAGCGATGCGAGGCTGCGGTCGCGGCTGTGACTTTTGCGACGTCAACAAACGCTCAAAGAAGGACTTCCCACTTGACCGGTTGCAAAAGGAAGCAAAGCTCAACCTTGATTATGGCTTTGACTCAATTTGGCTTCAATCCGACGAAATGCTGCTTTACGGTTGCGATAACAAGGAATTTGTGCCAAACTCTGACGCGATCCTCTCCCTCTGGAGCGGCCTGAAATCAACTGGCGCCCGCTTTGTCGGAACGACCCACATGACGCTTTCTGCCGTTGCATCCTCACCAGACCTCATAAAGAAGATGTCCGACATTAACGAAATGAACATGTCCGGCGGTCGGTGGCTAGCAACAAACCTCGGCATCGAAACAGTCGCTCCAAGAATGGTCAAGAAGCACCTTGGCGTCAAGACAAAACCCTTCCAGCCAGAGGAATGGGGCGCCGTAGTTAGGGAGGGCTGCAAAATACTTAACCAGAACAACTGGTTCCCTGCTCTTACGCTGATTATCGGTTGGCCTGACGAAACGCCTGACGAGACCCAATACACAATAGACCTGATTGACGACTTTAAGCAAACGGCTATGAGAGGCCTTGTCGCTCCGCTACTCTATCAGGACTTTTCGGAGAAGAATAGCATGCACTTTGGCAACCTCAACGAGGCACAGTTCACACTGTTCTGGAGGTGCTGGGAGCACAACCTTCGTGTAATCAACGACATCATCCCGATTATTATCAGGAACAAGAGCTACGGCCCGGCGATGAAGGTGTTCATGGCAGCGCTGATCAAAGCAGGCACGTGGGCAATCATGCGGTACCTGCGCGGGCTATCAAAAGAGCTGTTCAACGGCCAGATTCCGGAAGACATTGTAGAAAGATATTCGCGCAGGAGATCAGTGACGGCCGCGGCGCCGCCACGGCTTTAGTCTTTCAAGGCCTGGATAGCTTCGTCGGCCAGCGTCGCGACTTTTGGCGAAAGTACGATAAAGTAATTCTTGTCAGCGCGTTCGACAGCGGCTACCTGCTTGAACTTCTTTGTCGAGACGTCAAACTCAACCAAGCCCGTCTCGAGCTTGCCCTTTGTGTAGATCATCATAAGTATGTCGCCTGTAAGCGGTGTCAGCGGCACAATGGAAAAGATGTAACCCTTATACGAGCTTATTGGCATTACCTGCTTCATGTATGGTGCGACAGAAACTAAGTAAAGGAAAACGTCCTCAACAGTCGCAAACTCTTCAAATTCAAACTTCATCATTCTAACCCCATTTGACGAAAATATAAGGCTTTAAGAAATTAGCCGTACGACTCGAACTTTACGTCGTAGCTTCCGTCCTTGCGCTTATTACGCTCGGTGACAAAACCCTTAGGGATCAAGAAATCCAGTGCGCCATCAACCGTTCCTTGCCATCCGCAGATGTAGAACGACGTATTTTCCGGCGTCACTTTTTCGCCCACCAGTTCTTCGAGCGGCGAAAGATCCTTGCCTGCCTTTGGCCGAAGAAATGACTCGACCCTGCCCTTCTGACCGCTCCAAGTCCTGTTGAACCACTCCTGCGGCCTGCTGATACTCGCGCGGTAGCGGAAGCTCCACTTGTCCTTACCCTTGTCGAGGCTCTCTTCTTCGAGTGAAGTCAGGAGGTCCTTGTAGCTCAGCTCGTCGACATAGCTTGCGCCGTGAAGCACGACTATTTCGCGCTTGCTCCCTATCGCGTGCAGGTGCATCGAATAGGATATGAAAGGCGCAAGGCCGGTTCCTCCTCCAATTAGAACCATCCTCCGATTATCAGGGCTGCCGTCATGCATCTTTTCCGTTATCGTGAAAATTCCTGTCGGCTTGACCCACAACATTTCGTCGCCTTCTTTCTTGTTGAACAGCTCTGTCGTAAGCCTGCCGGGGACCGGCTTTCTAACCCAGCGGATAAGCAGCTCAAAGCGCTTCTTTTGTTCTGGCGCCGATGCTATGGAATAGGCCCTGCGAATTATCTTGCCTTCGCTTGGCACGTGGACACCGAGAGTGACGAACTGACCAGCCTTAAAGTCAGGAATCGGACCGTTATCTGGTGTAATGTGATAAATTCCAAGATCTTCCTTGATTACCTGCACGTAGGTGACCTTGGCCTTGTTGTCAACTACCATATGCTTGAGAAGTTCACAAAATGGTAAATAAATACATTGTTAATTCTTCATGCTTAGCTGTAATCGCCTAAATGAGCAATAATAGGCAGGTTTTAATTTGATTCTGGATGCAATTCTGGACATGGTCGACTGGTTCAACAACGCGGGTTTTGAGGGCTCGGACGACGAAATAGACCAGCTTACCAAGACGATAAGTGAGCATAGCGACGAGCAAAGAAAGATCATGTATCAATTCAACAAGGCAATGAATAATTTTGCAACAGAGCGATCGCTTGAAACCTGCCTTGATGCCCTAAACCTGTCGATGCAGCTTGCAAACCTAAGGGGCAAGCTGGCCGACTCGTACGAATACTATGCAAGGATGCTCGAACGCGAAGTAAC
Organism: Nitrososphaera sp.; assembly: GCA_025450475.1. Taxonomy (GTDB): domain Archaea; phylum Thermoproteota; class Nitrososphaeria; order Nitrososphaerales; family Nitrososphaeraceae; genus Nitrososphaera. The sequence goes on from JANWHJ010000084.1 coordinate 3,853, forward strand.
CCGGCTGAGAAGGAAATCTAGTCAGGCACCTGGATAGGCGCCGTCAGCTTACTGAATTCGTCGAACACAGCATAACCCGACCTTTCGTTCAGAAAGAGCAGGAACATCCCCTCATCCATCAGGTTCTGAAGGGCTACACTTAGTTCTTCGACCTTTGTCATCGAGACATAAGACAGCGAGTCGGTGACGAGCATCAGGTTCATGCTGTCATAGTTATCCAGTACGTCGTAGAGCATCGATTCAAGCGATCCAAACAAGCTAATGTCGTGCCGATCTATCTTGGGCTTGAAGTACGTGGCAATTGCCTCCTTGTCGTTTCCAGTTTTGGACCCTACCAGGAGCGAGTTAAAGATCCGTTCTCCCTGATCAAACACTTTGTTTTCTTCCAGCTGCTCGAAGTCATTCGACGTAAAGAACTGTTTGCAGCCCTGTATCAGCTGTCCCTCTGTCATCCAGCCTCTTCGGCCCTCGTTCATGCGGGCAAAGAATGTCCTCGCCGCAACCATCCGCGTCAAGCCAGTTTTGTTTTCGTCCGACTTGTATAAAAGTTACTGGAACACTATGCGGTTCCTTATTGTTCCCAGCTTCTCTATCGTGATTTCTACCACGTCACCGTCCTTTAGGTATTTCGGCTCCTTCATCGACATCGCCACTCCCGCCGGTGTGCCCGTGGAGATGATGTCACCCGGCTCTAGCGTCATTGTCTTACTCAGCGTAGAAATTATCCTCCTGACTGGGATGACCATGTTGGAGCTGGACGAATTCTGCCGGACCTCGCTGTTCACCTTGGTCATTATCTTGAGGTTTTGAGGGTCTCCCACTTCGTCCTTTGTGGTTATCCACGGTCCGCAAGGTGCAAATGTATCAATTCCCTTGCCGCGAGTAAACTGCCTGTCCTTGAACTGGATGTCACGGGCCGAAACGTCGTGCAGGATCATGTAGCCAAACACAGAGTTGAGCGCGTTTTCCTCCGCCACTTTTTTCGTTTCTTTGCCGATCACGACTGCAAGCTCGGCTTCGTAGTCAAGGCGCGTCACGAATGACGGGCAAATCACATCTTTGAACGGCTCGTTGAGAGCGGTCCGGGGCTTCATGAATATCACCGGCTCATCTGAAGGTGTAAGCCCTGCGTCGCGGGCGTGATCGTAGTAATTGAATGCAAGACAGATTATTTTTGGCGGGTTTGGTATTGGCGCCAAAAGCTCTTCGTCATTCACCTTGTGGCCGTACTTTAGCTTGACTTTGTGCTGCCTGACTTCGTCGAGCCAGCCTCTGAACATGAAATCCTTGATATTTGGCGGGACAGGTATCCCTGTCTGCTGCTGTATTTCCGCTTTTGTGACAATGGACATACCATCATGAGAAATAATGCCATATGTTTCTTTTACCTCATTGTCCTTTATTCTTGCTACCCTCATTGCCATTTACCTATGGGTCAATATTGCGGTTTTGCCGTCGTCAATCCTGCAGAACCCAAATCTTACGAACTGAATCTGTGTATCAGGTTTGAGACCTGAGACGAAAGATTCTGTAAAACCCCGCGCAATTTCGAGGCTGTTCATATTGTACTCTTCACCTAGGTAGAGCGCCTTGGGAATCAAAACCTTGTATTCAACTATATCATTCTTTGCAATCCACTGTATCTTCTGCATAGACTGCCTAATCTCGCCTCCTTGGACCTCGGCCGTTATCAAGCGTGGGTCAACGCCGGTTATCTTGATGTTCGACAGCTCAATAAGCCTTATCTCGTCGCCTACTTTGAGATTAGCCGTGTCGTCACCGGCGATATAGAACTTGTCGCTGGCTTTCACCTTCCTTGTTCCGAGGGTTACATCCGTTGGATGATTCTTCAACACCACCTCCTCTTCCGGGGCGTCTTTGATATGGACTTCTACAGGATTTTTCACAAAGAATACCCTTGGCGACGTGGGATCGATTAACTTCCTGTTGAATGCCTCTAGGCTTTCAATAGGCGGCTTTGTCTCAGCAAGAGTAAAACCAAGCGATAGTACAAACTTGCGTATAGCCTCCGGAACGAAGCCCCGCCTCTTGAAGGCGGCAAGAGTAGGTAGCCGCGGGTCGTCCCAACTTTTAATGGTACCGTTGTCTATCAGCGGCCTGATTTTCCTCTTGGAAACAGGAAGTCCCTCAAACTCTAGTCTAGAAAATTCAAGGAGATAGGGCTTCCGAAGCTGCAACCTTTCAAGTACTGCAAAGTAAAGAGCATTGCGGAGCTCATACTCTTTTGTGCGAATGGCGTGTGTCACGCCATCGATGCTATCCTCTATAGGCGCTGCAAAATCGTATGTAGGCCAAACGCGAACCTTAGTGCCCAGCCTAGGGTGGTCTCCTTCCACTATCCTGAAGAGGGCAGGATCACGCATTGCGGTGTTCTGGTCGGCCATCTCCCCTTTGAATCGTACGATTGCTCCGCTCTCGCCGTACGAGCCGTCAAACATTTTCCTAACCCTATCAAGCGCGATCGCGTGATCGCGCCTGCACTCGCACGGAAGTCCCTTTGCCCGCAGGTCATGTACCTTGTCCTGACTGCAGGTGCATATGTACGCACCGCCTAGCTCGACCAATTTCCTACCGTAGCTTTGCAGGAGCTCGATGTCGTCGGAGGTGTTCTTCACAATGTCAGGCTTTACTCCGAGCCATTCCAATCCTTGTGCGATGGCGTCATAGTATTCTAGCTTTTCCTTGAGAGGGTTAGTGTCATCAAAGCGCAAGATTAACTTACCGCCGTACATCCGGGCATACTCTTCGTCGATTATTGCCGCCTTTGCGTGACCGATGTGCGGATAACCATTTGGCTCCGGCGGGAACCGGGTGACGACTTTGCCCTGCACGGCCCCTTCAAGCGGCGGCAGCTGCTGCCCTACAGTTAGTTTCTTGGTTGCCATCTCGCCCGGTGCGAGTTCTTCAAGAAGCGACTTTTGCTCTGCCAGCGGCATCGCGTTTATTTTCTGGACAATTGCATTAATCTCGGGCATAAGCTCCTTTACTTGTGAGCGGAGTTCTGGCTTTGAACCGGCGATCTTGGCGACCACTGCATGGGCCTGCGACTTGCCATCGTGTTCTACGGAGTTTTTGAGTGCTATTGCCTTGATGAACTTTTCAGTGTCCGCGTCAACTGGCACGTGTTACAGACTCCTACCCACTACAAAATCTGCCGAAAACTGGAGCGAGCTTCTGGCGTCAGAGTCACTGTAGTTTCCTATTGATTTTAGGGCGTCGTTCATGTATTTTCTTGCCTCATTCCTTACTTCCTCCTCTATCCCAATATCAGAGATGACCCTGACCGCCTCCTTGATGTCGGCGCTCGAAGCGCCCTTTGAGCCAAAGACCCGGAGGATCCTGTCCCTGTCTCTGTCCTTGGAGTTATTCAATGCGAGAAGTATCGGGTACGTCTTCTTGCCTTCCCTGATGTCGTTGCCGGCGGCCTTGCCTGTCAGCTTCGGGTCGCCCACCACGCCTATGAGATCGTCAACAAGCTGGAAGGCAATTCCAATATTTCTGCCAAATAGAGAAAGGTTTTCGATATCTCGACTAGTATGGTTTGGGGAAGAAAGTCCACCCAGAGCGCATGAAACTTCAAAGAGCGCGGCTGTCTTTTTGCCTATCATCTTGACATAGTCAGATTCTCGTGGGATCTTGCTGCCCGACGCAAACCCAATGTCTGTGGCCTGGCCTTCGCAGATCTCGGTACAGGCCCTAGAAAGCTGCGCTGCCATATCGGCGATGTCATTATTGGGGATGCCAACCTTCCTGCCACTAAATGTAAGAAGCTCAAACGACTTTGAAAACAGGATGTCGCCGGCAAGTATCGCAAGCGGCATGCCGTAATATCGGTGCACGGTCGCAGTGCCATGCCTCATTTCGTCGTTGTCCATGATGTCGTCATGAACAAGAGTAAAGTTATGCACGAGCTCTACAGCGGCTGCCGCCGGAAGCGCTCTCTTTACGGTTCCGCCAAGCATTTCGCAGCTCTTAATCACCATGAATGGCCGCAGGCGCTTGCCTCCCGTGCGTAGCAGGTGGGAGGACGCCTGGTATAGCTCCTTTGGCTTGCCTTCAAGCGAGTGAAGGATGAATTCATTCACGGACGAAGCATAAGATTCCAGCTCGTTCTTGATGCTGCTTGCCTTCATGTCCGGCTACTAACCTCCTCTGCTAGCGCGCCTGTCAATATATATCTTGAGCTAGCGAGCGCCCCTGTGTTCTTCACGCCGACTAGAAACATCGTGCTCTTTAGCTCCGCGAGGACCATGTCGGCGAATGCAAACAGGCTTTCGCGCGATTGCGCGGCGGCGCGCAGGAACGGGTATGCCATTGCGGCCATGTTGGCGCCAAGCGCGATACATTTTGCAACTTCAAGGCCATTCCGCAGGCCGCCTGACGCAATGAGCGGCAACTTTACTGCCCTGCGTGCCTCTATTAGGCTGGCGGCTGTTGGGATACCCCAGTCCCAGAACATCTCACCGAGGTGGCGCTTAATGCTATCATTCATGGCCTCCGCACGGAGCTTCTCAACGCCAGCCCAGCTCGTGCCGCCTGCGCCTGCGACGTTAATTGCGGCAACACCCGCGATCTCTAGCTTTGTCGCGACTTCTTTTGAAATTCCTGCCCCGACTTCCTTGACGATCACCGGCACGTCTATAGTCTTCGCAAGATCAGAAATCTTGGCAAGAACACCCTTATACCGCGGCTCGCCCTCTGGCTGCACAAGCTCTTGAAGCGGGTTCAGGTGCACCACTAGCGCGTTTGCCCTTATCATTTTCACGATCTTTCTTGCTTCGTCTATCGTTAGACCTTTTCCGAGTTGTGCGCCCCCAATATTTGCGATCAGGAAAGCGTTTGGTGCATTCTTTCTTGCTATGGAATATGTGGCTGCCAGCTCTTCGCTCTTCAGGCCGGCCCTTTGACTTCCTAAGCCCATGCCAAAGCCGTACGTTTCTGCTAGCTCACCTAGCCTGCCGTTGATGACGGTGGCTTCGTCAGTGCCGCCAGTCATCGAGTCGATTATTATCGGCGCCTGGAAATTTTTGCCAAGGAATCTTGCCGAAGTGTCAATGTCGTCATAGTCGAGCTCAGGCAGCGCGTTGTGCACCAGCTTTACGTATTCCAAGTACGTCGAAGTTGTCTTTGCCTGCACGTCTTTCGTCAGAGGTATATCTATGCCATCCTTCTTGCGTTGCTTGATAATCTCGATGTCAGAAGGGATGTCAGAGGCGTCCGGCAATCTATCTCTTGCCCCCCTTTACAACTGTCCCTGTTCTTAGCGTTCCCCCTATGGCTTCTGCAATGCGTTCTGGTACCAGCCCGTTTACCATCAACACGTCCATTCCGTGAGATGCAATCTTAAATGCTTCTGTGACCTTTCTCTGCATCCCGCCTGTCACGTCGGCGTCTAACGGCTTCGAAAAGGCGATCGACTTCTTGTCTCCCAGCCGTATCTCGGTTAACAGTTCTTTGCTCTCCATGTCCTTAAAGATCCCATCGACGTTGGTCGCAAACACCACCCTTGACGGCCGTAGCATTTTTGCCAGAATAGTCATGAGCGCGTCGCCAGAGAGGATGGAGTATTTCTTGGCCCCCATGTGCACGACGTCACCAAACGTCACGGGCAGTGCCTTTGACCGGGCCATAGTATGGACTTGTTCTAACTTTGCCGCGATAGGCTTGCGGCCTGTTGTGAACAATGAGGGAGGAATGCCGTACGGGTTAAGCCCTACCCTTATCATTGAATTGACGATTATCTGGTTGAGCGCGATCATTGATTCGTGGACAACGGAAACTCCGTGCACGTCGTAAGCAGCCGGCTTTGTGTGCATTTCGTACTTCATCGACCGGTAGTGTCCGAACGAGCCACCGCCGTGTACGATTATGGCCGGCACATCCACTTGTGCCAAGATGCGCGAAATGTTCTCTATCGCGGCGGCGTTTGCTGCAAGCGGCTTATCCTTGAACGTGACCACCGAACCGCCGAGCTTTATCAGGGCAAGTTTATGCAATAGCATGCGTACTTTTTAGAGTGGATTTAAAGTTTGATATGAAAAATGAGGGCGGCGCGCTCCCGCATGTTGTCGTAAGGGAAGCCAGATATCACCGCCATAAGGTTTCGCAAGCTTATTGGCGGCAGAGAAGCGGCGCTCCGTACAACTCTGACGTTTGTTGTTGACAGCCCTTCTCGCCTGATCATGACTTCGGCCCTTTCATCGTTAGAGTAGGTATCGTCGTTTATCAGGCCAGCGTATGCTTGGGACATTGTGTAAATCAAAACTTCATCCTGTGCGATAAAATTGCTCTCGTCAACGTCTATTTCAGAACCTGGGTGGACTTATGCCTAAAGCGTAATTTCTGCTGGCTCTGCTTGTTACGGGTGCCTGCAAGCTAAAGAGTCGGTAGCGCTGGAGGCAACTTGGAGGATGGCTACCAAGTTTGTTGTCTTCGACCACCATCATCTTTGCAGGGCCATGCAATAACGCCAACTCAGCAATTCAGCTTCTATGGGGAGGAAATGTAATTACATTCACGCGAAATGGCTTGGAGGCGATCGCTTGCTCCTGTCGTTCTGAGTTTCGCCCTTCACTTGGCTTTTCGACAGCGTAAACCTTTTGTCGTATGGTATGACGTAGAGTTTGACAGAAGTGTTTACAGCATAATGCAGCGAGCCGTCGGGGTTTCTGTAGTTTGTGGCCACTCCGACACGCTCTATCCCTACCTTTACCTTTACTATCGTGCCGTCTTCGAGCTTGAACGTCACGATGTCGCTTCCAACCGTTGAAAAATCCAACATATTGAATTCGATCTTGTCGGGTTTGCCTTCGCTCATGTACGCGGATCATTCGCGGTCAGGCTATAAAAGCCTCATGACCTACCAGCAACATAATCTATTTATCTGCGAAAGAGGACATGTAATTTTGATGGGCAGATTGTTTGGAAGGGGAGACAAAGATGCCCCTCCCGAAGACACGAGAGAACCCGACTACAACGACAACGATTTTCAAAAGCAAGACCTCTATAGAAAGGGACTCAACCACATGTCGAACGAAAAGTTCCTTGACGCGATAAGGAGCTTTGACCTTGCGCTCAGGTTGGACTCACAATACGTCGACGCGTGGATCAAGAGAGGGTACGCTAATTTTCATTTAGGAGAATACTCAGTTTCTATCGCTTCTTACGACAGGGCGTTGCAGACCGACGTTAACAACGCCGAAGCATGGAACCTTAAGGGCCTTGCATACTACAAGATGAAGAATTACGAAAAGGCGATCGAATGCTGTGAAAAGGCGATCGACATCAACCCTAACGACGGCATGTCATGGTACAACAAGGCCTGCTACCTTACTCTCAGCGGCAAGATCGATGAAGGCCTTGACGCGCTCAAGAGATCTATAGAGATAGACATCCAGAACGCGAGGAAGGCCGTGCGCGACAGGGACTTTGAAAGCGCCCGTGCAGAAGAGGGATTCCGCAGGATCGTCGAAGTGGTCGTGCTCGAGTCTATAAGGCAGGGATATGACTATGTCGGAAAAATTGTGTGGGTGACAGGCATGGACAAGGTAGAGATTGAGGACGCGCTGATGCGACTTTCCATGAAGGGCCTTGTAATACCCGTGGCCAGGAAGAATTTTACCGGCAAGGACGAATACTATGAGCTCCCCAAAGAGATAGCCGACAAGATCGGCGTGACAAAGCGCACAGGGCTTTTCAGCAGCAGGCAGATTTCCGCCCCGATGCAGCAGCTAAAGGACATCAAGGAAGTCCTTGGTCAGGCAAGGGAGTCCATCGAAAAGGGCGATCTTGTTAGTACCTTGCAATACTTTGACGAGCTAGTCAGCCCTGCAAAGCACGGGAGCGCCATGATGGAACAGTTTTTTGACGCGCACAGGGACATAAGGCTTTACAAGATACGGCTGCAGGACAAGGGTCAGGAGTACCTTAACGCACACAAATCAGATCTCATCGACCTTGTGACAAGAATAAACCACAGCATCGGAGCTGGAGTCGCCAGTAGGCCACCGGCAAAAGATTAAATCTTCACATTTTATTGCATAGCCTAGTATGAGAGAGATCAGGGTCGTAGTCATAGGTGTGGGCAACGTTGGCTCCACTTTTGTGCGGGGTATTAAATATTACAAGGGCAAAAATACCATCGGGCTTTGGCACCAGAAAATTGCAGGTCTAAAGCCATCGAACGTTAAGGTGGTTGCCGCTTTTGATATTGATCCCGTCAAAGTGGGGAAGAGCCTGTCTCAGGTTGCGACGCAAGGAACAAATTATCATTCTTCAAGCGATTCAAAGGTCACAGTCAGCCCTGGTATCTTGGTTGACAATAACAGCAAGATAGGAAGTCCTGTCAAGACATCTGTCGGCGAGTTTGCTAAGGCATTGAAGAAATCTGCCGCGGAAGTTGTCTTGAACCTCATTTCGTCAGGGAATGATAGGACCTCGCTCGAATACGCCAAGGTGGCGCTCGCAGAGCGCGCTTCGTTTGTTAACGCGACGCCGGCAAAGATCGCGACCAATCACACCCTTGCAAAGAAATTTGCAGCATGCAAGCTGGTGCTTGCAGGCGACGACCTGCTAAGCCAGTTTGGAGGCACTGCTTTCCATAAGGGCATGATTGACTTTATGGTGGAGCGTGGTGTGCATATCAACAAGAGTTATCAGCTTGACGTAGGCGGCAGCGCAGAGACAAAAAATACGATGGACGAACGCATTAGGATGCTCAAGCGTGGTATGAAGACTGGCTCGATAGGCATGGAGGCTCCCTACAAGTTCGAGTCAGTAGCGGGAACAACGGAGTACACTGACTTTCTTGGCGACTCGCGCAACAGCTACTACTGGATGTCAAGCGAAGGGTTTCTTGGTAGCAACATCACGATGGACCTGATGCTAAGGACAAATGACGGGGCTAACGCCGGCAACGTATTGCTGGATGTCGTCCGGGCTTCGGCCAAGAAGGCGAAGCCAGCCAAGGCGTCAGAAGTGATCAGCGCATACGGCTTCAAGAGCCCGCCAAAGCAGTTCAAGATCAGAGAAGCCTTTGCCAATTTCGACCGCATGTTCGCCTAGCTGATAATCTGCTAATCGTGTTATCTTGTACTTCAAATTTTTTAGTCACTTCCTCCATTATGATATAGAGATGCCTTGAAAGAATCGATTGTCTCCTTTAGAAGGAGGTTGAAGACAGACAGGAGCTTAGCTTTTCTACGAGAAGAGGTGATTTACTTTGAGCATAGGCAAAGGGATCTTAATGTTCTGAAACGGCCTATATTGGGTGAAGAAAACTATGACGTAAAAATCGCAGAATACCAATCTAGAAGAAAGGACATAGAAGCCGGTCTTGATAGAGTATTCAAAGACATCAATTCTCTTGCCAAGGACGTTCTCAAGGATCGGTACCCAACCGTAAGAAGGGAAAACCGCGCACTGATGATAAGATTGTTGCACGATTTACTCGGTGATGAGCCGATATTCAACACAAAGGAAGATTGGGACTACCTATATTTCAGAAGGGATAGACCAGAATATGACCCAAGAAATCCGTCCAGACAATTCTGACCAAGCAGAGCCCATGATGTGCCAGAGGGTTAGATGAGTCCTATCCGTTTCCTAGCCGAGTTGTCAATTATATCCTCGAAGAGATTGAAAGAAGTTGCAAACGCAAGGCGGGCAACGAATGTGTTCGAACGGTTATGAAGACGCCACTACTATCATCGTTCCCCTCATTCCTTCTTCTGAGTGGATTGTACATCAATAGTTAAAAACTCCCGCTTTTTCAAAGCGATACTGCCAAGATGTACCCGGTTTAACAAAGCCGCTATCTAGTGCTATTACAGAAGCCGAATCCTCGCTGGCAACAATGCCTGTGTCATCATTTGTCGTATTATTCGGAACAAAGCCTGGTCCTTTCTCGATATCCAATGTCGCGGTCAGATTCAATATACCGACTACATTATGAGGTAAAGGTGAGGTATTTAGCCATTTGATAGTTTAACCGGCATCCACTATCATCGCATTTGGCACAAACATGTTGACATCTAGACGCACAAGATTTGTCTTGGCAATGGCTTGAATGATGCGGTCTGCCTGTTGGGTAATCTGTGTAACTTGACCAATATCGATATCGAGAAGGACATGCCAGATTTGTTGAAAAGACTGAATCTTGTGATTTGCGATCTCGGCAGAATTCTTTGGCTCCGAATAAGACGCCCCGTTCACATCTTGCCAGTTTGCTGTGATTATCTCTTGCCCCGCTGAGCTATGATGTAGCTCCCCACTTTGTCTGTCTTGAATGACTATGGGCTGCACCGCCGCGATGGTCACGGCTGCCTTTCTGTCTGCGCTCTCTGAGAATTTGCTTAACTTCAGGAGCCCTCTGAACAATTTCGATTCCAGTGTCGGCTCTTGAATCACTTTCATTTCAGACGGTATAGAGACTTCGGTAAGGGGACGAAATTCCTTCGCCCTCTCCTCTGGGAGAACCCCTGATGTTATCAGAACTGCTCCGACTAGTAGAAACCCGCCAATAGCGGCAAAAAGAGGAAGCAATGCCCTTATCTTATTTCGCACTTATTGGGTTCATTACTAATAGCATTGTAAGCTATATTATCATACTGGAAATCCAAAATCTAGAAGAAATATTAGAATTGTTTTGCGCTGCAGCAGAGTAGACTATTAATATCCACCACAGCGGATACCTCATATGGCAAAAATATTCGCAGACGTGAGCGAAAAAGAGATCACAAGAACTATTGCAGACATGTTCAACGAAACAATTAGAGAGTATGTCGATTCTGACGTCATTATCATAGGCGGCGGCCCGGCCGGCCTTACCGCGGGAAGGGACCTAGCAAGGGCTGGCGTTCGCACGCTCATTATTGAACAAAATAACTATATCGGCGGCGGCTACTGGGTCGGCGGCTACATGATGAACCCGGTGACGGTCAGGGCGCCGGCACAGAAAGTGTGGGACGAACTGGGTGTGCAGTATAGAAAGATAAGCGACGGACTCTATGCTACGTGGGGTCCGAACGCGTGCAGTAAGTCGATTAGCGCGGCGTGCGACGCAGGCGTGCGCTTCTTGCAGCTAACAAAGTTTGACGACCTTGTGCTAAAAAACAAGCGCGTCGGAGGAGTGGTGGTCAATTGGATGCCAGTATCGGCACTACCAAGGAATATCACATGCGTAGATCCAGTGGCTTTAGAAAGCAAATTGGTGATCGATGCATCAGGCCATGACTCTGTCGCGGTAAGGCGTTTGATGGACAGGGGTTATGTAAAGTGGAAGGGCATGGACCCGATGTGGGTCGAAGGTAGCGAAGATTCGGTAGTCAATTTTACCGGCGAAGTCTTCCCTGGCCTCATTGCTGCAGGTATGTCAGTCACCGAGACGCACGGGCTGCCTCGAATGGGCCCTACATTTGGGGCAATGCTTTTGTCAGGCAAGAAGGCGGCCGAAGTGGCCCTCGGTAAGCTGAAAGAGATGCCAAACCCACCAAAGATCAAGGCCAAATAACCTTTTATTTTCAGTTTTTTCCTTCCTTCTTGATGGATTTCCGCAATGTCCACATTCACTCACACGTTTCAGTCGACGCCAAAGAGGTAGCGAGAGAGATTGCTAAGGTTTTTCCGGATCGTACAGTGAACGTAAGGTCTCCATTTGAATACGACGGCAGGATAGAGCATGCAAGAATATTGGATGCTAGGCAGCCGTTTGAAAAGCAGCCAAAAAGGGGAGACAGCATGATGCCACTCTACGACGGATTTTGGCTGCAGCGGATTCTTGCAGAGTCAATCCCTGCTGCTGAATGCAGCCACGTGCACATCGTTTTCACGGACCTTTTGACCTGCACTTTCAACGAGGACGACTGGCGCTACCACGGCCGCGCAGTCGTCTGTGGTACACCTTCGATAATTTCCATGACGGGCATTGTGGAAGCACCTGCAAAGCCAAAAGAGTTCTACCTTGCAGGATTTGGTGGCATGGCCGCCGGCAGTCTGAAGAAAAAATTTGTCGGTAGGTTCATTGACTATGGCGACGACATGACGGCGGCTGCCACGGCATACGCACTGCAGGCATTGTTCTTTTTTGTCGCCGACGGCGACCCCTTTTGCAGTAACAAGAACTGCAGGCTATACAATGCCCATTGGCAGGAAGAATTGTTACGAATGAGCAAGAAGGGAGAATTTTGTCAACGCCATAGTCAAATGGCCAATAAATTTAACAAGAACGGAAGTCGGCATTGAAGTTCTTGTTTGGGTTGGTCGGGAATCGGAATTCTTGAGCATCTAATGCATTTTCATTCTAGTTCGTGCGCGATTTTCATGTTTGAGACTGTTCCGAACGGATTATTAAGAGGTCATGGAAATGTCACCCTGTACTTGTCCGAAGGCGAATCTAGCAAAAAAAAGTATTACGACGTATTGATAATCGGTTCGGGCCCGGCAGGATACACTGCTGGAGTCTACACATCAAGAGCAAAGCTATCAACTCTAATCATTTCCGGGACGCTGCCGGGCGGCCAGCTTATGACCACGAGTGAGGTTGAAAACTATCCCGGTTTTCCAAGCGGAATCTTTGGGCCCGAGCTCATGATGAATATGCGTCAGCAGTCCGAGCGCTTTGGTGCAACTATCATCGACGACGAAGTTATTAAGGTCAATTTCAAGAAAAAGCAGTTCACGATCACGACGCATTCTGAAACCTACGTCGCTGAATCTGTCATTGTGTGCACCGGCGCCTCGCCGCGGAAGCTCGGTATACCGTCAGAGCAGAAGTTCAGTGGAAGGGGAGTATCCTATTGCGCTACATGCGATGGACCGTTCTTCAAGGGCGAGGACATTATCGTGGTTGGCGGCGGCGATACGGCGCTGGAGGAGGCAACGTTCCTCACAAAGTTTGGCAAGTCAGTCAAGGTGGTCCATAGACGCGATTCACTTCGCGCAAGCAAGATCCTTCAAGAAAAGGCTTTGGAGAATCCGAAGATCGAGTTTGTATGGAACAATGTCGTTTCTGACATCCAGGGCGACAAGAAAATCGCGACTGTCATTGTCAAGAACATAGCCAGCAGCAAGGAGATGCCGCTCAATGCTGGCGGCCTTTTCGTGGCGATCGGGCACGAGCCCAACACGTCGATTTTCAAAGGGCAACTCGACCTTGACGATAAGGGCTACGTCCTGCTAAAGGACTACACTAGGACGAGCGTTGAAGGAGTGTTTGCGGCCGGCGACGTTCATGATCACAGGTACAGGCAAGCCGTCACAGCAGCGGGCTTTGGCTGCATGGCGGCAATCGACGTTGAAAGATGGCTATCCGAAAGGCACATAAAGAAATAATCATTAGTACGAAGAAAGTTAGTGCAGGCTTTATGCGAGCTTGTCATGTGCTAACTCTTGTTCGAAAACGATTTCAGTTCCACTAACGGCGACTGTCCGATACGTTTGACGACATCCTGACTCGTAACTGCGGTCATTTATTTCGCCTTCTTTATCACGAATTCAAGATCCTTTTGGGCTTTGTTCAGCGATACGAGCTGGTGTCCGTTCCGGTTTACCCACCTTGAAATGTCCTCTTCGGACTCGGGGTCGTCCGCGACCACCTTAAGAGTGTCACCAATCTTGAGCCGTTCGATCTCCATTTTTGTGCGAAATACCGGCTCTGGGCAGTAAAGCCCCCTAACGTCAATTGACTTTGTTGGTGAAGCACTCATATACAAACTAACGTGAGTAAAATTGCAGTAACGTAATATTAAGTGTTACAGTCATTACCGAAAAATGTCTTGCTCTTTTGTTCGTTGCAATGATTTGGCAGAAGCACTTGCCACTTTTTCAAATCTATACCCGCGGATTATGGCGGTTGGTACGCCCTTAGACTTGCCCATTACAAGCTCCGCAGCAGACGCTATTTCGTCCGCGACTGCTATCTCACTCACCCTCAGCTTCCTGCCGTACATGTCTCTCGAACCAACGTAGCTTTTGATAGGACTCATCCCGGCGACTCCAATCGCAACGTTCACCTGGCCCTCCCGAAACGGCCGGCCAAAAGTGTCCGTAATGACAACTGCGATTTCCTTTCCCCTTTTTTTCTTTACCGCGGCCTGGAGCCTGGCTGCCGACCTGTCGGGATCAATAGGCAGAAGTAGTGCTGCATCGCCTTCAACATTGCTCTGGTCTACGCCAGTATTTGCGCACACAAGGCCATGTCTTGTTTCTGTCACAACAATGCCGTTTTTAGCTCGAAGGATTTGAATTGATTCTTTCAATATCAATTCCATGATCCGCGGGTCCTTGCCATGCTCCTTTGACATCCTAATCGCTTTCGGCGAAGGCTTGACGTCGGCAAGGCTCACAATGCGCCCCTCCACCTTTGACACTATCTTGTGCGCGAGAACAAGTATGTCCCCGTTCAATATTTCAAGCCTGTTTTGCTTTATTGCCTTTAGGACAATGTTGCCTAGATCGTCGTTTGGCATGATGTTCGCGGAAACCCTGACAGGGATTACCTGTAGCACAACAGTATTGAAAAACGGGAGTTAAAAAATGGGTCGGTTACTGCCTGTACTTGACGCACTTATCAGCACGGCTTCACCGTAATTTTTTTTTAACAAGTGCAAAACTAGCGTCAGGTCGCGCTTGTCAATAGTTTCGTCGGCCTTCTCTCTCACGACGTCAACAGGGCAGAACCCTACCGTGAACCCTGCCAGCGCAAAGAGCTTCAGGTCGTTTGCGCCGTCCACAATGACGACAGTGTCTTCCTTCCTGATGCCCCACTCTTTTATCGTGTCCTTTACCGCGGCCGCCTTGTCAGAGGTGACATGCATTGTCACGTCGTCGAGCTTGCCGTCCTTGAACAGCAATTCATTGGAGAATATGCTGTCAATTCCAAGATCGTCTTTCAGTCGGTCGGTAATTATTGTAAAGCCGCCAGACACAGCAATCATTTTCCACCCCGCTTTTTTCAATGCAGAACAAAGCTCCTTGGCTCCAGGCATCAGCGGCAAGCCTTCAGCCAAATTTTTCGCGTCCTCGTACTTTATCCCTCTTAACGCCTGCACCCTGCGTCGGAGGCCCTCTTCCCAATTGATGTCTCCTCGTATTCCCGCGTTGGTGATGTCCCAGATCTCCTTCTCTTTTTTTGGGCCCATGACCTGTGCCAAAACTGGAAGGTACTCGGCGTTTAGCAGAACGCCCTCGACGTCAAAGATAACCAGCATGCTGCGCTTATGCAAAGCATTTTCCCCACAATATATTAAGCTTCTCCACTTTTCTCTACCACTTGGTGTGTGCCCGTATCGTCTTTTGCTTCTTGTTGGCCAGATAGTCGGTCAGCAGAACCTTGTCGATGTCTGCGGGGTTGATATAATACGACCTCCCTTTCACATACTTTTCCATTTCGTTCACGTATCCAAGCAGCGAATCCTCTTCGCTGATCATTATCGTGTCTATCTCGATGTTCATAGAATGGACTTTTCTTGCCTCCAGTAGCGTGCGCTCACCGATGTACTGGTCGACCTGCCGGTAACGGTAGCAGAGATAGACGAGCTCTCCCGACGCTATGTCGAGGCTCATGCTGTTCTCCTGCCTTACCGTGTCGAGCGTTTGCCGATCAGGCGTGTAAAAGTGGGAGTAGGGCCTCTGAGAAAGGATTTTTTCCTGCTCGCTCTTGTCGTCTATAAAACAGGCGCTCGGATGGCCATCTGTGACTAGCACGATCCGCTTGTTCAGCGCTCCGTCCTTTCGCAGGATCTTGCTTGCGAGCCGGAACGCCGCCTGGTAGTTGGTATAATGGAGAAAGTCAGAGCCGGGCTCAAACGTCTTAAGATAGGGAATGTCGCTTGGCGCGACCTTTGACGCCAGCGCGCCAAAACCAATGATATATACCGAGTCTGATGGGAAGAACTTCTTATTCAAGAGGTACAAGCTCCAGAGCGCCCTCTTTGCGGCCTCTATCCGGCTCATGTCGCCGTACAACGAGGAATATCGCATAGTAGAGCTCAGATCGATGCAATACACCACAGCGACTCGGATGTCCTGCATCGTCTCATACTCTTCAAAATCTTCCAAGTCAATCTTCAAAGGGAATTTCAACTCTCCTCCATTCTTTGACATGCGCTGTATCGTATTGAGCAGCGACCTTGGCACGTTCAAAAGCCGAATGTCGTCGCCGGGCTCGTACTTTTTGCTCGTGTCGAGAACCAACGATCCGCTCCCGAGATCATGAGTTTCATGTGTGCCATACTCGCCGGCCTTGAGCGCCTTCATCACGTCGCTCAGAATCTTGCCCCCAACCATGTTAAAGCCCTTAACGCTGAGCCACTTTGGTGAGTCCTTCAGGTAGCCCTTGTTCATCAGCTGTTTGACAAGCGGCATGCCTGAATCGTCTTTTGTCTCGCCTTCTGATCCCGCTTGCGAGCCTGATTGCTGGCTTCGCTGCTCCTTCTTCTCGGACGTTGACGACATCGCCCCTTGTAGGGCTTGCTCCAACTCTTGCAAGCTGGGCGTTTTTTCCCTGAGCGCTTCTCGTCCTAGTGCCTTTAGCAGCTTGTTGAGCGCATCGCGGGAAACCTCAGGCTCGGCCTGGCTGTGTTGCTCTTCCTCCCGACCTTCATTGTCCAGCGGAAAATACACGAATTTCTTGCTACCGGGTGTGCTATTGTGCGAGGCCATAGCTGTTGTCCTTTTTGTCCAGGAGCGGCGGCTGCGTGTGGCGCAGGCCTTCGAGTATGACCTCTGCCACCGAAGCGGCAAACTCGCCGTTCAGGTCTGGACTCAAAGAAATATTGTCGGTATTGATACCGAGCTGTTTCGCCCGCTCAACTAGCTGCTTTTGCGCGTCCTGTACGGTCGCCATTGTTTCGTTCACCGCCTGCTTTAGTCCCGGGAATTTGCTTAATTGCGATTCATAGTCTGGGCTCTTGCCGCCGCCTACCAGCGTCTGGGACACCTGGAACACCTTGTTCTTTGAAAAGTCGTTCTTGACTTTTGTCAGCTGTTCCGGCTGCAATTTCTGCATATGTTCAAGCCCCACTTCCTTCAGCGCGTTCTCAATTATCGAGTCCAGCACGCTCCTCCTGTTCTCCCGTGTGTCTTCCATTTCGGCGAGTTCGAACTTTGACGATTGATGGATACAGTGGATGTCGCAAAAGCGCGGGACAGCCTTGACGCCGTAGGGTATAGTGCGCGTGCGCTCGGCTTCCCCAATCATCATCTCCATTGAGTGTACTGACATCCTGACACTAACGCCCTTGTCGTGGTTGACGTCGTTGTGAACGCGGGCTAACTGAGTTATCTTGGCTATTGTCCTTACCATAAAGGCAGGCAGCATGACGTTCCTTCTATCTGCGATCTTCGACTCCTGCACGATAATTAGCATCTCGTCCTCCACTGTCCTCGGGTAGTGAGTATCGACGTGGCTCTTCAGCCTATCGAACAATGGCTCGATTATCTTGCCCGAGTGAGTGTAATCGATTGGGTTTGCAGTCGCGATTATCTTGACGTCGGGCTTGAACACCGCGGGATACGCGCCGGTTGTGAATTTGCCTTCCTGCAGAACACTCAGGAGGGATACTTGCTTACGCGGGTCAAGTACAGGCAGCTCATCGATGCATAGGATGCCATGCCTTGCCTGCAACAGTTGCCCGGCAGAATACGACTCCATGCTGTACAGCTCAACGCCTTTCTTTGCTATCTTAATCGCGTCTATCTGGCCAACAAGGTCCTTGACTGAAATGTCAGGGGTCGACAGTATGTACTTGTATCTATCCTCGCCAGCTATCCAGTCTATCTTTGTTTCCAGCTTGTTCACTTTGATAATGTCTTCGCATTCAGGCGACACTGTGAACTCTGGCTGCATTCGCAAGACTTCAGAGTCTGTAAGGAGCGCGGCTAGCTGGTCTTGGGGGATTGTAGTGGGGATGTCGTTTGTTACCGTGCCTCTCACCACTGGAATCGGTGAAAGAAGGCTCTTTGCGATTGCCTCCGCGATCTTGGTCTTTGCCTGTCCAATTTGGCCAACGAGCAGTAAGTCGTGGCCCGACAAGATCGCCCTGTTGATCGCAGGGATGACATCGTCATCATAGCCGATGATGCCATGGTACGGGTGATCGCCCTTTTTCAGTTTGGCAATCAGGTTGCCGCGCATCTGCTCTTCGACCGTGACATGTTTGTAGTTTATCTTGAGCAAGTCGCCGAGCGTCTTCACCAGTTTGTAGTCTTCGGGAACGCCAGGCATCACTTCAGCATACTTGGGTCTTGAACTGTAACAGCGATGTACCGCCTCCTCTATTTTCACGCTCATCGGGATGAGACATTCGCGGTCATCTCACAAATTTAAAGTTTATAGATTTTAGTAATTCTCATTTGCCAATTCCAGATATCTCTGGTACTCCTCTTACGCTAGTCCTTCTGCAGACGTGTGTTTGGTGGTCAAAAATTTCTGTCCACCGTTGTCCTTTTTTCTAGTCACTCTTTCCGTCTCTCTGCGAACAATTAACTCACAATCCTTGAAATGTCTGAATTCGCGCCACATAATCAAAAAATTTGACAGAATTGGTAAGAGCACTTAATATTGGGTATGGTAATTCTGTAGGCTTGTTCGTTGCAGATATTGCAGCTTTCATGCGCGTTGCATCCAGCATGGTTTTTATTGCCGAGTTTGTTTCGTGATTATTGAATTTGTCCGCTTCCGAGTACAAGTACATCCTTAGAATCGCCGGCAAGGACATTGAGGGCAGCAAGAAATTGATAGTTGCCATCAGCGAAATTAAGGGTGTAGGTTACAATTTTGCACAGGTTTTGACCCACATTCTCAAAATCAGCCCCGACAGGCGCGTCGGGTTTTTGACAGAAGGAGAGATCCGCGAGATCGAGCACGCTATAGCCAACCCGGAGAAGGCAGGCATCCCTCTATGGTACCTTAACAGGAGGAAAAACACCGACACTGGATCGAACCAGCACATGATAACCTCTGATCTTGATTTTGCAGCTACAAACGACATCGAGCGCGAAAAGCTCGTGATGAGCTGGCGCGGCTACAGGCACATGTTTGGCCTAAGAGTGAGGGGCCAGCGCACAAGGACAACCGGCAGGAAGGGCGGTGCAGTTGGGGTAAAGAAGGTAAAGATGATGCCGGGCCAGGTACCCGGTGCCCCAGCTCCCGAAGCTGGCGCGGCAGCACCGGCTGCTGTCGGCAAGGAGGGTGCCAAACAGGCAGCTGGCGCAGCCCCGGCAGCGGCAAAGCCCGCAGCAGGTGCAGCTCCAGCAGCCGGAAAGCCGGCACCAGCAAAGAAATAAGTGTGGTGTTAGTTGGGAGATCCTCGTAAAGCAAAAAAACTATACCGCAGGCCAAGGATGATCTGGACCACCGATCAGTTAAATGCGGAGCTCTATATCATGGGATCATATGGCCTCCGGAACAAGCGCGAGCTCTGGAAGGCGCAGACCGAGGTCGCAAGGATCAGGAACCAGGCCCGCGCGCTTCTCTCCTTATCCACAGAAGCGAGAGCAGAAAAGGAAAAGAGACTTCTGACATTTTTGAACAGGCTAAGCATGACAAAAGAGGGAGCGACCCTTGATGACATTTTGAACCTGAAAGTTGAAGACCTGCTTGAGCGCAGGCTCCAAACGATAGTTATGAAAAAGTCGGGTACAAAGTCGCCTTATCAAGCACGGCAGGCGGTGAGCCATGGTCATGTCTCGATAGGCAACCGGAAGGTAAACATACCAGGCTATCTCGTCAGGGCGGATGAGGAGCTGCAGATCCTGCTCCACATCGAGATACCAAGCGCCGCTATGCCGCAACCTGTGTCATAGTCCACTCACGATATCCACATGGTCTATTTTTCCGTCAGAATTCATGTCAAATCCCTGAACCACCAGCGCCCAGTCGTCTTCCCCATTGTACTTTTTGAGGACTTCTTCGCTATAGTTTGTCAGAGCAATGACCGCGGATTTTGTGCCGGCTGATCGCACGCCGGCAACCACTATGACACTTGAATTGCCGTCGTAGGGGTTTTTTATCTTTGCGATGAGGCCGTGGTTGTCAAGGCTGAAGCGCTTGCCCGACTCGTCGACAAGACCTGACCAAAAATTCTTTTCGTCGAACCTAATAGGAAGGTAGCGGTTGAATTCTGCAGTGACAATGTTTGTACCCGGGCCTCCAATAGAGATCAGGTTATTGCCCATGAGCACTTTTTCAGCCTTTGCGTCGACGTCTAGCTTTACCACGAATTCTGAAGGAGCAGCTCTGGTGATGTGTCCCAAGAAAAATCCAAGGTGCACCGCATAGTGACCATCCTTTGCCGATGATTTGTACGGGCCGTGTGGGTCGGGCGCCCCAACGACCATTAGCCCTTTGAACTCCTTCCCGGAAACAAAGTTTTCAAATAATTTTAGCGCGCAGGGATAGAATTTGTCTGACGACAGCGCCGATGCAAATCTTGTTTCACCCCAGTCCATCTCGATCCCAAATGATGGGCTTGCAGCCCGGTAGAGCCGGGCCGTCCCCCCTCTAACAAAATTTTTCCCAGCTTCTTCGACTGCACCAATTGCAACAAGCTTGCGAATGTAATAATAAGAGCTCTGTTCGTAGATGTTAAGTTCCTTTGCCACTTGCGCCGGATACATTGACCCTCTTGACAGTAACTCCATAATTCGCCATGCCACAGGGTTTGAAAGGATGCGCATACGCTCCACTTCTCGGAATACCACGATCCTTTTTGCCGACACCTGCCCATTCTCATCCGAAATGAGCTTTTTTTCCAATATCTATAGATAGGCAAGTAGTGCTATATAATATTATATAGTGGTGTAAAACGTCATTGACATGACCGTGCTGAACCCTTATAAGATCTTGTTGAACGGTGATTATTCTACTTTAATAGTAGTTTTAAGTGCGGCCACCTTTTTCCGTTCGATGTGTTCGATAATAGGATATAATGGCAAGAATTCTGCGGCCCCACTTATTGTTGACAGCTTGAAGAGAATGGAGTACAGGGGATACGATAGCGTCGGAGTCGCTACCTTTGACAGCGGCAACATTCTTGTTCGCAAAGGTATAGGTAAAGTTGCCGAAGTTAACAAGAATTTGAATCTAGGACAAATGTCCGGCAACATTGGAATTGGGCATACTCGCTGGGCAACCCACGGTGGCGTGACTGACAAGAACGCTCATCCGCATTCTGCCTGCAAGAAAGATATTGCCGTTGTTCATAATGGCATTATTGAAAATTACAAAGAGCTCAAGGAGGAACTCATGAGCGCTGGTCACACTTTTGTAAGCGAAACCGACAGCGAAGTAATCGCCCATATTTTGGAAATCCATTACAATAAGGGAATCAAGGAGGCGATGATCGAGACTTGCAAGAGGCTTCGGGGAAATTATGCATTCGTCGCGGTCTTTCAAGACGGAGCGATCGGCGGGGCAAGGTACGAAGAACCGCTGGTGGTAGGCGTCACAAACGACGGATATTTTGTTTCAAGCGACGTGCTGGGGTTTCTAGAATACACGGACAAAGCGATATTCCTTGAGAACGGTGACATTTGTGTTGTTGACAATTCAAAACTGGAAATTTTTGACTCCCAAGGTAGGCCCATCGCGCACCCCATAACGCAGGTGGCCTGGGAGCTGGGCGACATTGACAAGGGCAAATATGCACACCATACTCTCAAGGAGATAAACGAGCAGCAACTGACGGTTATTCACGCAGGGAGACAGGACGAGGCCGTGATGAACAAATTCTGCGACGTTCTTGTCAATGCAAAGGACATCTACATAACCGGCAGTGGAACTAGCCATCACTCGGCACTCATTTTCAAGCACATGCTGGCACGCTTCGGAAAGATCAGAGCGGAAACTGTCGTCTCAAGCGAATCTAAATATGCGCTTGCATCTATGGACAGCAATTCTGTGCTGATTGCAATTTCGCAGAGCGGCGAGACCGCCGACGTCTTGGATTCTGTCAGGCTCGCAAGAGATCAAGGAGCCAAGATCCTTTCGATTGTCAACGTTACGACATCCTCGCTTGCACGAACAAGCGACGCTTGCCTGTCAACAAACTGCGGCCCCGAGATCGGAGTCGCGGCGACCAAGAGTTTTACTAGCCAGCTCGCCTTGATTTACAACATCACGGATAGGATTTGCAAGAACTGCCTTGCAACTGAAAAGGCCGAGTTTGTGATAGCAGTGGAAAACGTCATTTCTAACTCTGCAAGCTCCATTAGAGCAGCAGCGCAGATAAAGGATGCGTCAGACGTTTATCTGCTTGGCCGCTCGCTACATTATCCGATCGCCCTCGAAGGCGCACTTAAGATGAAAGAGCTTGCGTATGTTCACGCGGAGGGAATTGCAGCAGGCGAGCTGAAACACGGTCCACTTGCGCTGATGGAAAAGAATACTGTTGTGATAATTTTGAACCCACATGACGCCACGTTCAACGATACGATTTCAAACGCGCATGAAATAAAGGCGAGGGGCGCAACAGTCATTGGCATTTCAGATCGCAAGGAAGACATCTATGACTACTGGATCGAGATACCACACCTCAAAGAAGAGGCGTACTACCCCATAGTCGAGGTGATACCACTACAGATATTGGCATACCAGATGGCGCTTGCCAAGAATGTAGACCCCGATTATCCCAGAAATCTGGCGAAGTCAGTTACAGTAAGATAAGCAAGAATTAGGAGAGGTCAGGCCTGCCGTAGGACGGTCAGCTGCACCACAACGTATCGAGAGCTAGGAAAATTTCTGAGACGCAAATATCTTCTTCCATGGGAAGCAGGAGTGAATTACGACGCATTGCTTGGTGGAAAATTGCCAAAATAGATGAAAAAAGAAGATGGAGGGGAGTGGCCTAGAATTGCACGTTCTCGCTCGTTGTTCCAGTCTTGTTGCCACTTGAAGACCCAAGTGGTACGTCCGGGAAGCTGTCAGTCATTCTCTGTTCTGCGACCGCACCTGCTTCTGCCAGTATCTTGTCCACTTCTTCGCCGCTTGCATCAAAGGCGAAAGAGGTATTGCTCATGCTTCCTGCACTCATCATTATGTCGCTGAACACTCCGTTGATTTCTCCCAGCTCTCTGTCTACTTCTGGCATGACACCTGAGAGGCCTGACCTCACCCTTGTCAGAGCACCCATCGCCGGCCCGATTGCCACCATTACATCTCCGAGGTCGATGGTAGATTCCAGCCTTAGCTGTATCTGTTCCAGCGCCATTTTTAGCTGTGAGATCATCTTTGTTGTCTTCCTAACCTGCGCGATCTCGTTTGATAGCATCTTGCCATGTTGAGTGTCATGTCTCTGAAGAGCGGAAACTACCTGGTTGAAAAGCGACTTTTCCTTGCCTCGTAACTTTTCCAGAATGGTCTCTAGTTTTTGATTTTGCGCCTGTATCTTGTTCTTGGCAAGCTCAATTCTCGGTTTCAGTGGTTGCTGAGGTCCGATATTCTGCTTGATCCTGTCGGACATGTTTGGTGTACTGTCCTTTATCCAGTTGCTGCTGAAGCTCGTCATGCCAACTAGCCAGCGAAAATGCCGTTAAATAGAAATGTCATAATTGAATAACCAACTGGTAATATTTTGTAGACATACGTTCGCTGCTTATGGATCTGGATTGGAAAACCTATTAAATCCAATGCTTGCAGGCTACAGTACCATGGGAAGGGCAAAGATGGCGAAAAATGAAAGCTCTCAGGAAGAGGGACTTCCCAAGTGGGCCGAAGACGAGATAAAGTCAGCCCAATTCAGCAAACCCGGGACGATCGCAAGGACCGGATACATCCTAGACATCTACGAGACCGACTTTAAAGTCGACATACAAGTGTATGAGCCCATGCCCGATGGCAGATCAATAGTCGAAGGTCTCGACGTCCCAAAGTCGATGAAGATTTCCGATTTCAAGAAGGGATTTGTGTACGATTTCAAGATCAACGTGTTCATCGCACCTCTCGGCTCCAAAGTAGTTGAATTGTTAAAGGCAAAATTTGCGCTCGACATGAAGGCGATCTACCGATTTGAGCTATACGAGCTCCAGCTCATGGACGTAGAGTCCGATTTGCCGGCTGCGTCATCTTCTGCTGAAGGCGACGATGAAGAATAATCTTCGCATTTGTCTACGCGATTTAGTGCCCTTCGATTGGCGGCACTATTTTGCTCATCCCTCATTTTCCTCTATTCTGTAGCGCTGCCGTCTTCAGGTTTGCGGCCCCCGCCGGTCTGCTGGCTCAGGCTCGTTGCCGAGACCTTGCCTATTGCGAGCCTCATTAGGGTGACCCACATGATTACCAATGGCACATGGTACGTCGCTATCCTCCACGCGATTATCACCTTCAGTTGAGAGTCGTTCACCACATCATCCAGAGTCGGTATCCCACTCAGGTTGGAGATATATGCCCACACGCCAAGCTCGGCGAGGCCAGAGCCACCTATGGTCACCGGCAGGCTCGCCACTGCCGTCGATGCCGATGTGGCCATGAGCGAGTCAAAGAACCCGATGTCAGACCCAACTGCATTGGCAAGCACCATGAACGATATCCCGTAAAAAATGAACGCCGCGAAGGTTATCGCCATTCCTACCGCAAACGTCTGGATAACTCTTTTCGAATTGAAGTTCTCACGGCTCATTTTGCACAGGTCTGCTATCGCAGAATTTGCAGCGCTGACCAAGTTCCCTGCCCTTTCTTTTGAAATGAACCTTTCTGCTATCCTCTGCGAAAACGAAGGCAGGCGGAGGTTGCGCTTTGCAGAAAACAGCACCAGAGCCAGCCACACTGCAAATGTCGGAATGGTCAACACTATGACTGCTATTCCGACCACGCTCCCTCCATTGTAAATTGCATATGCCCCCGCGATGAATGCCAGCATGGATCCTACAAAAACGTCTGCGATTATCTCCATCGTCGCCACCCACGCGGCTTTACCCGGAGGCACACCATTCTTCGAGAGCCACGCTATCCTAA
>JANWHJ010000085.1 GCA_025450475.1 Nitrososphaera sp.
CGAGTCTATTCTGAAAAAGCACAAGATAGAGTACCAGATCTGGCACGCAAAACTGAAACAATACATTTCAAGCGTGATCGACAACCACCAGATAACGCTCAACGCGCCAAAGCTGCCTCCGATCCCGTGGAAGCACATGGCCGGCTCCGTGGCGACCCTGTCGCTGGTTTATCTGGCAAAGTTCATCGGCGTCTTTTAGCAAAACTATTATTTCTTTCGCTCCAATCCCACGCGATGTCAGCCACCTTCCAGCACTATGGCATATCGCCCTGGGAGATCGAAGTCATCTACGACACGCTCAGACGCTCCTTTGAAGTCGAGGAGAAGCAGCTGCAACCCGATGACCCGCAGTACGTCAGCATGATCGAGATAGGGTTCCCGGCGGCGTACGGCGAATCATTTTTTCAGGCTTTCACGATGGACAGCTGGTTCAAGATAAAGGGCGTCATTAAAGACATCAAGCGAAGGCGCGGCAAAAAGGGTGTAAAGACGTTTCTCAGATTTTCCGGCTACGGCAAGGAGAAAGTCGATCTCGTCTTCCCCATAATGTCAAAAGGAGAGCGGCAGTTTGAGATGGGAATTGAAAAAATAGAATACCTTGTAGACATTGTGCCGGTGCAGCTGAAGATGGTACCGTCAAAGGCCGAGGAGATCTGGTATTCGTACGACGAAGTGAGTTTTCGGTGGAGCCCGGCGGTTGCAAAAAGCGACGTCAACTATTTTTTCAAGAACGGCGAATGGAATACGAAATAATCACTTCAGCTGGTTGATGACGGGCGAGTCGTGTATCGCCTTACTCATCTCGTTGTTCTTTTTGTCAATGAAATCGAGCGACTCGGCCAACTTTTTGGACTTGCCGTACTTGAACCTTATCAGCTCGCGGTGGCGCCAGTAGTGTCTGCCCTCCGACACTGACAGAGTTGTGAAATAGTCAGGGCCCTTCAGACCGTCCGGCAGTTTCACGTTGTATGGCAGCAGGTATTCAATGCTGAACCACTCGTCGCCGTCAGGGTAGTCGTTACCGGTGAAAACGTCAAAGTAGAGGTGCAAGACGTCTTCGAATGTCAGACCGTCTTCGGAGAGGTTTGGGTGCTTGACGCTTGACTTGTGGTAATCCACCTGCAAGAGCGCCGGCTCAAAGTAAGCCTTTATGATGGCCCGTCGAAAGACTTCATTTGCCTCCTTAAGGTTCAAAGAGAGCTATAACCATGTGTGTAGATTATATAATCTTTTTAGGCTAAAGCCAACAAATTTTGCAATGTATGATGATGCGGGTGCCTGACTTCGGAGTCTGTTATGATTAATATAATGTGTCTTGCACTGCTTCCTTGCGGGCGGGGGTCGCCTAGCCTGGTAGGGCGTGGGATTGCTAATCCCATGTCCGAAAGGACACGTGGGTTCGAATCCCACTCCCCGCGCCTTTTGCAATCAGCAAGATACTGACGATTCATAAAAATACTGTGCCCTAGATAGCTGTTACAACTGAAGTTCTTTTAGACGAGGCAGTATCTTTTGGTCGAATCATCCTGCCGTCATGAGTATGAACAGACGCGTCGGTCTCCTTGCCACAAGAGACACATTTCCACTGAACATTTTCTTCGCATGTGGGACATAATGCAATTTGCTGTAATTCACCGCCACATGCTCTGCAAGATGTCATTCTTTTAAGTAATATGCTATAATAGTTAAGTCATTGCGAAGAATGTTAAATAATTGTGCCTCTAGTTTGCAAAGATTGGCTAATACTACACTTTCGTCAGGGACCAATAGTCAGCAAATCATTTGTTTCTAAGTCACAAAATGCAGGTGCTAGCCGTAAAGAACGGGAAGCGCCTGTAGAGCGCACTGGGGAGCAGAGCGCCATAATGGCCAAGCCCTACAGGCAGCGACAACAACGATTGTCCTCCATATAACCAGACAAGCACCTTTAGGGGAGGGAGGGTCGCCTTGACCAGTGCCTGAAAATATACAGGATCAGAAAGGTCATACCTACAGATTGCGCAACGACTGAGACGATCCACGCGACGTCGCTTGCTGCAGCCACCATTCCATTATATCAGAGGTAAGTTTTTAATGGATTGGTAACAACTTTCATCTCGCCCAATGCAAGCAAACGAGCGGCTTAACGAGATTGACAAAAAGCTGCTTAATGAAATCCAGTGGGTTTTTCCCCTTGCCGACAGGCCCTACCTAGAGATTGCAGGCAGACACGGCATTTCAGAGCATGATGTCATGCGCAGGGTAGCAGCCCTGAAAGAGATGGGCCTGGTCAGGCAGATAAATGCCATTTTCGACACGCGCCGGCTTGGCTACAAGAGCGCGCTGGTCGCATTTTCTGTAAAGCCGGACAAGCTCGATTCTGTTGCTGATAAAATAAATGAGCACCCTGGAGTCAGCCACAACTATGAGCGCAACCATGAGTACAACATGTGGTTCACGCTTGCAGTCCCTCCTGGCTCTGACATGAAGAACGATCTTGACAGCATGGCGGCGCTCGATGGTGTGATAAAGTACCGCGTTCTTCCGACGCTAAAGCTGTACAAGATAGGGGTCAGGCTTGATATGGTCAATGAAGACGCCGAAAAACCAAAGCCCACCGATGAAGTGAAGGAGCTGAACTCTGAAAAGGTGCAACTGACCGAGCGCGATAAAGAGTTCATCCGCGAACTGCAAAAAGATCTTGCAGTGTTTCCAGAGCCGTTCAAGGAACTTGCCGACAAGCTGGGGATAACAACTGGCGAACTCTTTGCCAAAGCCAGAGAGTACGAGGGCATTGGCATCATGAGGCGCTATGCCGCTATACTGCGCCACCGCGACGTGGGCTTTGTCGCAAATGGTATGGTTGTGTGGAATGTACCCGAAGACAGAATAGACGACGTTGGCGCAAAGCTGGCCGCGTTCCCGCAGGTGAGCCACTGCTACCGTAGACCTGTCTACCCTGACTGGAGGTTCAACCTATTCAGCATGATCCACGCAAGGACACTGCAGGCGGCTGAAAACATGGCTGTTGAAATGTCAGAAATCATCGGAGTGAAAGACTACCAGATACTGTTTAGCTCGCGCGAATTCAAAAAAGAGCGCGTGAAATATTTCGTCTAGTTTGCCCACTCTGTTTTTTCCAGCTGCTTCAAGACTTCTGCCATGTTACCGCTTTTGCGCACGCATTCATGTTTCATGCGCTCGAATTCCTTTTTCAGATCTTTTTCTTCCCCGTCAGAGAGTGCTCGCTTTTCCTTGACATCGGTAAAGAACCGGTCCTCTTTAGAGGTGTGATCCAGGATGAAGAGTGAATATGTCTTGAGGTAGCGGGCGAGAGGCTCCCTCGCGTCCCTGCCCTGCAGAAACTCTTCAAGGTGGACCCTGACCCGCCTGGCGATTCTCCTGCCAAACTCGTGCTCAAGCACGAACTTGCGGATCTCTTCCGAATAATGATCCCTGCCTTCAGTTTCTGGAAAGTAGCTGTTCTCCTCCTTGCCGTGGTGGAAGTTGTCGACAAACTGCTCGATCATGTCTGCTATTTTTATCAGGTCGCCGAAAGGCACGTCCTTGCCTTCGTACAGAAGGGTGTAGCATTTTTCAATTACCGCCTGCAGCCGCCTGATGAAAATGTGATCCTGCAGCAGATCATTTGTGGCGCTCATTTGGCAATAGGCGGGACGTAAAAGTTCTTTTCATACATCTGCTCTACGCCTGCCGCTTCAGACGTGTTGAGGTAGTTGCCGTCAGAGAGCGATGCAAACATCTCTATCTCCTCGATGCTGATCATTGTGGGCAGGACGACTGAAATCTGCTTTTGTGACAGTATGAATTTTATCGCCAGTTCTGTGATGTTCCAGCCCTTGCTGTTTGCAACGGGCTTCATGTTCTCGATCTTTTGCATCGCCTCCATGATGAACTCTTGCTTTCTGAAGCTGCGGTGGTCGTTCTTGTCAAATTTCGTGTCCGCGTTGACTTTGCCAGTCAGCAGGCCTGACGCGTCTGGTACTCTTACCATAATGCCCACGTCGTGGTGCTCGGCTTCCCGGATAAAGTCGCGCCCCGGGTCTTGCTCCAGTACGTTGTAGACCGTCTGCAAACAGGTGATGTTCCGAGTCTTGATCGCCTCAAGCCCCTCGTCCTTCCACCCTATAGCCGGCCCAAGAGCCGCCCCGTGGCTCTTGATCGTGCCCTTTTTCACGAGATTGTCAAGCGTTGAAAACAGACCGTCGTTTCTTACCGCGTCCATCTTGGGGTTGTGCAGGCTGTAGACGTCGATGTAATCGGTCTGAAGCCGCTCAAGGCTTTGCTTTAGCGCGAACTGCAGAAAATCTGGATCGTGTTTTTGCGGAAGTTCACTGTGACCTATCTGCTCAGCGTTATACATGTCATAACCCCATTTAGTTGAATAAACAATTTCTTCGCGCATGCCCTTAAACGCCTGCCCTATCAGCCGCTCACTCTTGCCCTTGCCGTACATGTCGGCAATCTCGAAAAAGTTGATCCCGAGGTCATAGGCGCGCTTTAGCATCCTTACCGCTTCGTCGTCGTCGATCTTTTTGCCCCACCAGTCAAGGCCGATCGTCCACGCGCCAAAGCCTATCTCGCTTACCTTTATGCCGCTCTTGCCGAGTACCCGGTATTTCATGCCGCTATCGATAGAACTCCTTTTACTTCAGACGATATTTTGTTGAATTGTAAATCGCTCATCACTGGCTTGCCGTCGGCTTCGATATCAAGCGGTATCCACGACTTGCAGCCAGCCCACTCGGGCTTGTCGTCTACCATTACAGGTTTGTCAAGTTTGAAAACGCGCAAGAGTATAACGCTCATTGGCTTCTTGGGGTTGTAATCCATCCTCGCATTAACATAGCTTTCGTTCCACACATGGTATTTTTCAAGCGACTTGAGAGCCGCGCGGTCGGTTATTTCCTTAACCTCCACCACCTGAGCGTATGCAGTCATCTTGTTGCTGCCTTCTGCAGGCTGATCCTTTAGCACTTCGTCCAGCTTTTCTGCGTAATCATGCTGAAGATGATCTTTGGATTGGTGCTCAAACGTCGGGAAGAGCAAGAACTTGTCGTGCTTTATTTCAAAGCCCTGCCGGTATTCCAATATGCCGCCCTTACGCAAAAGCACGATCTGCCGGCCTTCTTCAAGAGCCCTGCAGACGACGGCCCATTCTTTTAGCGCCTGCATTATCCCAGACTTTTGATGATGTCCTCGACTCCCTTATAAACGCAGACAATCATTGGAGTGTCTCGCACAATGTACTTGCTTACCCGGGTTTCGCGCAGCTGCATTATCAGTTCCTGAAACGCCATCGGATCCGTGGTTTCAAATGCCAGCATGAAATCCTGGTCATCAAGGCCGAACGAATAGCTGGTGTTCAGCCTGACTTGCGGGAATTTGCGGCCCACCGAGATGTGTTCCTCCATCATCTTCTTGCGCTCTTCAAATGGCAGCAGGTACCATTCCCTTGACTTTACAAACGGGTAGACGATGCAGTACTTCATTGGCTGCTCGTCTGTCATAAAGCCAGGCGTCACTTTGGCTGAATAGACAGACGGCCTTGCAGCCGACAAAAAGACGTACGACTGGGTCAGGTATTTCCCTAGCACGGTAGAATAGACCTTGGACGTCATGACCTGCGTCTTTTCGATAGAGTCAGAGATCATCCAAAGCATGATGTCTGCGTCTTCGCGAAGGCCGAGCGTGGAATAGGCTCGCACCTTTATCTTGGTGTTTGCTACCTCGACAAGGCTGGCAAATTCCTTGGCGGCCTCTTCCTTGCCGATATCGTTCAACCATCGCCATTTTGGGTCCACCTTGAAGAAGGAAAAGTTGAGAAACGTCGCCTGCTTCTCAGGGGCCGGTGCCTCTGCCATCTGGCAGCAAACGTGCTCCAACCATATTTAAAACAACTGGCAATGACTGTCAACTGTACATAGACATTGACGACTGCGGTCTTGTGAGATGGATCCCGACTGCAAGAAACATTGAATGCGGGGCATGGCCCACGGATGAACATTCTAGAGGAAAGATAACTACTTGTCTTCTATCCCGAGCCAGCCGTAGCCCTTTGTTTCCAACTCTTCCGAGAGCTCTTTGCCGCCAG
>JANWHJ010000086.1 GCA_025450475.1 Nitrososphaera sp.
GGGAGTGCATGGCACTGCACAGCTCGATGCGGCACAGAAGCTAGAGCTGCGCAGCGTCAAGCCTTTTCCTCACTAGCACGTTTTTTGGTTTGTAGTGTACAATTCTAACGTGGCATCTTTCTGGCCAGTATAAGATATAAGGTGATGTAAGGTAAAGAGTTGTGACAGGTGGCCTGAAGCAGAAGCCCACGAGTCTCAACCCACTGTGCACTCGAGTCGGGGGATAGAATAAAGTGATCACCATTGCGCAGACAATAATGGCAAAAGCAGAATTTCCTGTCTCCAAGTCGGGCGTGCATTGACTGTGAAATCTGTCCCCAGTTGGAATAACATAGAGTGACACTCAGACAACAATCAGAAAAATTGATTATTTTCCCAGCTCCAGTGTCGTCATCCGGACCCTCTTGGGGTCTCCTCTGAACTGGTCAAGGCAACGAGACGAGTAATGCATCGGGGCGCCTTCTTGCCGGCTTTTCAGGATAAAGCCGATTGAGATCAAGCTTGACTCGAGCCACACAGCCCACTTTGAATACACTTTATCGTCCACCGGCTGTAGTAGCTCGTCGGTTATTTCCGCGATAAGCTGGAACGTCCCACCCCGTTTTAACTTGTTGTAGACAGTTTTGTAGAACGGCTTCCACCTGCTCTCACTTTTTTCGTCAATAAATGCCGGGTCTGGTAGTACGGCCATAAAGCGATCAACCGACCCGTCCGGGAACGTGAGCACAATGTCTTCAAAAGAGTCGCTCATGATTGCGACGTTGGGAAGGGTGATCCTAGCGCGCGCCTGTTCACATTGCTCTTTGTTTACCTCAATGCCGATGTAAAAGGAATTGGCGTCGCGCATTGCAAGGCTCTCAAGTAGCCTGCCGTCGCCCATGCCGAGCTCTACTATTACTTTTGGATGCAAGAAGAGCCCGTCTAGCATCAGGCCTTTAGCAGCTCGGATTCAAGCAACTGCTGGACCAGCTGGACTACTTCCTGCTCTACCTGCTGCCTGGGCATCCCTAGCTTTGCAGAAAACTGGTCAGTGAGCTGGTTTAGAGTCTTGGTGCCGTCGCACGTGTTCCAGAATTCGACTATGGCTTCGTTTACCATGAAGCCTTGGTCCTTATCGTTCAGAAGAATCATCGAGCCATCTCCCTGTTTTGCAAACCTGCCTACTTTCAGAGGCTTACTCTTTTCATAGTCAATCTGGAAGCGAAGTTTTGGTTTTCCAAAGCCAAGCTTGTCGCGGACCTCGGGATTCATTTTTTCAAGAGTCCAAGGGGGGTCCCATACAATCTCGACGTTGATGTTACCTATCCCGTTTATTTTGCCGACGTGGCGTTTCACGTCGCTAACCAGAGTGTCGTGAAGCGGGCAGCCCCGCGTGGTCATGGTCAGCTTAATGTCCACGTCCTTGCCGCTATCAACCTTGACTCCATAAATTAGCCCTAGGTCAACCACGTTGACCGGAATTTCCGGATCCATGCACTTTTTCAATGCGTCATACACCTGCGATTCAGTAACTGCCTTTTGTGACATGTGGCTACTTAAAGGTGGGCAAAAACACGATAAATACTTTATCCGCAGGCTATCCTAACAGTGTTTTAAGTTTCTTTTCAAAAGGTGGAGTGAGAACGCCGTGTTCGGTGATGATGCCAGTGATGAGCTCGGGCGGCGTCATGTCAAAGGCAGGGTTGAAAACTCTCACTCCCTTAGGCACGACCCTCCGCTTTCCGACCTTGACGACCTCGTCGACAGACCTCTCTTCGATCACTACTTCCCCGGGGCTGCTCTCAAAATCAAATGTCGAGAGTGGTGCTGCGACGTAGAACGGCACCTTGTGCTTATTTGCCAGGACCGCGACTTGGTAAGTTCCGATCTTGTTGAACACATGACCAGTGCGCAGCACCCTGTCAGCACCTACGATTACCCTTCTGATCACACCCCTTGACATCATGTAGCCAACAGCCGTGTCCGGTATCAGGCTCACGTCGATGCCGTCATGTTTGAGTTCAAACGCCGTAAGACGCGAACCCTGCATCACAGGCCGCGTTTCAGTGGCAATGACGCTCAGACGCTTGCCCGACTCTTTTGCTGCTCTGATGACCCCAAGCGCCGTGCCGTACCCGACTGTCGCAAGCGAGCCAGCGTTGCAGTGGGTGAGCACGATGTCGCCATCTTTGAACAACTTGGCGCCGATTGTCCCCATTTGCCGGTTGACACTAATGTCCTCATCAAACATCTTGAGAGCCTCGTCAAGTACAACTCTCTTGACTTCCTGCGCTGACTTCGCGCGCTTCGCCTTGCCCATCACGCGATCTAACGCCCAGAACAAGTTGATCGCAGTAGGGCGCGTTGCTTGCAGAACCTTGAACGCGGTATGAAGGTCGGTCATCAGCTCATGTTGCGTCCTGGCCTTACTTGCGTGCGCCGCAAGGGCAAGCCCAAAAGCAGCTGTTACGCCGATAGCCGGCGCGCCACGCACTACAAGCTTCTTGATGGCCTCAGCCACTTCACTGTAGTCCTTGCACTTGACATAGACAAGCTTGCTTGGAAGTTTTGTCTGATCGACAAGTACCACCGAATTGTCTTTCCATTCCACTGTTAGCAAAAGGTCAAGGTTTCGAGGCAAACAACTGAAATCTTTTTTCAGGCGGTATTAAACCTAACTGGGTTTGCCTATCGACCAGAACCTGTCGCCTGCAAACCGCGACTGGTCAAGGATGCCGCGTCCGTCGTAAATAGGCACCCCACCTGTGTCTTCCTGACTAAGGTGCGTGTATTCGGGGTGATCAGAAAGCAGAATCACAAGGTCAGCGCCCCGAACTGCCTTTGAGAGGCTGGATGTCAGGATTACGTCCTGCGGAAGGGCAGGATCGCTTATCACAACCGGGTCGTGCACGCGGATCTCATTTACCTTTAGCTTCTTCAGCACTTCTATTACCTTGTAAGTCGGCGACAGACGGGTGTCTGAAACGCCGCCTCTGAACGCGAGCCCGAGGAGCGCGACAGTTGCCTGAGTAACGCCAGGTCCAAGCATCTTGACTGCCTGTTCCACGCAATATGCGGGCATCGAGTCGTTGACGTTCCTCGCAAGCCGAATGATGTTACATTCGACCTTGAAGATGTCTGCCGTGTGGAGTATGAATTGAGGGTACACCGGTATGCATGCCCCGCCAACGCCGGCGCCCGGCTTGTGTATGTGGCAGAACGGCTGTGAGTTGGCCGCCTCACGTGCCTCCCAAAAATTTACCCCGACCTTCTCGCAGAATTTGGCCATCTCGTTTGCAAGCGCGATGTTGACATCGCGGTAGACGCCTTCTAGAAGCTTCTCTGTTTCGGCAGTCCTCATGCTGCTCATTCTAATCACCCCCTTTTTGGCGATCAGGGAATAGAACTTGCTGCCGATGTCCAAGCTCTTTGGGCCCGCGCCGGCAACAACCGCTGGGTATCGCTCTTCAATGTCTTCTATCGCCCTACCCTCGTAGATCCGCTCGGGATTGTATATCATGTAAAAGTCCCGCTCGACCTGCAGCCTGCTCTCCTTTTCCAGGATAGGCAGGACGACGTCTTCTGAAGTCCCGGGAGGAACACTCGGGTTGAGTGAAACGACATCTCCCTTTTTCAGCCCCCGCCCGATTGCAGATACGACCTGCTTTACTGAGGCAAGGTCCGCGGAGAACGAATCAGTGAGCATTACCGGCACGCATATCATTTTGAAGATGGTGTCGTGCGACGCCTTCACCGGATCGTCGTAAACGTAAAATCGTTTTTCCTTTAGGCCTTTTGAAAACGCCTCGTTTACATCAGGCTCCGGCACATGCGTCCTGCCCTTCCGCGCGTTTTCAAGCACCTTTGGAGACCTGTCTACTCCCACTACGTGCGCGCCGGCGCGTAGCCAGGCTGAAACAAGCGGAGAGCCAACATGCCCAAGGCCGTAAACCGCAATCTTCCATTCGCCAGACCTGACCTTCCTTGCCATATCCGCGTTGTAGTTGTGTCTGCCGGCCGATATTGTCGTGGTCTTACCTTCTTTCATGTAGCATTAAGATATGGTTTCTGTTCATATATTAGAGTTGATTTCTGCGCCTCACACAGGTTAAATTCCCGAAGTTCGCAATGCCGGGTAATTGTTAACATTGCCAGCAGCGGTCAGGAAACTAGCAGAAGGCATCCCGCATCCAGTTGGGTTGATCGGCTGCCGAACATCAAAAATGTCACTTGACTGCTGCGAGTACGATCTGGCTGTGTTTTCGCCGGAAAACCAAAGCAATCAAGTCTTGCAGGCGGGCGGCCATACAGTGGAACTCATTCACCTGCCTGGGCAGGTGAAAAACCATGTTGTCGAGCTGGGGGACATGGAAATACTGAAGGATACAAACAAGTTCATGTTGTCGTCAGCAGCCAGGAATGTTACGCCGGAAAAATACAAAAGGGTGGTTGCTGCCGCAGGGAAGAAATCATTGATAAGCTCGCTCTTTTGCCTGCAGAAAATGCATCGGGCAAAGACCGGCGCCGTGGCCTCAATGTGGCTCAAAGTTGCGGCCTATGACTTCGTTGGAGGTATGCTTGCTATGTCAGGCAGAAAACCGATGCCCCTGCATGAGCTAGAGCAGGCCCGGCAAGCAGACGCCGGCGGGATTGCGGAAGTAGTCGAAGTTGCGCTAGAGTGTATAGGGATAGAGAGGGCTACTCGGCCCGCGATATCGCGATCAATGGGAGCCATCAAGGAGCTAAAGTCAAAGGACTATGACAAGGACCTCTTTATGTCAAAAGCGGAACACCTTCTTGGCCGCAGCATGCTGACTGACTGCTATTACTACATAGGCAGGGTTGCAGCGAAAGATCTTGTGCAGAGGAAAGATCTTTTCTATAGTCAGTATCCAAAGCTAGTCCAGCTCGCGATGGACCTGTCGAGCGATGTGCAGCGTCTTGAAAAGCTACAGAAACATCTTTTCAGGGCCGCGAGCAGCCACCTGAAAGGCTAATTACTTCAACCTAACCGTCAGGACCGGCGCCTCTTTGAACCTAGTAGTGTTGGATCTTGCTCTAAGCTTTGCCTTGTACTTCAGGTTCCTCGGCTTTGTCCGGAGCCTGTAGCCGCAACACGGGCACCAAAGCCCGTCCCACTTGATGAATATCTCGCAGATCTGGCATCTTTTCTGTCCGCTCGCGAAGCGGCCAGAGCCGACTGGTTTTTGAGCCTTGTGACGGATGCATATACCCTTACAAGTCATCTAAAAAGTGATACATTAATTTTCTATTTAATACTTGGTAGCAATTGATCCTGATCGTTAACCAGCGATCGTTGAAAAGTAAAGAAAAAAGGTTGTAAGCCCTTTTTAGCGTACGTTGATGCTTTTTGCTTGGAACGTTTCGTTCATCGTCAGGTATTCTTCGAGCTTCATCTTGATGTCGTCCGGTTCGGTGTCGTCCATTCCTGAAAAGCCTGCCTTGAACGAGATTTTGTTGCCCGAAACGTTCACGTCTGAAATCTGCATATCTGCATAGACGTTGGCAAGCTCGTTAACCCATTCCTTGGCTTCAGTTGCATCTATTCCTGACGTGTCTATATTCACGTTTAACATTTTGGTCATCCGAATCCACCTAGAACGGAATTCATACCGGCATTAATAAAGTTGGCGCATGCCTAATAAGCAGATGGTGTTGGCCAGTCTAAACAGCAAGCATCATTTGCATATAAAGCCGGCTATTCTTTCTTTTCCTCAAAGCCCCAGTACTTCGTGAGCTCTTTTTCAAACGCAGAGAACTGGTCCTCGTTCAAGAAGTCGCCGCAATTCTTGTGGTTTGCTATGACCCTCATCCCAACCAGCTTGAAGTCTACTTCATAAAATGTGACCTTGGGACAGTTACACATTTGTATAGAACTCTTTGCCTTGCTCTACTTATTTGTTTACCCATCGAATAAACATTTATCAGTTGCCACATCCCTATTTTTGATAATGAGCTCTAGATTTCCCGCATTTGCGTCGATGGCCACGCTGATTGTGTTAGGAGCGTTGTCTGTCTCCATAAGCACTGCATTAGCGCAAGGAGACGATATTTGGTATCCCGGCGAAGGTATACAACAGGACACATTTTTCAAGTATAAGATTAAGGAATTCGACACTAACGACGGCGCAGAGTTTGAAATGACCTTGTGGTTCAAGGAACAGCAAGATGGCGACTGGATCGTCCCAACGTTTGTGGTCGACAACGGCAAGGTTATACAAGGAACCATGAAGCTCTCGGATAGTATGCAATACCTTGCGGGCGGGAGCAACATCCCTGCTGAAATGCAAGATTACATTGGGGGGTATTCCGGTTCGCTTCACTGGATCGATTCATTCACAACAAAAGCAGACCCTAAGCGTCTGTCTGACGCCAACTGGGGCAGAACAGGCTCCATAGGAGGCTCTGACGTCGTGCCAAAGTACAAAGAAACCGTCACTGTAGCAGGGGGCACTTTTGATACCACAGTTCTTGTATTGCATAAGGGACAGGCTGACAGCAAAATATGGATTGCGAATGAATTTCCATTTCCTATTAAGGCACTTTTCTATACCGACACTACAGCGGGCCAACCTGAAATTCAATTTGAATTTGAACTTTTGGAGACGGGCAAAGGCCAACCCCAAGTTCCACTAACCGAAGATCGAGTCCCTCTGCCTCCCTTAAGCGGTCGTACTCCTCGAGGAACATACACGATAGGGATAGATTGGGCACCAGCATCAATCGAGCCTAATTCTAATGTGATTTTTACAGTTAGATTGGCAGATAATACCGGCTTCCCACTAGAAAATGCAAACTATGACTTTGTAGTGAAGAATGCCAACGGCAGCATAGTTCAAGAGTTCAAGAATCAAGATGCGGATGGTGTGTCTGGCATTGGGACTCATGAAGTGCACTTTACCGATGCTGGCCCGATAACAGTCACAGTTACGGTCAATTCTGTCAGTGGCCAGACAACAGGCCAGTTCACCGAGAGCGTGGACTTCAAAGTAGTCGTCATTCCGGAGTTCCCAATATCTGCCGCGATAATGGCCGCAGCCGTGATAGGTTTGGCACTCGTCACAATTAGGGCAAGAGGCTTTGGCCTTGGCGGCCTGTTTGGCGCCAAGGGTGCTCTCTAACCCATCTTTTTCCCTCTTTTTGACGACTATTTCCACTTTCGCCAAGACAACAAGCACACCTGACAGCAAAATTTAAAAAGGCACATTCTGATTACATAGCAAATGACATTACCAAAGGGATACGGAAGTGGTGGTAAGAGGAGTGGTGGCGGCGGAGACGGAGGTCGCGATGACATTGAGCGCATGATTGGCCGCAGAGTCGAGAACATGAATGCAATCTATATCATCGGCTTTGCCCTGTGCTGGGCCGCAACAGCAGGCGGTGTATATGTAGGCGTCTCAGTGTACCCGTGGGCATACCCGTTGCCAAGCGGCATTTACGCGCTTTCTGTCCTGACTGTTATTGAGGCACTCGGCTTCTTCTTCATCATGAAGATAGCTCACGAGAAACCAGTCAGAGCCTAAACATCCTTTTTCTCCTCTTTTTGTTCTACTTTTTTCCATGCTATTCTTTTGCTCACGCCGTGCCTTCCCGAAGGCTCCAAATGTTGAGGCTAAAGGCTAAATTTCGCAATCGTTCGGGCCCAGCATAAAAATTAATATACCACGTCTCTGTCTGGGTAGATAATGGTCTGGCTTAGACGTACAACGCACTATTTGTTCATAGTAGTGGTTGCTGTCAACAGCACGCTGCTAACCATCAACGCAGGAGACTATATCTTCTACACAGACTGGATGTGGACGTCCTTCGTAGTATTCTCCGTCTCGCAATCGACGATGCTTGCGGTAGGCGCGATATACTACATGCTCTTCACAGGAGTACCAGGAACGGCCACATACTACGCCACAATCATGACAATCTACACATGGGTTGCAAAGGGTGCATGGTTCGCACTGGGCTATCCGTACGACTTCATTGTAGTACCGATTTGGATACCTTCAGCAATGCTGTTGGATCTCACATACTGGGCTACAAGGCGAAACAAGCACGCTGCAATCATCATCGGTGGAACACTGGTTGGCCTATCGTTCCCGCTGTTCAACATGGTCAACCTGCTGCTCGTAAGGGATCCATTAGAGGTGGCATTCAAGTATCCTAGACCGACACTGCCTGCGTATATGACTCCGATCGAGCCTCAGGTAGGGAAGTTCTACAACAGTCCTGTAGCCCTGGGCTCAGGAGCAGGAGCGGTGCTGACAGTGCCGATCGCTGCGTTAGGTGCGAAGCTTAACACGTGGACATACAGATGGATGGCCGCGTGGAGCAAGTGGGATTAAACCTCCCCTTTTTCCTTTCTTTTTCATTCTTCCACAACTAAGCGGACGCTGTAGATCCGGAAAAAAGATAAATCCATTCTGGTGAGAGATTGATTCACTGAGTAGCTATAACCAAGCAGTAAAGACGACAATGCCAGATGCCAAACACATTGCGAATTGTGGAATAAGGAAGCAACACGCGAATAACAATCGGATAGAGCGCCTCAATGGCACTATGCGAGAGCGGGTCAAGGTTCAACGTGGATGGAAAACTGTAGGGACGCAACTGGCAGAAGGGCAACGAATAGCATACAACTTTGTAAAGCCGCACATGGCATTAGAGGGAAAGACACCAGCTCAAGAAGCTGGAATAAAAATTAAAGGATGGAAAGATTTACTTGAGAAATCAATATCCTAAGTCACATTCACCTTCTATGGGAACTCCTGCTTCGAGCTTTGTAGTAAGTGGCTCCAACTCAGTTTTGAACATAGCTAGGGCATCAGTCATTTTCTCCCGAGCAGCATCCTCCCTGTCAATTCTTGCAAGTATTTCGGGGTTGTCAATAATCTCACCAAGAATATTTTGTACTCTTTCTTTTTCTAACGCCGCTGGGTTTGGACTTGCAATTATACTGGTTCCCATACAGCGTGATCCGATATTGCTTACCAAAATTACACGGTTCTTTCACAACTTTTATTCCTTCAGTTCCTGCCCTAATCCACCTGTATTTATCATCCAACTTCTCGGCAATATTCTTGACAGAATAGGAATCTTTGTCAATGTCATCATCCAACTCGTCATTGTTAACAAAATCAGGATATGCCTTGCGCATGTGTGCCATAGCAACTTCTTCAAATAGCTTAGTTAGAGATTGTTCTTTTA
>JANWHJ010000087.1 GCA_025450475.1 Nitrososphaera sp.
CAAGCCTCTATATTGTTATTTTGAGCGAAAGTAAACGTGATGAAATCTCTTACGCTGATCGTGCCCCCGTAGAATCCGGAATGAAAACTAGAGGGGATGCAGTCCTAGCCTATTTTTATCACTGGCGCATAGCTGGTAAGCCATTGCTTGTGCTTTTTGTACTCTGGGTCAGCTTCCTTTACCAGCTGCCAGAACCGCGGCGAATGATCCAGTTCTACCAGATGCATGAGCTCGTGGATAATGACATAATCAATCACCTCTGGAGGGGCTGCGGCTAGGAGCAGGTTAAAGTTCAGATTGCCTTTTTTCGAGCAGCTGGCCCACCTCGACTTTTGGCTCTTTATCAACACCCTGTTGTATTTCAGGCCTAGCCTGTCGGCAATCGCCGGGAGGCGCTGTGCTATTCTCGTGCCGGTCTGCGCTCTGTACCATTCCTGCACTTCATGCTTGTACATGCGTCTGTCAACTACGTGAAAGGTTATCACCTTCATTGCTTCAGAGACAACTGCAGACGGTTGTCTGTCCTTTACAATGTGGAAACGATACTTGCTGCCAAGGAAATAGATCGTGCCTGGCTCGAGCGTACCACAGCGCTCCTTTAGCTTTCTATAGTGCAGCGACGTCTTGATTATCCAGTCCCTCTTGGCAGAAACAAAACTCTCGAGCTCTTCGGTGCTATAGTCAGGCGGGACGATTGCTACTACACCGTCGATGTCTGAGACGAGCCTTAGCCTCCTTACCCTCTTGCTTGTACGAATGCCGATCGTTAAGGCGCTGCCGGTAAGGTCAAGCGACAAA
Organism: Nitrososphaera sp.; assembly: GCA_025450475.1. Classification (GTDB taxonomy): domain Archaea; phylum Thermoproteota; class Nitrososphaeria; order Nitrososphaerales; family Nitrososphaeraceae; genus Nitrososphaera. The sequence continues at coordinate 799 of JANWHJ010000087.1, forward strand.
GACAAATCATTTATCCACTTTTGTCGGTCATTAAAGAATTTTTTGCAAAAGAGATATAGCATTTCAAGCGCTACTCATCCGGATGCCTCGGGGCACTAGGCTGAAGGCCGGCGAATTGGTCGGCAGACTGGCGACGCTCGACATCGACGAAGGTGTCAGAATAGAAGGCGCTGCAGGCAAAATGTTTGTCAATAGAAACTCCTCAGGTGTTTTCGTGGTGCAATATGGTAATGACTTCCAGTACCTTGACTCTGCGAGGCAAGTGCTCAGTGCTATTAAGTCGAGGTTCAATGACAAGTACGTCGCATGGGCCTATTGAATAGAAATTCGAACCCTAACACAACACTTGCGGAAAGTATTATCTAATGACCTAGATGACGCCTGCCTCGCGCAGTTTCTCGGGCAGATACACTTCGGCTAGGTACTTGAAGCCATGTTTGAAGAACGCGTCGAGTTCACACTTCTCATTATTCTGCAGAAATATGTTTAGCTCTTTCTGCCACTGCTTGTCCTGGAACCAGGGCTTTTTCTTCATGTCGTTTGCCCTGTTGATGTCTTCATCAGTCGCGGCAAGCCTTGCAACTTCAGGTATATTGTATTTGTAGATGTCAGAGAACATCATGCCGAGGACTTTTGCGTCGGGCGTGACAAGCCTGTCGCTGTCGTAGCTCAACGACTCGCTGCCGATCTTGTAGCGGAGCGCTATGCCGAGGCCCCACGGGTCGGCGTCTGCAAACACCACCACCGGTTTTTTCCACTCTTCGTTGAGCGCCTTGACCATCATCCTGGTAGCCCTGTCCGGCTCGCCCGACCCGGTCATCAGGATCGCGTTATATTTCTGGATAAAGCCGGACTTGCGGATGTTGTTGAGCACGGTGTCCTTTTCCACGACCATCACAAAGTCCGCCTTGACCTTTATGATCTCGACGTCGCGGATGTTGGTAGGTATCAGCTGCGATGTCGCCCTACTGCCAAGGTTGCAGTCTATGACATCGCCCCCAACTCTTAGCGTGATCGGCCCGGAGATCATGCCCTTTGGCTTTGAGGTGACAGAGAACTCTTCCCTCGGGACGCCCGTCAAGAGCTCGATTGCCTTTATTGCGTCGTCAGAATTTTCCTGGCCTGCCCAGAACTTTTGCTTGTTCTTTTCGTCGCCTACCGTGCTGAGTGTGGCATAGTACATGCCCCTTATTGTGCTCTCCATTTCTTCGTCCAGCAGCCTGCGGACGGCGTTTGCCATCACGAGGTACTGGGTAAATGTTGGGATTTTCTTGGTGCTGTCTGGGCTTATGCCGACTGTCTTGTCGCCGATCGTGAGCATCCTCTTTGAATCGGACCAAACTGTATTGTCCGAGCCCACTTTCGGGACGTTCAGCACGGGCATTGTCTTTTGGACCATCAAGTCTGTGCTAACATCTTTCATTATCTGCCTAATCTTCTTGACGACTTCCTGGTGGCGCTTGTCAGTCGTCGGCATTTACTTTCTTCCTCCCCTTTGACTTGCCCTCGATCACTGCATCCAGAGTTGCCTGCTTGTCTTTCTTCTGAAGCGTTTCAGGAATCTTTTCCTTCATGCTCTTTGGCTTTGAGAGCTTGCCCTTTTTCCTTGCAGCGTTGATTGCGATCTGCTCCCTGTCAGGCTTGATCACTTCGCCGTCTATTTCGACTGCCTCTTCAACCTCTTCTTCAAGGCGCTCGCTGGTGATCTTGTCTTCCTTTTCCACGACTTGAGCACCGGCTTGTTGCTCGATCTTTACATGCCTTTCTGCCAGCTCGGTGAAAGCCTGTTCGAGCTTGGCCGAGTCGATTTTGATCGATTCGGAAATCGCGCTTACGACCAGTGGAATGTAAAACTTGTACAGGTTAAGCCTGCCCGCGGCCTCTTTCATGCGCAGCTCTCTTCTGATCTGCGCGCTCACCTTTCTGTACAGTTCAGACAAGCAGGATTTCATGTATTTTTTTAGCTCGCCTTCAGAGGCTATGCTCTCCTTGCCCGCAGTTTTGTACGGGATCTTGGTGGAGCAGATATGGAAGAATACATGCAGCGGCAAGAGCTCTACTGCCCTGTCAGACTTTACTTCCACATTTGCAAACTCCTTTGCCTCTTGTTTAGTAATACCCATCCTGTTTATTGGTACCTCAGATACAACTTCTCTAGCAACATCAGATCCTTCATCGTACAATAGAGGGATCTTGTTTGCAAACCGGTAGAGCTTAAACGAAGGTATGTCCCCTCCATACGCGATGCCGCATTCGACTATGGTCGGTCTGTTGTTGATTACGCAGGTGCGCGAAGCATAGGCAGTCAGCGACGGCTTTAGTACCTTGACAGTAATTTGCGGCCGCTGGACTTCGGGGGCGCTTGTGCCTTCAACCGATGGGACGACCTCCTTAGTGGTAACTATTGTGTATTCAGAAGTCATGCCGGTGGTCAGGATCTCTTCGCCGATTGGGCTTAGGTGATCTGTGTTTGCCTGCTGGAACGCGGTATGCTTGCATATTTTGACTATTTCGATAAGCTCGTTCTCGCTGTACTTGTCGGCGAGCTTGTTCTCCACGCAGGCCTTGGCAATAATGTCTTTTGCCTTTTCGCTTGACATCTTTTGGAACGACGCAGACAGGATTCCTTGGAGCGTCGTCTTTTGATTCATGAAATTCATTATCGCTTTTTTCAGCGTCTGGAGGTCCATGTCTGCCGGGTGGGGAAGGACTTCCTTTGCGGGCTGCGGCATCACTTCTGTCCTTCGATCGAACGTGACCTTGCCCTCGTCTGTTTCATATTCAATGATGGCGTAAGGGTTGACGACGCTTGTCTGGCTGATGTATTCGTTGATCTTGCTCTTCATGTTGTTTCTTGTAATTGGCGAAAGCTTTGCGTGGAGTATTGCCTCAACCCTGAACCCAGAGTCGCCAGCGATCATGCTCTCCTCCCCCTTTACAGTTTTTTTGGCAAGAACGATCGGCTTATTCGTGCTGATATCAGTCCGAAGCTCAAAGTAGGATTCAAAGCCTTCTTCATGCGACTTTGACCAGACCTTGAGCGGGTGGATGGTGTCTTTAGTTGAAAAGGCGGCTATCATCTTGAGGCCAACGCCAAAAAGGCCGCGCTGCTGCTTCTCGACGTACTTGCCTGATGTCAGGAACGAGCAGACCGCGACAGGCACCTTGTCCGACGGCACCCCGATGCCGTTGTCTTCACAGGTAATAGTCCAGAGATCGTTTTCCTGGTCGAGCATCTTGAGCGACAGCGATATTTTTGGGAGCACGTGGCTGGTCTCACAGGAGTCAAGCGAGTTTTCGATGAGCTCCCTTACTGCCATGTACAGGATGCGCTCTGTTGTAAAGCCCGCCAGAGCAGAATTGTCGACAAAGAATTCCGACTCGGCCTTCTTGTCGTATCTAACCTTTACTTTCGTCGCAGGCTTTTGCTGCGCAGCTGCAACTTCGACAGTAGCCTTTTGCGTCAATGACGTTGAGACTATTTCGCTAACTCAATTTAACTTTTTACGATAAATTTCTTGACTCACAGGATAAATCTAGTCTATCTGAGAGCCGTATGGCGTAGTCGCGCTTTTCAGCTCTTGTATTTTGAAACTCTGCAGCTCTATCAAGAGCCGCTTTTTGCCTTTTTGGACGACGATAAAGTCAGAACCAGAGCCCACTATCGCGCAATCTACAAGGTCTTTAAGTTGCGTCATGCAATAAGGTGCCGCCCTTTGCCATATAACTGCTGGCAGGGCAGAGTTTTAATAGGCTTTTTCTGGAAATGCAATCAGATGCTTTTTATGCTGCTAAAGCAAGCCCTGCAACCTGACACGCTGATATCTATAACAGGCGTTGCGGCAGCGGCTCTCACCACCTCCAGTTTTTTGCCCCAGATATTCAAGGCTTACAGGACAAAGAGCATGGAAGACGTCTCCAGATACCTGATGAGCTTTTTCGCCACGGGCACTGTGCTCTGGATGGCCTACGGGATGTTCAAGAGCGACTGGGTGATAATAGGCGCAAATGCGACTGCATCGGCTTTTAACATAATACTGCTTTACATGAAGTTTGCATACCGTAAAAAGCCCACCAAGGTTGCCTAGACGTCGCTGTCATGCGTGAATTGGTAGGGGTTGTTGCGCTGACTCTGGGTTATGGCTGCAAGAGTGTTCCTGACAAGCTGGTACGTGCTGTCATGGCACTGGCACGTGCACATTCTTGTTATGGTGGACGAATTGACTATTTCTCTAATTATGCCCTTGCATGACCCGTGTTCGTTATTAACGCAGTCGTCCGACTTGAACACAACATTCAAACGAGCGGACCGTATTTATGTTAATGGAAATTGTTAAATCATTTTTTACACCTTTTCTTCCATGGGCATTTATTCTGAAAGCAGGCCGTGGGGCAGGTTTGAAAAGTTCCACGAAAACAAACCCTGCACAGTCAAGCTGATCTATGTCAACACACATTCCAGGCTCAGCCTGCAGTACCACAACAAGCGGTCTGAATTCTGGAAGATAGTCAAGGGCACTGCGATGGTCGAGCTGGAAGGCAAGACGATCATTCTCACAGAAGGCGAAACCCTAATGATCCCTAGGCAGGCAAAGCACCGCGTGGGCGCGCTTGACAGCGATTGCGTGATACTTGAGATCGCGTACGGCAAGTTCGAGGAAAACGACATTGTGCGCATCGAAGACGACTACAAGAGGACAGCGATGCCCGAGACCCGGATGGCAGCCGCCTAGGGTTGATATAGCTGTGCTCAGGCAAATATTCCTGCTTTGGTAGAGCTGAAGATACTGAAGGCGAAAAATAGCGAAGGGCTGTCTATTTACCTAGCGAAAAAGAACATTACAATAAACTCTGAAGGCGGCCCGCCCGTGCTAGAGATCACAAACGAGTACGGCAACTCGCTCAGATACGAAATTTCGGACAGCTATCACTTTGACAGCCTTCTGACAAACCTCTGGCAGTTTGTCAAGGATAGTCAGCATTAAGACTATATAGGAAAGTGGAATAGCGGCAATAGACAGTGCAGCTTGTAGACACCTTCAAGGCCAGTCTGGACCCGTCTCTCTTCAGGCTTTACCGCAGGTATCTTTATTCCCGTCACAAGGCCACGGACGAGCTTGCACAGGCAGAAGTGGTGCACGAAAAAGCAAAGGAGCGCCTGCTCAAGATGGCGGAAAAGTTCCGGCAAAACACATCGTACTTTGATCCCGGTGACAAACTGGCAGTTGAAATTGGAAATTACGAGCTGAACGGCCCAGTTGGCATTGCGGCCGGATTCGACAAGAACTGCGACGTGCTGGAGCCAATGTCCTACGTCTTTGGCTTCCTCAATCCGGGGAGCGTGCTGAAAAACCCGCGCGCCGGCAACCCGCAGCGGCCCAAAAGCGAGGGCACTGTCAGGATCGTCGTGGACGACGAAAGGGAGGCGATAATCAACGCACAGGGTTACCCGCATAAGGGCCTCGACTACACCGTCAGAAATCTGAAAAAATTCAGCGAAGGTCCGCGGGGACGCGCGAAAATCCTACTGAACTTTTCAGGCATTACCGACACATACACCGAAGACGCGGTGTTGGATTCGTGCAGAGAGATTCTTATCAGGACTGCGCACTACGTCGATTTTGGCTTTGAGGAAAATCGGGCGTCTCCAAACACCGAATTCAATAAAGTGCTGCAGACGCCCGAGTTTACGAAAAAAATGGTCGACCTGATGAACACTCACGTGCCAGGCAAAATCAAGGCGTCGAAGGTATCGCCGTACAGCAGCCTATCGCCGTCAGACGCCGAAAGGGAAGCCAAGATCAAGTCGATCAGGGTCTTTTACGAAAACGGAGGCCAGGTTGTCACCATAGGCAACACTCGGCCTATCAACACAAAGTTGGCAAAGATCACAAGGAACTTTGCAAGAGGGGTCGCCGGCGAAAGCGGCCGCCCGCTCTTGCCTTACATGCTAAGGCTGGTAGAAGACGTGCACAGGGCATTACCTGATCTTGCCATAATTGCGTGTGGTGGCATTTTCTCTGGCGAGGACGCCTGGAAGGCGTACGAAAAGGGGGCGATGTTGGTTTCGCTGTACACCGCCCTGACCTTCCATGGCTTTGGCATAGTGAGAGACATTCATGAAACCCTGAAAAGTAAGCTGGGCAAGGAAACGCTGCAGGGTTTCATGGAAAAGCGTGACGCCAAGATGCGCTAGCGTAGGATTGGAAACCTTTAATTGCACCTGATATCATTTTCTTCTGAATAGGGATTTAGAGCATTGGGAAGGTCTCCTAAGGTTGTTCTTACCGCAGATCGCACTTTGATGTCACCCTATCGAGGGATCTCGCTTGCGTCATTCTTTGGATGCGCGCCAGCCCTAGACTTTAACAGGGATCACAGCTCTTTCTGGTACCAAATCCTGAGAAACCAGGTCACCCCAAAGGTACTCTTTGACTTTATCTGCAACCCGATAGACCACACCAACGGCTATGCAAACTATGCCCCTTATGGCCTGAGAAAGGTCGAGGCCGCGCTGCTGAGGGATGGCTACAGCCGAGAAGACGTGGTAGTGGCTCACCCGGATCACATTGAGAAATTCATCGGGCCGGAGACGCAGGTGGTCGGGACGTACGAGATGGATCCGCTCGGCATGGGCCCTGTAACCATGACATTCACATACGGTCGCAAGCACATGTCTTACGACGAGTTTTACAACCGCGATCTCCACCAAAGGATAAACGCCGCCAAGGCGAGGACTGGCAGCAAGGCCAAGGTAGTCGCCGGCGCCTCTGGCACGTGGCAATACACCTATGACCCTGCCAAAATCGAGGAATACGACCTCTATGGCATCGTGGAGGGTGAACTCGGGGGCATCGGTCCAGAGATCGACGGCGCCGCGGGCCCGTTCTGTGTCGCCCTTATTGGAGGCGAGTTTGACACCTCCAACCCATTCAAGAAGAGCCAGTTCAAGGTCGAGATTAAAGAGTTTGTCAGGAACGAAAAGACG
>JANWHJ010000088.1 GCA_025450475.1 Nitrososphaera sp.
ACATAACTAATGTTGGCAAACTCGTCGGCTTCAATGTCCCTCATGCCACGGGGAAGCTCTAGCTTCACCACACCACTAGCCATTAGCGCGTTAGCATTTAGATTTTGCGATTAACGTATAATAACAGTCGTCATGATCTCAGACGCGTTGGCAGGCGGCTACCGGTACCTAGATCACATGACGGACGCAGTCATTGAAGCATATGGCGACAGTCTCGAGGAAGCATTTGAAAACGCCGCCCGGGGCCTCAACGACACAATGATAGAACTGAAAACGGTCAAGCCAAACAAGGAAATTAAAATCTCTGCGGTGGGACACGATCTGCATGCGCTGCTTTTTGACTGGTTGGACAAGGTTATGCTTTTGCTAGTATCAGACGGTTTTGCAATGTCAGAGTTCTCAGTCAAGATCAAACAAAACGGGAGCTATACGCTTGAAGGTGTAGCGAAAGGGGAGAGGCTAGATCTCGTCAGGCATTGCTACAAGTTAGAGATAAAGGCAGTGACTTATCATGATATGCAGGTTACACATGAAAAGAGAAAGACTACCGTAAGATTCCTTCTCGATCTCTGAAAAACCTTAATAGCAAAGCACGGAGCGCATAGAGCATCATGACAGAAGAAAAGTTCAACGTAGTGGGAGTGAACATATTGAGGCAAAACGGTGCTAATGTTGACGAAATACTAAAAGGGCTGATCTACAATGCGTCCGTGGAATTCACGGCATATTACTATTTCACCAATCTGCGTACGCACTGCACCGGCGTTGAGGGTGAGGGTGTTAAGGGCGTTATCGAAGATGCGCGGCTTGAAGATCTGAGCCACTTTGAATCCTGCATAGCAAGGATTCACGAGCTGGGAGGGAGCCTGCCAATCGATGCGATCGAGTTTGTCAGAATGTCAGGCTGCGAGTTCCTGCAACTACCAACACCAACAACCAACCTTCAAGAAATCATGATGAAATGCCTTACTGCAGAGCAAGGCGCAATCGTCAACTGGAATAAGTTGTGCAACCTAAGTTATGGCAAAGACCCGGCTACCTACGACATTGCAAAGGACATTCTAAAGGAAGAGATCGAACACGAATCTTGGTTTCTTGAGCTCATTTATGGCAGGCCGTCGGGCCATATGAGGAGAAAGTTCTCCGGCGAGCGCCCGCATACGCAAAAACACTCTCGCGCGCTAGGATAGGCACCTCACGCCATTTTTTCTTCTTTTTCTGCTTTCTTGACGTAGACGTGTTGCATTATCAAACCTGCAATTACCGCGCCGACTATTGGGCCGACCCAGTATATCCAATGAAATTCCCAGTAGCCGGACACAATTGCCGGCCCGAGGGTTCTTGCCGGGTTCATGCTGGCGCCAGTCAGCGGCACGCCGACGAGGTGAAGCAGAAATATCATGCCACCGATCGCGATGCCTGCCATCCCTGCAGCCGCCTTTCTGTGGACAGCAGCCATGAATATCGTCGTGACAAGGAAGAACGTGAGGATTATCTCAACTCCGACACCAGATATTGCGCTGCCGTTGAGCAAGTCACTTGGGCCGCCCTGCGTGCCGAAATTCACCTGCTTGCCGGCTACAGGCAGGATTACCATATGGGCAACAGCTGCGGCTATCGCGCCTATAATTTGCGAACCAATGTAGCCAACCCCGTCCTTGACGTTGATGTTCTTTGTGATCATCATCGCTATCGTGACTGCTGGGTTGATGTGGGCGCCGGAGATGTGGCCAAACGCATAAATCATGATGCCTATGGCTGCACCATGGCCGAGGGAAATCATGATGATGCCTTCAAGAGATAAGCCAGTACCAAATAGCACCGCCGCCATCGTAACTGACAGCGGGCCAAAGAATACCAAGCCAAAAGTTGCTATTGCTTCAGCGAGCCATGCTCGTAAGTTTACCAATACATGGCATTAGCCCAAGGGTTTCTATATAAAAGCATCGAAAAGGGAATTAGATTTACAGATCAACCAAACCACTGCTCAAGCGACTGGCTGCGGTTAGCCGCCGCCTTCTGCAGCTTGTCTAGGGTGCTACTAACTCTGTCAGCAGAAAAGCTCTTTTCGACGCATAGAAAGTCCAGCACCTTTTCACGATCGACTTCGCCAAACTCGATTTTGTCAATCTTTGGGACATCTGGATTAAGAAAAATATTCCGTATTTCCTGATACGGCACTTCTGGCAACAAGTGCTTTACTTTTTCCACGTTCTCCAGCCTACCACTTTCCTTTATCAGCCTGAGCGCGGTCTTTGGACCAATGCCGGGAAATCCGCTGGGGTTGAAATCGGTGCCGATCAATATTCCGACGTCCACTAATTGCTCATGAGTCAGGCCTATGTCATGCAACACCTTATCATGCTCGAATATTTCCGGTTCTACATCGACGTAGACATTCCGATTTGGCAACTTGCGCTTGCCGCTGATCGCAAGGTTACGGACCAGCTTTCTTGCTCCAAACAGAATTGAATCGTAATCCTGGCTTGCGGCTGCATATGCAAGGTCGCGCCTCGTCAGAAAAGCTGCGGCAGCTTCGCCGTCTGAAGGCGCCTGAAGGTACGGGATGCCTAGCTGGGTGAGCAGTTTCTTCGACTCTTCGACCATCTTATCGGTCAAGAAGGCCGTGCGAGTGCCGTACTTTCGCGCGTCCTCAATCCTGCCCTCCTCGATCGCCTGCTGGTACTTTTCAGTGGCCTCTTTCTTTATCTTGCTCCTGCGCTCTATCTCTCCCTTTTTCAACTCGTTTGCTTTGCCGTCAAAAACGTATACCGACTTCACATTCTCTATCAAGAGGTTGGTGTTCCTGTAGAATAGGCCGCTCAGGTGGCTGGTTATCTCGCCCTTGCTATTGGCAAGTGGCTCACCGGTCGGTCCCCTTATTATGCTGAGGAATTGATAAATGGTGTTATACGCGTCAATGGCAATCACCTTACCCGCCAGCTCTTGCAGCTTCAGAGGCACGGCTGTAAGAAGAGGTTTGAGGTCCAGGCCCATTACCCTATCGTGGAATAACGAAAATTTTTACCTTACTGCTTGTATGTCTTCAGCGTTTGGGATATCCACTCTACGTCTTCTCTGGTCTTTGCCAGCCTTCCCAGCTTTATGCAGTCGCGGATGTCTTTTGACTTTAGTTTCATCCAAACAGACTCTGCTATTGCTGCTGCCACGTCTACCGGCACACCTTCCCGGCCAAGTATATGGGCGCACACTTGCTCAAACGAGGCAAAAGAGTACTGCTTGAAGTGCAATACCACAAACCTTGACAAGAGTGGAGTCAGCATCCTGTCTGTCCCGTTGCTGGTGGCAAAGACCCAAGTTCTCAGCTGCGTATTGCGCGTCTTTTGGAATTTCGTTTCAGATACGATTCCTGTTTCCATCAGGCTTAGGAGCGCGGTTTGGTCCTTCATCGGCATGTGCTCTATTTCGTCAACAATAAGATGGCGCGGCCGCTTTTCAAACAAATAATCTATCATACCAGACTTCGTACTGTGGCTTCCAAGAGTGAAGTATGAGCGATCAAGTTTCATGCACTCTAACATGAATAGTGTCTTTGCAGAGGCCGGCGGCCCTACCAGAAGTATGTGGACTGGCTTGTCAGAAGACAGTGACATCTGGAAGAGCTTTTTCACGTCGTTGTAACCTATGATGCTCCCAAAGAGCGGTTCGTCATTGTTACGCCGCTCAACTTCTACTACATCCACGCGCTCCTCATGGACTCCAACCGGCAGCTCCTCTTCTGACATCAAATGTGACTGCCGCATTTGGGTTTTAGATGTTACTGCTAAATTGTGGTGGCTACGAGCTGAAATTTTCTAGACTCTAGTTGGAAAACGATCGTATTGCGGCAATTACATCGCCGCTCAGCTTGAGCGTATAGGCCGCGGCGTCGTCTGACGGTACCTTTGAAAGCTGGTCGAGAAACTGAGTCTTATCCCTGCCTCGCTCGTACATGCCGCCGGACTCTTTGATGCATAGCGGGAACTTTTGCATCTTCACGCCGCTTGAATTGAGGTGCGTGATGAATCGCCTATATGAGTCCGCGTTGTACCAATCCCATTCGCGTTCGCCGCAGTACATTATCCAGACATCTATAGTGTTCTGATAAAACGCTTTTTGGCGTAGCTCTTCAAGCGTCATTGCCTAAAAGTCTGCTTTCTTCATCTTTGAGCCGCATCTTGGGCAGGCGCCGCCTTTGAACCTCTGGCCGCAGGATATGCAGATATAGTTGACGCCGCCTCCGCCTCCAAGCATACCACCAAACCCTCCTCCGCTCATCCCCATACGGGCCATCGCGCGCCTGCGCATATAGTATGAAATAAGCAAGAAAATTCCAATAGCCGGAATGAGACCCCATAATCCCAGCCAGAGAGTAAGTGCAAGGCTTATGGCAAGAGACACCATTATCCATGCCATCTGCTGACCTATCCAGTTCAAACAATGATTATTGGAATTGTTCTTTTATTAAGTTTTCCAGCTGCGTTCTAAAATGTAATTAACAACCTCAAGGCATAGCTAGCTGTTGCCCAAGCCCGCCGGAACGCCATCAATCTTTATGCTGTGCGAGACCTGCTATTGGTGCGCCACTTATCTTGACAAGACTCGTGTAGTCGAAAAGTGCCCGTTATGTTCGGCAACAGTACTTTCCAGCTTTCCAATAATGCCTGACGAGTCGTTCGTTTTCAACTACGATTCGAAGCGCGGCGTTGAGCTAGACTTTGGTCGCAGGAAATAATCATAAAGAATCGACTACCTTGATTTCCATGATGTTGCCGTTCCTGTCGTATGCGCCCATCGTCTCGTCCTCGTATGGATGACTGATGATTATAGACACAAAGCCTGAAAAGTGGTTGAGGTCCTCAAGCGATGGCCTATTCGAGCCGCCAGGGTGCGAGTGGGCTGTGCCGATGTGCGGTATCGTGTACGGGAGGTCGTGGATTGCGAAGCCAGAGTAAAAAGGGCCGCTTTCTACAAAGGGCGGAATAACAAGCCCATCGACAACTATCTTTTCTTTTGTCGTCTTGCCTCTTAAGACGAGTATCGCCTCGTTCGGATGATGCGTCTTGGCCCAGGTGATGATGCCATCGGTTACCTGTCTTGTTAAGACGACGTGCCTCTGCACCTTTTCCTTCTTGAACACCAAAAATCCTACCTACGACTTTTATTTTAACATTGGGCAGTACGTCGGCATTCAATTAGACTATCTTAGCGTATTTACAGATATGGATAATAACTGGCAACGCATAGCAAACCTCAGCTTGACGCCGCTATGCTATTGAAAAAGGAGAGCTCCAAAATAATTCTTCGGAGGGGCGAAGTCGGCAACGACCGCGACGGGACCCCGCTCTTGATAAACGGGAGAGGCGAGGCCTATCGAGTGAACGACACCGCAGTCTCGCTCTGGAACATGTGCAACGGCATAACATTTGACGACCTTTTCCTTGAAGTGCGTCGCATATCAAGCGGCAACGAACAGGAAGTGAAAAAATCGCTAGAGCAGATGATAAGACAGTTCCAGCAAATATCAGTCATCGAACTGCGTGACTAACGCTGTCCACAAATCTGGAACGCAAACATGACATATCCCGATATTCTACCGTTGCGCCTGTACGGGTAAAAGTTGTTCGTCTCCTTTGGCATCAGCTCACGCTTTAGTGCCAACGCGTCCTGCTTTGAAAACGACACCTTCGCAAGGCGCTCGCCCAGGACGGTTGACCACGGCAGCTGCGGAAGCGTCTCTTTCTTATTGGCAAACATCGCCACGACCCTGTTTAGGTTTTCTCTGTCAAGCGCGACAGCGTAGGTGCAGTCGTCCTTATCGGTGAATGGGTCAGGCACGGTGAATGGGTCAAGGTGCACATATTCGCAGAACCTTTCGCGGAGTTCGTTCGCAAGGGCTACAGCAATTGCAACATCTGCCATTGATAGCTTTTTCGCCCCTTCGATGGAGGCTGATCCAGATGTTGCTAGCACTGCTATTACTGCACAGCCATCACTATATAATTTTTCACTAGTACGCATGTTTCCAGAATTCCAAAAGACTAGTTCTCTGTGCCAGCCGCTTCCTTGCTTGTAAGTAGAAATCCGACAGAGAGGGTGCGGCTGATAAAGGCATAAATTGCAATAGCTGTGCAACCAGACTGCCGGGGTACCCAAGCTAGGTAAGTCATGGTGGACCCTAAAAGGGGTCAGCCTCGAGATCACAGGTGCAGGGTTGACGCGCTAGCTGATGTCCTTCGGGACTCGAGGGTTCGAGTCCCTCTCCCGGCGCTTTTTTGTATTGCAGGACAATTTTAATAATGCAATAATGAAAGATGATCTGCAAAGGGCTTGGACTACAGCGAGAATGATGCAGAACTTGGCAGGCTGCTTAGAATAGTTTCTGACAAGGGGCTGAAAGCCCTGGATCTGATCGCCCTGGACAGGCTCCGAACACTGTTGCAGAGCAAGGACTATGGGGACAATAAGAAGGCCAATAAGTCTAAGGCGAAGCTCTTGAAACAAATCAATTGGGCGTTCTATGATGGCCACAGACCGCGGAGATTTCTGTAAACGAGCAGGCGGTCCCTCTGGCGGTGGTGCGCGTGGGAATTAATACACTATCTGGTATACCAGGAATCTTGCTCTGATCACATGGGTCAACCAAAATGCGTGCACTCAACATTTGCCATAAATCGATAGCTTGCTATCGAAAAATTGTCCTAGTCCCATCAAAAAAAGGGTTTTCGCTCAAAAAATCCCAAAGGACCATTCTTTCGTAATTTCGCAAGATACAATCTCATGAGCTCTGAACCACTTTTCGGTACTTTTTCGTTGGTTTTCAGGCTCTTTCTCATGCGAAAAAAGGGTTTCGAACGTATAATGGTATAATGGTATAATGGTATAATGCTAATCGGGTTTCATGCATGCGTTGCAGTTGCCTTTTATCGAATCGCCTGCAAGCGAGGGAGCTCATGAAAGTTTATTACAACGACTAAGCGCGCTCGAAATATGCGAGGCTAACTGGAACGATTGCCTAAAATGCTGGCAGGAAAAAATACACGCCGCCACATAGAGGCCGCGGATGGACAAATGATCGACGAGCATTTTATTTCCGCATTTTAGAATGTTGATTGGGTCATCAGATAGAAAGCTCGGGATGCGTAAACCCGTTTGACCATAGTCTCCCTGCCAAGGGCGTCAGGGCTAGAATCACTTTCTGGCAGGACGATTTTCTGCATCCACTAGAAGCATCTGCTGGAATCTAGAATTACTCTGGAAATCCGATGCGCGAAATAGATCTTGATTAGAGCCTGATCACGTTCTTGGCTGCAAACCTGACGTCTTCTGGCTTGATCGTCTTTCTACCTGCGTGGACAGATAGCTCAACTGCTTGCTTGGCAATCCTCTCTGCAACCTCTTCAAGCACTTTTCTCAATTCGTCAGCGGCGTCGTCGCTTACCCGCTCTGCACCAGACTTTTTCATGACTCGGTACATTGGAGCAAGGCCAAACTCGGGACTAGAAGACATGCAGTTAACTGCCAGACACCACGTTAAAAGTTTATTTTCCCTTTGCAGGGTTTCACAAACAGTGCTTTTTGATGCCCACGTCCACCTCACTGACTGCGAGTATTCCGGCTACATACAGCACATCATAGCAAGTCTACGAGCGATGAAAATAGTCGCATGTTCTGTCACTATCGATGTTGAAACGACGGCTAAGAGTTTTCAGCTTTTTGATTCGGCCCGTGACGTCGTCAGGCAGTTTGTCGGGATACATCCGGAGGCC
>JANWHJ010000089.1 GCA_025450475.1 Nitrososphaera sp.
ATACTGCTGATAACAACGATAACGATATCGCTCATCGCACAGGATATCGGGCTTCACTTTATCATAGGTACCTTCTTTTCAGGCCTGATAGTCTACAAAGAAATGATTGGCCGTCAGAATTTCGCTAGGGTCTATGGCACTGTTTCGGCCATCACGTTTGGCTTTTTCGCGCCGATATTTTTCGCGCTCATTGGCATTGAGTTCAACATTCAGTCACTCCTCAACGCGATTCCACTTTTCTTTGCGCTCCTCGCCGTCGCCATAGCCACAAAGATAACAGCAGGTTACGCTGGCGCAAAGATTGCTGGCTTTAACCGGGAGATAAGCTTCGCAATAGGATTTCTAATGAACGGTAGGGGGATGGTTGAGCTCGTAATCGCGGCGATCGGCTTTGCAGCCGGCATACTTGATTTGACGCTATTTTCAATAGCAGTCGCAATAGGTCTTGTCACCAGCATACTTGCGCCCATAACATCACGCCCATTTGTCAGTAAGGCAAAATCTATGGGGAGCGAAGCGGTGGCGGTCAAGGGGCCGCCAAACGATTGGCATTCAGGGATCCCGTAACTGCTGTATCCTGTCTTTTGCTGGCAAGGCGTGCTCCCACAACATGTCAAAGACATTTCGCTGTTGCTGCACCAGCTCTTTCACGTCGCTATGCACGAGACTTCCTAGGGTATCCCCCCGTACAACTCCAACTCAATACTCTGTATCGCTGACCGCAAAGTTACCCCGTACGCCGTTAAGGTGGCGCAACTTGGCAAAACGCATTATCTCTTTGCAATGTGGTAGGTTCTCCGTCGTGATTTCTGTTAAGTAGAATATCATGACGCCGCGCCTACTGGCTTCGACATATCCCTGCCTCACCTTGCCGACGGAAAACGCCGGGAGCGTCGAGTCGACGCATGCCCCCCAAAAATTTTTGGTATTGGCTTGAAAACTCTTGATCACGTTTATGATCTCTTGCTCATCAGTCAGGACATGCGTACCGTGCAAACCTGTGTCAATTGGCGGCATACTATCTTATATTCTCTCGAAGCAGAGCTTCTCAA
Organism: Nitrososphaera sp.; assembly: GCA_025450475.1. Taxonomy (GTDB): domain Archaea; phylum Thermoproteota; class Nitrososphaeria; order Nitrososphaerales; family Nitrososphaeraceae; genus Nitrososphaera. Next base: position 1,053 of record JANWHJ010000089.1, read on the forward strand.
CTCAGATAAATTGGAGTGCTATTTGATATTATTCTCGGAACAGCAACACTTCTATTCTAAAGCCATTCACATACAGGACCTGCACATCTCATCGGATTAGGCATCCTCTGGCTCAAGAATTCGCGACAAACGTTAATTAGTCAAGAAAAGGCTTCTACAGCCAACTACTTTTTGGACAAGTCTAAGGTTTTTGAGGAAGCCCGAAGAGCGGCTTGGGTCTCGATATGGACACTGGTAGGCATTGGGGTTGCAGAAGTGCTGGTGTCCGTATTTACTGGCAGCCTTACGCTTCTTGCAGATGGCCTTGACTCCATGGCCGATGCGTTGGTCTCGTTCATCGTCTGGTTTGGCATCAGGATGTTGCAAAAGCCAAAGAGCAAGCTTTTCCATTTTGGCTATGCTAAGATAGAGAGTCTTGCCGCCTTTATGGCAGCTGTGGTTATCCTGATACTGGCTTCATATATAGTGTATCACGCATATGAGCGCATACTGCATCCGACAACAGTGACAAATACAGAGATAGTCATGGTGACGCTGGCTGCAGCTGGCACCGTCTCGCTTCATCGGGCATTCAAGGTCAGGATCGTAGCTAAAAAGTACAACTTGGTTTCGCTCAACCTTGACGCCAAAAATTCCATCAAGGACGGCACCGCGTCATTCGTGGGTCTGGGAACCATCGTCGCCGCCTATTTTGGCGTCCCATACATGGATGCGGTGGGCAGCATCTTGATAGCGACCTACATCTTTTTCATGGCTTATACCGCGTTCAAAGAGTCGACATTGGTCCTGATAGATGGAATCAAGAACCCCGAGCTCCAGAACCAAATAACAATGCACTTAGAGAACAAGTTCAACGTCAAAGTAGAAAAGATCCTGCTTAGGCCCCTTGGCCAAGAATTTTCTGCGCAGGTCCACGTCGAGCTTGACAAGAACATTACCCTTGATAGGGCTCACGAAATCCTGACGCAGATACGTAACTCACTCATCCAGGACTTCAAGGCAGAGGACGCCGTGGTAATACCAAAGCCCGTTTAACCGTAGTATGAAATGTATGAGATGTCTAAGCTTGAAGACTGGAAGTCAAGCAAGGGGTACAAAGCCAAAAAGAAGACATACGTCGAATATCGTGTGCGTAGGTAATTTTATAAAACCAATACCGGCTCCCTTCTGCTGATGGTCAACCAGTGGCGACGCCTTCTGAAAACGGAGCGAAGGGTAGGCGAGGCGTTAACGATTGCTGCCGGCATAGGCGTGACAGTTCTTGGAGCCTTGCTGGGAGTAAATTTTGTGGCCTACGCAGGTCTCTGCATCGTGGGCCTCGGTATCGTGTCAATAATCTGGAGATAATTGACATATGGTCAGTAAAACCGTAATAATCGCACTAGTCGCAGCCGGCATGATCGCCGCCGGCATTTCCGCAGCGCTTGCAGCGTCATCCAGCGCGGCCCCGGCTGCACTAACAAACAAGCCCGGTACTGCAAATGATGCAGAACAAATAACCGCACAATTGATGTCGCCATCAATTTCAAGCGCGCCCGCACTTGGCAGCGACGACGCCAAGGTGACGATAGTTGAGTTTGGCGACTACCAGTGTACGTGGTGCCACCGGTGGCACGATGGAACGAAGAGTTTGCTAATCGCGGACTATGTGAACACTGGCCAGGTGAGGTTCCTCTTCAAAGACTTTCCGATAAACGACCTTTCTGACAGGGCTTCCTCGCTTGCATCTGAAGCGTCGTACTGCGCTGCAGATCAGGGGAGATATTGGCAATACCACGATGAAGTGTATAGCAAGTGGGAGGGAGAAAACACCGGCTGGGTGACGAGGGCCAGCCTCGAGCGTTTCGCCAATGATGCCGGAGTAACAGATATGGCTGAGTTTTCTGGCTGCCTAGACTCGGGGAGGCATGCCGGAGTAGTAAGGAACAACTATGATCTTGCAAGGTCGGTTGGGCTGGACGCGACTCCGAGCTTTATCGTCTTGGTAGAAGGTGAAACTCCCCAGCTCATGCGCGGCGCCCACCCATACTCTACGTTTGAAAGAGTCATAAAAGACGCATACGCGAGCTAGTATTCCAGCAAATATTTCTGGCCAACAAGATCCTCGAGGATCGCGCTTGCTTCTTTCAGCTGTGCTTCGAGCTCACGTCTTTTTTCTATTATCTGACGCCTTTGGTGTTCCAGGTTTTGCTTTCCTTTCGTCAGCTCCTCGTCGTGCTGAGAGATCTTTTGTTCAAGCAGATTCGCCCTGCTGACCAGTCCACTCTCGTTCCGGCGAAGCGAATCCCTTTCTGACTTTATCGTCTTCGCTCTTTCCTGAAGCTCCGGCAGGGAATCTAGTATCATGTCTAGATAATGCACTACTCGGTCAGAGTCCTTTAGCTGGATCTTGCCCTCATCTATTGATTTGCGGATTTCAAGCATAAGTGAAGAATAGGGTGAAACATCGCTTTCGTAGAGCATTTTCCACGGCTCATCTGATATCATCACTAGGCGCGCCTCCGTCTCCCTTGTCAGGCCGTACGAATACTTTGTGAATGCCCTCGATACGTGAGAAAAAAGATCTACCAGCTCAGCACGGAATTGCTCTTCATTCCTCGCTGCCTCGCCTGCTTTTTGTGCAACGACCTTCGCCTCGCCAAATTCAGGAGAAGCCCTGAGCGTTTCAAGTTCATTCTTTAGTTATTGGAGCTCGCTCTCGATATTTTTCAATTCTCCTTCGATGCTCTGCAAAGAAGCCTCGGCCGACCTGATTGAGGACGCCTTCTGAGAAGCGGTGTTCAGGATGCCGCTGCATTTTACTATCGGCGCGCGCTCTTGCTCAAAATCTGACATCGCCGCTCTGGTTTCGTTCAGCAGCTTTGTCAGTGCTGCAAACTCGTCCCTAATCTTGCTCGCCTGCTTTTTCATAAACGCGTTGAGCATCTTGCTGTGCGATCCGCTAACCTCTCCAAACCGGTTCATCATGGCCTCAAACTTTTCTTTGAATTTCTTGGCGTCGTTTGCCGACTGTGGCAGCGAAAACTCTGTCGACGCTTCGCGCCTGAGCGACGACACGACCGTTTTCTTTGAATTCTCTGCCACTGACTTGTACCGCTGCTCGAGGTCTTCGAGCTTGAGGTTTTCCTGCTCCATGTCGCTTGCGAGCTCTCTGATGACCATGAGCGAGTCGGCAGCGGACTCTTTTACCGGTGCAAGGCGTAAAGCAAGTTTTTGGACCCTTGCCGACTCTATGCTGCGTAGTAGTCCTTGGGCCTGTTCTATTGAAAGCGTGCTTGCTGCTGGAGCCGATATCGTCGACCTACTTGCCTGAGCTTCGCTTTCCTTCTTCTTAAAAAACCCAAATGGCACTACACTAGTCTATCGCGGGTTGCATCCAAAAACCTTGCGATCCAGCAACGCTTAATGCGTAGCCTTCCATTATGTTTGCATGGCGGCAGGGTCTTCTGCTCCCAAACGCAGCAGTGGGGCTAATGGCAAGATGTACCACTGGTTCCAGACGAATAAGCATAAGCTGCTTGCCGTTGACATCATCTGCGTATTAGTTCTCTTCTTCATGCAATTATTCACTTCCACGCTCCAGACTCTTACACCAGAAATCATAAATGCAGTACAGATATCTGCAGTAGTTCTAGGTGTCTTGATTGCCTTGTCGGTGGTGTGGAAGGGGATTGTGCCGCTGATCATTTGCATCCTGGGGATCGTACTGATGAACTATTCGGTTATACTCCCGTACTATTCCGCGCCTGAACTGGACGGAGTGAATCTTGGCGGTACGCGGTTTACTTACCCCCTCTCCACGCCGGCAGTAGCAGGTACGGCTGCAAATACACACTTCTTCTTAGGAGTCTCAATGGTTGCCCTAAGCATTACAATCGCTTACCGGCCATCGTTGCTATTTGTCCGCAACAGGCCGGAACCGCTTGACTCCGAGTGGTCAAAGTACACCGTTTGGAACGACCATACCCTCTTAGCAAACGGCCGGGAGGAGCATTCGGTTCCAGTGAAGAACCTAATGACAGACATGGAAAGATACCTGCTGTGGCGCTATGACTACGTCCTTGCCGGCATTTACGGTTCACCATATCTCGTAAGGCCCGGCGGGCTGGTCCCAAAGGATTCGACTCTCTTCCGGGACAAGGATAGTGGACGAGTAATGGGCAAGGCCCGATATACCGGATTCTTCATGTAAGTGGGCAAAACTTAATGCCCACCCTGTTCTCCTAAAAAGCAAAGCGCGGCTTGTCTTCCCATGAATATAGAGACCGGGTCTACATTAGAAAGGACATTATCCTCAAGCTGACCGAGTACGGCCAGCTCAACCAGACCTCCCTGTTGAGCTTTTGCGGCCTTAATCTCGTCAAGCACAAGGACATCCTTGACGACATGGAAGCCAAGGACATAATAAAAAAGTTGGAGGAGCCATGGGGCAACAAGAGGATAATAAAATACAGCGTCACCGAAAAGGGGAGGCAGTTCTGCAGACAGATCCTGGATCCGTATGAAGAAATGTTTCCAAGGAGGGACTCTTCGAAGAAATGACAGCCGGTAACAAAGTTAACGAAGTGTTTTATTTGCACGCATGGAAGGAGGAATTGCCGTAATGTCAGAACCGGAGAAGCGAAGAAACAACATATTCGAGGTACTGGACGAACTGATCTTTCACCTCAATACCACCAAGAGCATGTTCACGTTGCTTATACTTTCCTCATTCGTACTTGCGCCACTAGCAATCATAGTAGCTGCTGTGATCACCCTTCATCCTGCGTTTCTTGGCGTGCTCTTGAACAGGCTGCCAGGCGTCGGATCAATCATAATCGCCTTCATCGGGATCACTGTCGTCCTGTCGGCGGTTTGGCTAGCAATAGGCATAAGAGAGCGTGCCTTCTTTTCGGCGTGGAATACTAGATTTAGTCGCTTCATATCACTTAGGGAAAGGATCGACAGGGAGCTTGAAGGATCCGCACGTGACGGGGAAAGTGAGCCCACCACCAAAAAACTAGATGGACGGGATGGTGATTGATTAGCCTCATTAACTAATGATTTTGGTTCACAATCCCGCCAGTGATTGCGGATTCACACAAATTCCTACGCTTTTCCTTTTTATTTCATTTACTGGTAAAGCAAGATTCGTTTTTGAAGCATTGGAATTTCTTCGTTCTCGGCTCTTGATTCCTACTTGGCGCGCAATAACTCCTTAACTGCTTTTCTGCATTGTTCTGACTGTCAAGTTGGACTTTGCTGGCATCGCATGATAGCCGTGGACAGCTATCAAATCTTCAATTTGCTTTAAGATAGTTGGCAGACTATCCTTTCATGAAGCCCAATACAAAGGCGGCCGCAAAGCTGCCAGTGAGCGGAATTCCAAAGTTTATCAGGGTCGGGGCAACCTGGTCGGATATTCCGGCAACGTGGCCCGTGGCGTTCCCAAGCCCCGTTGTTGCACCTGTTGCTGTCGAGCCCAACTTGTCCCAGTTTATGGTGAGGATACCTTGATAATTGAGGTACGCCAGCGCGGCGAAGAAGAGGCCTATTATTATCAACATTATCTTTATCGCCTTCTTAACCGCGTAGCCAATCAAAAAGCCGGCTATTCCGCCAAATCCGATTGAAGTACCTATCATTGCTAAGTCAAAACTCATACAGCTGGCACATTTCCCTATCGCAACCTATTATTTGAACGATATTGAAGAAACTTCTAGGGCGGCTCTCACCGTTATGACATTAGCGTACAATCACTTAGATAGAGTCATCCATAGTGACGAATCTGCTCTTGTTCTCCGCTATCATTGTGACAACTCTCTCCATTATGATAGAGTCAAAGCTCTTCTCTTCTACATCGAACGTAATGAGCAGGTAATAGTTCTCGTTTATTGGTATCGTGGCGCGGTGGAGCTTGTCATACCTCCCAAACGCGTATACCATTTTACCTATCTTGGGCTCGAACTTGCCTCTGGTCTTTTGCCTCGCAATCGCGCTTGCAGCATACTGCTCGTTCTCCTCTTCTGTTAGGAGCAGTTTTACTCCTTCCCTTGACTTCTGGGTTAGAATAACGCCATTCTTGTTAACCATCGCCACCCACCGTATGGATTTGCCTTTTGCAAGGACACCTTTGCAGAACGAGTTTAGAAACTCATAGTCTATTCCCAAGCGTGCTCAGGGCTTGATAGGTATGTCTCGATTAATAAGATTGGCTGCTGTAGATATATTAGCGGCCTAGGCCGAATATAACCAATGGCTGAATACGAGTCGGGCACCTTCCGGTGCAGTGACTGTGCAAAAGAGTTCCTGACCAAGGAAGAGGCTGACAGGCACCACCGCGAGCACCACTCTGAAGTCGACGTGGGCGAATAGAGTTTTCCAAACTGACCAGTCGGTCAGTTATCCTTATTAGACACAACGGGATTGAAAATGCTGTTGGTAGTTCACTAGCATGCCCAAGGTGACGAGCATGTATAAGGCGGAGATCAAGGAAAAGATAATCCAGGCCGCGATAGAAAGTTTTGCCCAAACTGGCTACGACCGGACAAAGATGGAAGATATTGCAAGAAGGCTCGACCTAAGCAAGGGCACGATCTACCTCTATTTCAAGAGCAAGGAAGATCTCTTTCTGGCCATCTGCGAATACAACATACAGCAGGGAGACAAGGAGGATGCTGGGCTTTTCATAAAGAAGGAAAACGTCGTAACAGACGCGGAGCAAATCTACGACAACATCCGACGGCGTGAGCAGGGGAACGACAAGGTGATGTTGGAAATGGTTGCCGAGTCAACTCGAAATCCAAAGCTGAGGAAGGCCATGTACGAATTCCACGTCAAGGTACATGAGCACGTCATGGAGGGGGTCAGAAGCAAGATCGAGGATGGATTCCTCAAAAAAGATGCTGATGCCGCGAGCCTTGCAATCGCGCTAGTCGCGCTGTATGATGGGCTTGCGGTGAACAGGATGCTGGGAGTGAGCGACGCCGCGAACAAGAAGGCCTGGGTGGCCATGCTAAAGGCCATGATCGCTGGAGCTAGCTAGTGGTGACTTTTACTATCCTTGCCTGATCAGAGTCCACAGGCGCGTCCGCAGAGTCACACTTTAGCGCGGCTATCTTGTCCACCGCGTCCATTCCAGCTGTCACGCGTCCAAACACTGTGTACTGGCCGTCCAGAAAATTGGAATCTTTGAGGACTATGAAGAACTGCGAGCCTGCGCTGTTTGGATCCTGCGACCTTGCCATCGAAAGCGCACCCCTGGAATGCTTGTTCTTGTTAAACTCTGCTTTGACGGTCCAGCCAGGCCCGCCGGTCCCCCAACTACTTCGGTTTGTGAGGCTTTTTGTGCTAGGGTCGCCTCCTTGGATAACAAAGCCGGGGACGATCCGATGAAATGCCAGCCCGTCGTAGAAGCCGCTTTTCGCCAGCTTTACAAAGTTCTCGACGGTCTTGGGGGCCGCGTCCGAAAAGAATTCGATCTCAATATCGCCATATCTGGTCTGTATCTTGCCGGTTGTCATGCAGTGTGGAGCGAAAAGGGGATATTTGAATTGTCAAGCCTTAAGGTACGAAATCGTCGCGACCGAGTTGCAAAGTACGGGTTACTCTAACCCGGACCGGGTGATGGGACAACTAGTTCTTGCGGTCATTGTCAAACTCCCATAGCCACCCACCCTTAGATTTAGCAAGGTAATGTATATCACTGAATTTGCAGCTTATGGGTTAGCTTTGAGCCGTCCTAGACTTTTCCATGCCACCATTGGGGCTTTGAGGTTTGTGGCAATTGAGGTCGGAGTTGCTCCGCTTGCTCCCTGAATCATGTACCTGGAGAGTAATGAACGAGAATAATGTTCTAATACAGAGCACCATTATTTTTTTAATCGCATGGGATTCGCAGATGTAGAATGCTTTCACGACATGTACCTATTCAAGATTATGAGAAATTACAATCGCAGTTTGTAACATGCGATCCGTGCGACTGGTGTGCAACTGCCTACCGCTACGCCCAAGACAGGGACCCATCGTGCAATTCCATGAACTTAATTCCGCTCCAGCTGGTTGTGAGGTGCACCCCATGAACATAGTTGAAGGACAAGACCAAATAATTGAAGC
>JANWHJ010000090.1 GCA_025450475.1 Nitrososphaera sp.
ACCGTCTCGCCTTCACCTGGCTTGAACACCCCGTATCTTTCGAGCTGCTTGCCGGTTACGTCAAACAAAAAGTGCCACGACTTCATCGGCAATCCGAACCGGTCAAAGTTCATTATTGGCTCTTCCATGATTTCCCTTGCTTCAGAGTTGGATATTTTTTCAGCAAGCTCGGGGAACAGAAGCTTCACAAGCGCTGATGGGCGGTTTACATCTATTGTCCCGTACTTCTCTGTGGTGATCAGGAGCGGCTCTCTGACCACGACGTTGCGCCAGTCAAGGTCGACTATCGCCGGCTGGTTGTTTTCGCCTGACTTTTGCAGCACGTACTTTGCAATTATCGGCTTAAACTCTGTCGTCAAGGCAATCTGTGCCCTTTCGGGATAGCCCTTGACCGTGGCAAAGTACCTTAATGAGGCGTTCTCTATTATTACAGGGCTCTTATTCTCTGTCAAGATCGCGTTGTTTATCGCCTGTATCACTCTGCCAATCCCGCTTTTATCGGTGCTGCTGAACGTGCCATTTGCCGTAAAGTCAATACGCTTGTTCATGCCGTCAAGAAGGCTTGCAAGCGAGCCGCCACGCGGATATTTGATCTCGATGAATCTTACACCGTCAAATTCAGCTTTGGACCTGTCCACGTCAGGGAGGAGCAGCGCGTCAAGCTGGTTTGCATAAGCCTGGCTTGAAAAGCCGAAGAACAGCAGCGCCGTCATCACAAACGACAGAGCTATTGCTTGGCTTTTTTTCACGTATATTATGTGAACCTGCTTTCCCTTATCACTTTTTTCCGGCGCTTTCTTGTCCTCTCTCATGCACGCGTTTACTTTTAGGACTCTCTTTCAGAGAGTATCTGCAAACCATAATGCTCTCTGTGACCCGTTTTCAAACTGGGCAGCGTGCATGTACTTTCGGGCGGCGAGATATGCATTTCACAGGGGGTTAGACGTCGGCGTACATTGAGAACTCGTGCGGGTGCGGCCGCACCGCAAGTTCGACGTGTTCTTTTTCTTCGTGTTCTGCTATCCTGCTTATGGTCTCGCTATCAAATATCGGCTTTAGGAATGCATTGTCGCTTTCCAGCTCTTCATAAGCTTCTCTCAGACTCGCCGGTAGCTGTGTTATTCCAAGCTCCCGTCTTCTCTTAGGGCTCATCTTGAAAATGTCTTCGTTCACCGGCTTGCCGATATCCTTCTTTTTCTTGATGCCATCAAGGCCTGCAGCAAGCACTGCCGAGAACGCAAGGTACGGGTTGCATGACGGGTCCGGCGCTCTGAACTCGATGCGCTTCAGATTTGCAAATCGTTGGCCCTTATAGTGCGCGGGGATCCTGATTATCGCCGACCTGTTGCCGGTGCTCCATGCAACATAAACGGGAGCTTCGTACCCGGGCACAAGCCTCCTGTATGAGTTTGTGGTCGGTGCCACAATCGCTGCAAGGGCGCGTGCGTGCTCTATGATTCCACCACCGAAATAGCGTGCGGTCTGAGACATTTCGGCGTATTCGTCTGCGGAATCGTAGAAAAGGTTCTTGCCCTTGTTCCACAGGCTCACGTTGACGTGCATTCCGGAGCCGTTGTCAAGCGCGATAGGCTTTGGCATCATGGTCGCGATCATGTTATGCTTTTTTGCGATGTTCTTGACAATGTACTTGTAACTTTGGACAGCATCAGCAGCGTTGACTAGCGTGTCAAAGCGGATGTCTATCTCGCACTGGCCGGCGGTTGCCACTTCGTGGTGGTGCGCGTCGCACAATATTCCAAAGTTGTTGCTGAGCACATCGACGCATTCGTTGCGATACTCCATCAAGGTGTCGCCGGGTGCACTGGGCAAATAACCCTCTTTCAACCGAAGGGCGTAGCCGACACTGTCGGTGGACCACGGCGCCTCCTTAGACTGGATGTGGTAACTCTGGCCCTGGTACGGGGTCATTGTGTTGACCTCTAACTTGTCAAACACGAAAAACTCTACTTCCGGCCCCCAGTAAGACGTGTCAAAGCCCTGCTCGGTGAGGTGCTTTTCTGCCCTCTTTGCGATGCCGCGCGGATCTCGAGGGAACGTCTCCCGTTTTGAACCGCCGCTCAGGATATCGCAGATCAATCTTGCGGTGGGTGTCGCGATCCAGGGCACAGTTGCAAACGTGGATGGATCGGGTCTTATGATTAGATCTGACTCATGGATCTCGGTAAAGCCGCGGATCGACGAGCCGTCGAGCTTTGGCAGGCCGTCAGTGAAGTCATCCGTCCTGAACATCTTGGAATCCATCGTGGTGTGGTGGAACCGGCCAAACAGCCCGGTAAACTGCAAGTCGAGGAACTTAATCTTGTCCTCCTTGAGTCGCCGCATCACTTGGCCGGCGGTGAATGTTTGCTGCTCGATCTTGCCGTCAATCAATTTATAAGGCAACTGGAATACCTCATCAGTAGGCACTAAAACTCTATAATTTAAGGCTTTAAGAGTGATCTAAAAAATGTCGACAGCTGACCCGCAAAATTGGAGCGAAATGGACGCCGGGACAAGCGGCAACCTCGACCTCAAGGATGTTTTCAAGCTGTTGAAAAAAGAAATCGAAGCGCCGTCGCTGCAGGCAATCGAGCCGGATACCTTCCAAAATATAGCAGCTTCGCTCGGTAACCTGAAGGGGCAGGGCTACGAAGGCATCGAGGCAAAGGTTAGGGACCGTATGATAGAACTGCTCGGTGCCGCGGCGCGATTATTGCTAGAGACGAGGCAAACAAAAATCCGCGTGGACCAGTCGCTTGACTATTCAAAGCTCACCGACGAGGAGAAATACATGCTTGACGGCAAGCGCGAATACGAAGGCAGGATGAGCGAGATCGTTGCTGCCACTGTCAAGGGAAGGCCAAAGGTACTTGAGTCGATATCCGCGAGAATGAGATCAAAGCAAATAGTGGTGAGGTTCTTGAAGACGACGGAGGCCTTCGTTGGAGTAGATATGAGCAAATATGGGCCTTTCCAGCAAGAAGACGTTGCGTCGTTGCCTTTTGAAAACGCGCGCTCGATAATCGAAGGTGGCGCAGCAGTTGAAGTACACGTCGAATAAGCAAATAAATACCTAATTTGCGATCATACGATCGTTTGGTCCACCTAGGCATCGACATAGACCAATTCATTCTGCTCACGATCTATCCTGCGGCCGCGTTCTTCGCGGTAGGGTTCATCGCCAAGAAGACCAAGATGCAGGCCACAAAATCATATCTCTTGCAGGCGTTGGCGTGCATCGCTTTTTCGATCGCATACTTTACAGCCGTGCCAAACGGAGGCGCTCAGGGACTTGCGATAGTACTGGGGATGTTTGGCGCGCTGTTGCTATTCATGGCAAGGAAACAAAAGATACAACAGCCAGAGCAACAGAGTATCTAACGCAGATTCAACATCCTGTTTGCCTGTTCGATCCTGCTATCCATCAGGCCCTCGATCCAAGAGTGGAACTCGCGCTCGGCCACTTCAAAAGTGCAGTTGTTCTTCCTCATGTACTTTTGGACAAACTTTACCTTGGTCCAAAGATATGCCAACTCGTCGCCGTCATCGAGACTCATATCACAAACCTACGAACGTGAACATCGTACTTAAAGTTGACGCCTATTGGCAAAAGCATATTACGACGTGCAAAACTCGATGATGACGTAATGATTAAGGGCAAAGTTGCGGCAATCACAGGAGCGAGCAGCGGAATAGGCTACGCCACCGCCCTTGCGTTGTCAAAAGCCGGCGCCAAGATTGCGGCGGGCGCAAGGCGCATGGACAGGCTCGAGTCGCTGCAGAGCGAGATCGTCAAGGCTGGCGGGGAAATCCTCATCCACAAGCTGGACGTCACGAAAAAGGCCGAGTGCGACACATTTGTTGATGCCGCTGTAAAAAAGTGGGGAGCCTTGGACATTCTCGTCAACAACGCCGGCCTTATGCCACTGAGCTTTTTCAAGAACCTAAAGATCGACGAATGGGATCGGATGATCGACGTCAACATCAAGGGGTTGCTCTATTGCACTGCCGCAGTTATCACCCACATGCTGGCCAAGAAATCAGGGCATATAGTCAACATTTCTTCGGTGGCCGGGAGAGTAGTTTTCCCGGCAGGGAGCGTCTACTGCGCGACAAAACATGCTGTTGCGGCGCTCAGCGAAGGCTTGAGACAGGAGTTCAGTGCAAGGTCAAACATCCGCGTGACATGTATCGAACCGGGTGTGGTTGCGACCGAGCTTACAAACACTATTACCGAAAAGGCGCTGGAAAAATTTGTCGAGTCGGTGAAGCAGATGGAGGCGTTGCAGGCGGAAGACATCGCAAACGCGATCCTCTTCGCGGTCGAGTCGCCTGCCCACATGAACGTGAACGAGATACTCATAAGACCGACGACGCAGGAGCGGTAGGGCTAGGATGAATCGTTATCTTCGAAAACGTCGACGTGTCTTCTCATGCTGTGGGTCTTGATGTACTTTAGCAGCTCGTCGTGATCCTCTTGCCGGAAATAACGCTTCATCCTCTCTAACGTAGCGTCGTCATAAAGATGGTAGTTCTTTTCCTCCGGCATACTCTAATGACGCACGCATCACTAAAAAGTTTTTACGTGGTATTCGGTTCTTCCTGCTGATGAGCAAGCGAATTTTGATCCTTGGGGCAGGCTTTGGCGGCTTAGCGGCGGCCACTGAGCTTCGAAAAGGCCTCGATCATGACCACCATGTCACCATATTGGACAGGAAAAGGTCGTTTATGATGGGGCTTGTGAAGCTGTGGATATTGGAGGGAAGCAGGCGGCTCGAAGATTCCCAAACGCCGCTTGACGGGCTGAAGGCAAAGGGGATCGAATACCTCAACGATGAGGTGACAATGATAGACACCACGTCAAACCAAGTGCAGGCAAAAGACCACGGCTGGATCAAATATGATTACCTAATAGTTGCTCTCGGCGCCGAGCTTGTTCCCGACAGGATAGCCGGGTTTGTCGGTAGGGGTTATAATCTCTACGACGCGCAGCAGGTTCCAAAACTGCGAGACAGGCTGCTGGAGCTAAAACGCGGCAGTGTTGCGGTCACGATAATGGGTATGCCCTACAAATGCCCTCCGGCGCCGTACGAGGCTTCAATGATAATCGACAGCTTATTGTCAAGTAGGGGCACAAGAAGCTCTGTCGACATAGACATATACTCGCCAGCCCCGGTGGCGCTGCCTGTAGCCGGGCCGCAGGTGAGCGCAAGTATCATTGAAACATTATCGCAGCGCGGCATAAGATTCAACCCGTCGCACAAGCTAAGATCGGTCTCTGACAGACTAGAATTTGAGAATGGCAATTTGGTAGACTATGATGTGCTTGTCGGCATACCGCCCCACAGGGCTCCAGAAGTGGTTACGAGGTCCGGCTTAGTAGAAGGCGATTGGGTGGTAGTAGACAGGAGCACGATGAAGACCCGCTTTGCGAACGTCTTTGCCATAGGGGATGTGACAGAGATAAGGGTGGGCAACGTAGGCCTGCCCAAGGCCGGCATATTTGCCGAGGAGCAGGGCAAGGTAGCGGCCAAGCAGATCATCAGTGAACTTAGCGGCAAGCCGGCAAACGCGGCTTTTGCCGGTCAGGGATATTGTTTCATGGAAGTAGGCAACAGACGCGCGGGCTACCTCGAAGCCGACTTTTTCAACCCTGCTGGACCGATAATTAGGTTGGAGGCCCCTTCTGAACAGAATTTCCAGAAAAAACAGGATTTTGAAATAACCAGGGTAAAAGAGTGGCTACTGTGACTTTTTGGACATTGTGTAGAAGGCATGCGCAGAGATCAGGAAGGCTGCAAGCGACATCTTGGTCGCGAACACTAGGTTCCATGGGGTCTCGGGATTGGGGTAGGGCACATTGATGTCGTCAAACTTCATTATGCCTCGCAGCGCGTCAGCGGTGATGAACGAGTTCCACACGATAAAGTTGTAGACGAATTCGTAAAGCGCCACGATCGCAATCACAAGCACCATTAGCTGCAGTAGTGCCTTGAGCCACTTTGGGATGTTGGTCACCTTGTCGCCGCCGAGCCTCACCACACAGTACCATCCAACCACTGAAACAATCATCAAATA
>JANWHJ010000091.1 GCA_025450475.1 Nitrososphaera sp.
TAATGTATGTAAAGTTGGCCATCTGGCCCACAGGTATTTGCAGAATAGTCGGCATCATACGACGCCTGATTCAGCCTCCGGCGGTATCCCTATCCATTCGACGTGCACCGGTCCACTATATTTCTTGCCCTTCACAAGCCCCACTTTAAGCCGGTGGAAAGTTACAGTGGCGTCTGCCCTAACGCACTTTTCGTGGATCTGGCCTGTGTTGGGATCAAAGCCTGAAGGAACGTCTATTGCAACAATGTAGGCTTTGGATTTGTTTATAGCGTCTATTGCAGACGCGTACGGCTCGCGGATTTCACCTTTGATACCGGTTCCAAATATACCATCAAAAATGATGTTGGCCTTTGCTATCCGACTTTTTACCTCATCCGTTAGCTCTTTGCCAAATATTATCTCGATCGAAGTCATCTTTTCTATTAAGGCCCAATTGAGCCTCGCTTCTTCGCTTCTAAGGCTAGATGGACTCCCAAGTAAGACGACTGTTATTTTTGCGCCATAGCCCGCAAGATGACGTGAAGCGACGAATCCGTCGCCCCCGTTGTTGCCGGTGCCACAGACCGCGACTATTCTTTTATTCTTTAGATTCTTGAACCTGCGCGCGACAAAGTCGGCCAGGCCGTGACCGGCATTTTCCATCATCAGGAATCGGGGCATCCCGAGGACAGAATGGCCATTCTCCTCGATACGATACATCTGGTCAGAAGTGATAGGCTTCAGATTCAACACCTGCCGGTCCAGCTAGCCAACATAAAAACCATCTATGAAAAAAGTCTCCGATTCATGAGAATCCACACTACTCGATTCGTTAAAAGTGGAATCAAGTTATTTTGCAAAAGCATGTTCTAGCCAGGATGCTTTTCAAGGTAGTCCTTCAGGTCGCCACTTATTTCCGCAACATCTCCGAGTGTCAACCGATCCTGATCTTTCCTCGCCCAAATGATGTAGCTTTCGGCATCCACGACGATGGCGCCAGACCTTTCTAGATAGCGAATGATGACGTTTATTTGGAGCGGGGTTAGAGAGGGTGCCATTTTGCCAAGGTTTCTCACTCTCGGATAGCCGTCAAAATCCTTTATTGCCTGAAATAGGGCGTTGATGTCGCTCTCCGAAACTTCGTTTGCAGGCTTTATTTTTCTGTGGGGTTTTCTGGCTCTAATGTAAAAATAACGCCAAACTTGCCCTAAAACTTTTTCTAGGTTGGAAATGTAAGTGTTGATTTCTCTAGCTGAAGGACTGGGACGTACAACGACTGAGAGTCTGCGCCTATCCCGTCAACAAAGGAGTACTCGCCGGAGAGCCTCTTTAGCTGGATGAATCTCTTGGCGGGCTTTTCATTCTGGACTAAGTAGTGGATGGTAACACCGCCCACAGCCCCTGTCTGGAGGAAAAGGACGTGTTTGCCACTATAGTTGATGTGGTAGAGCATCGGAACTATCCCGATCATCGACTGGGAGGAATAGATTATCACTTTGAGCATGTCCTCGAGGTCTTGGTACTTTAGATATACGATTTCATTCTCTGGCATGTAAATTGATACATATGTCTACTCATATCTTCTTTTTGAATTCTTCGATGCGTTTGATAGCGGCGTTGACGTACTCCTGCTTCGTGTCATAACCGACAAAGTGTCTGCCTGCTTTGAGGGCTGCCACGCACGTAGACCCCACTCCGCAGAAGGGGTCTAGCACAAAATCGCCCTGAAAGGTGTACAGCTGGATGCAGCGGTACGGGAGCTCTATTGGGAAGGGGGCAGGATGACCTGCCCTAGACGCAGACTCGGCAGGGAACTCCCAGACACTTTTCGTATACGCAAGAAATTCTGCCTTGTTTATTGTGCTCCGCCTATCCCGGGCGGCGCGAGAAAACGATTCTTTAGAAAATACCAGGATGTATTCGTGTGTGTCCCGCAAAGACGGGTTTGAAGCTGACAGCCAGCTCCCCCATGCGGTTGATGTGCCGGCGCTTGACCCCTTGTTCCAAATGAGCTCGCCTCTCATGAGAAACCCGATGTCAGCCATATCTGCAATCACATAACTGTGGAGAGGGATGTACGGCTTTCTGCCGAGATTGGCCACATTGACGCAGGTTCGCCCGCCGGGCGCGAGCACCCGATACACCTCTGAGAAGACGGCCTTTAGTAGCTGCCGGTATTCCGCAAGCGTAAGGTCCTGATCGTAGGTCTTGCCGACGTTGTAGGGTGGCGAGGTCACCGCAAGGTGGATGCACGAATCAGGCAGCTCTTCAAGCCTTTCGCTGCTCTTGCAAATCACACGATCTATGTACTCCTGAGGCACGGCGTTTTCCACGTTCGCGGATCCGGTGCTCCTAGGCTCACCCTTGGAATCACTATACAACTTGCGGCGGTAAAATTTTGAAGAGTCGTGGCCCTCCCGCCTTGATACTCCAAAGTCGCTGGTTTCCGTTTTCTTGCGGCCGGCCACGATTCCACAATCAGTTGCATGGATAATAATTTTTAGCTCGCCGTTGCCAACCTAAATTTTCTGTATACGCGCCAAGATGGACAGGTTTCCTGAAGAAGTCGTCCTTGAGCTTGAGAGCTTATTTCATCGTACTTGCATTGACAAAGAGATGTTATGGAATATATTATCATGACTCTGTACAATTCTTGTTGACTGAAAATTCTGTCAGGCATATAGACACGCTCCGAGAAATGGAGATGCACAAGCGCCAGTACCAGATCCGGTGCTCCCATCATGAGCTTGAATTTTCCGCCAAAGATAAGCTGATAAGCTGCGTGATATGCGGGAAGAATTGGATATTTGTCAAGGAGCGCGGATTTTCCGACCCAAGGCAGGTCTACAATGCAGAGAAAGACGAGTGAATGGCGGCCTTTTTATTACAGGATTTTGCTGTTACGACGTGACCGTTCGTAAGCTCATGCTCGAAGAGCTTGCAAAGGCAGAGGGGCAGGAGAGAATGAACATTTTCCGACGCTATTTCGCGGCAAGCCGGTACGAACGGCTATTGATCCAACAGACACTGGTCAGGTCTGCACGCGACAGGTCACTTGCATCAAAGGTGAAAAAGATGGAGCAGGCACATTTGAAGGATTTCGTCGACACTGTCAGGGTGCTAAAAAAGAGCGGCTATTCCAAAGAATTCCTCCTCGCCGTAAAGGAGGAGGACGACGCACTTTCAAAGATAATTGAGGCGTACAACAAGAGAATGAACCGTGACTAGATTATCACGATTTCCTGAATGTAGTTGACGTGTGCATTGTTATCTACATAATCAGCTAACATAGTGCTCATCCATTTTCTAGAATGAATGGAGGTGTTATTTGTAAAAACATAATAGCAGCCGCAATTAACTCTGTATTGCTTTGGCGCCAGCGAAGTTCCAGTGCCCGTGCGGCAAGACCATAGAATACATTGACCGCTTCGTGGGTGCCAAGAATGGGCAGTCAACCATTATTGTCTGCAACAAGTGTCAGAAGGAACACCAGATTACGTTTTACGGCTTTTTGAGCGAGATCAAGGGCGCGGCGATGAAACGTTAGACTGTGGCTCATCGCCCTCCAGGATCGGATACTTGATTATCCCGCCCGTTGAACCTATTTCCAGCTCGTTTATCTTTTCCAGATTCTCCAAGTTATTCATCTTGATCAGGTTGTTCAGAGTCACCGTATAGAGTACGTCTCCGATGTAGAACGACCTGCTTCCTTGCGTACCATAAAGGTAATAATCGTTGGCATCGTTAAGGTGCTCCACCGTCCCCTTCAGCTTAAAGCCTTCGTCCGGGTCGATGCCAAACACGTAAAACCCACGCCATACCTTAGGCTGTACGTACTTGCCATCGCCATACGGCTGCGGTTCTTTGTAGTCCGGATACGTTGACACAGGTATAGACAACACATTCTTGCTCCTGTCAAATAGCAGCGCCTTGTGGTCGTACAGCACTTCCGAGTCGGCGGCACTCCCGCCTATATCGTAGGTGTCCACCACTTTTGGACTCGCGACATCTGACACGTCAAATAGCGCAAGTTTCACTCCCAGTATCTGGACGCCACCGTACTGGTCCTCTTTCGTCTCCTTGCCTATGCCTATGATGTGGTTTTCGTCATAAGGATGCAGGTAGTTGGAGTAACCGGGCAACTTCAACTCGCCCAACACCTTTGGATTGTCATCTGATAAGTCGATCACAAAGAAAGGATCCATCCTCTGGAAAGTGACAAGGTAGAGCCTGTCGCCCATAAAGCGGGCAGAGTATATCGACTCATCGCGGGCAATCTCTTCCAGCTTGCCCACTCTTTCCATGTTCTCGTCAAGCACGTAGACGTTGTTGTAGAGTGTCGAGCCCTTGTATGACGAATAAAACTCTGACGTCGTGGCTATCCTGAACCTGTCGCCGCTCTCGTCCATCGAGAACTGGTTGAGCAATCTACCGGGCACTTCGCCTCGCGAGTCGTAGCGGATCCCTTCCTGTCCAATTGCTATCTTGTGTATTACTGTCGTCTGGGTTTCCTTTGCTACCTTTTCGTCGTAATCTGCAAGCGACTTTTGAATATCCTCAAAGAGGCGTGTCTTTTCAGGCGCAGACATAGAGTTGTACGTGTCCTGCAGCAGTTCAGAGACCTTGTCCCACTTTTCCGATGGGGCTAGCTCGGGGGTACTTTCGATGCCCCGGATCTCGTTCTGCACGTTCTCCGGCAAGAGTGGCACTACTGCTTCAAAGAATCTGTCGCGGGTGTTTGTCTGGTAATAGTAATACGGCTGGTTTTTCTCATAGGCGATGTAGATATTGTTCTGCGACACGTACATCGTGCTCGCCGGGCTCATCATGAATGTGGTCGAGTTGATCGCCTGTTTTGTTTCGCTGGCGATATCTATCGAAGTCACCGTGTTGAACGCGTAGTACAGCTCAGGGTTGTCAAAGTAATAGATCGCTGGCCTGACGATGGTACTGCCTCCCTCGCTCACCAGCGGCATCATGGGATGGCGATAATCGTAAAGGTTGCTCGTAGTGATCAGGTACACCTGGCTGCCAATCAGTCGTGCGTTATTGTAGTTGCCCGATACTTCATAGTCGTTGAGGACGTCGGGATTCTCCCTGTCAGATACGTCCATCACCATCGCGTGTGTCTTTGACTGATAGACTGGCTGCGGCGCAAAGTCGTATTCCTGTATCACGAAATCTTGGCGGTATTCTTGGTAGAATATTACCAGCTTGTCGTTGCTCAGGAACATGTTTTGCAGGTACTGGCCCTCCGGGATGTCAAGCGCTATCTTTGTCGCGACTTTCGCGCGATCTGCTGGGAATGCGTCGACTATCGTCAGCCTCTGGCCTGACAGTATGTAAACATACTTGCCGTCATTCTTTAAGAAGTCCGGCTCGTCAACTCCCTGCACTTGGACATTGGTAGTCGAGTAGTTGGGGTCTATGACTTTAGAATCTGTAAGAACAGAGGGAGCAGATTGTGTTGAATCCTGTCCATTGGAGCTGAGACTTCCTTCACGTATAGGCGGATTGGTTAATGCCAACTCAAAGTCACCGTTGCGGTCATAGAATGAGGTCAGTTGTCCCCTGTTTAGGTCAAGTGAAAGAAGAAACTTTTGCAGTTCGTCAACTGAAGAGAACTTTTTCAATTCCTGGCTCGCGGTAAGTGCCATGGGCACAAGAGTGGTGTTATCAAATACTCCTGGACCGCCGCCAATATCCGGCGGAATCAAACTACTGCCAAGCGAGCTTAGCACGAAAACAAAGCCTATCGCTGCTGCTATGCCTATACCGACCATGCCAAACATTGAATTTCTTGCCACCAATCATCGCGCGTCCTTTGTCGCTAATGCTTAACCCACTTTGAATCTTAATTCTATGGTTTAGAACAGCAATCAGGATTGTCCGAGCCATTGGAACGGTCCTATCGTTCCACTTTTTCTTGCAAGGAATACGTCTTTTGTCGATGTTCAGGGCTTTGCCTGCCGGAGGTTTTCTAATCACTGGTAACCAACGTTCCGGAAGACACTAGAACAGTGAGTTTGTGGAGGCGCGCAATGAAACAGAAACTTGATATCATCCGAACCGTTACTGGGAAAGAAATCGTGTTGATCTGGGTTGGAAATATGAAAATAGCGGTGCACCGTTCGAGGCGTTTAAGCAAGCCAATAAAGACAAGGAACTCAATTGCGTACATTAACCGGCAAAATTCAGATAGCTCACATATTATTCGTCGCAAGATGCTCCAGTGTCGAATGCTATTTTAATGTTGAACGTTTAGGAACCTTACTACCACACTACGGTCCGGCGGGATCCGAATTAGCCTAGCCTTCTGCACACCCCGCCGGTCGTTTCTTAGTCATGACTCACGATTATTCCTAGGGCTATGCTTATCTATCGTCTGAACTCCAGTCAATGCAATGTTAGACTTTTTTCAAAGGAAAGGGACACTTGCCGCCATGATATTGGCGGCTAGTGTATCAGGCGCTAATATTTCTCCCGATGTAAAGGCCTTAGGTTTGACTTTTTGGCTTGGAGATAAGGCTGATTATGTGGATAAAGTTCTGTTGCTAAGGAGGGCAAGCCTTTGAATCTCGATGACAAAGCACGAAAAGAGGCGGAGAGTGTAATGAGGACCGAAATTGCAGCTGTAACTAACAATCCAACGATCATAAAGGGAAATGGGTGTGCGGCTTGTCACGTACTATTCAAGGTCAAAGAAAGTATGCAGGTGAGCGAGCAGGATGCTGCAGACCTGCTTTCTGAAGTTCTCTTAGATAATGGACCCATGAATGACGACTTTATCGCGATGGTCGAAGATGTGCACATGAGGGCCCGCATGATGGGAACCACCTTCGCCATCAAGACCAGAGAGGCCAAGGACCGATATATCGATTCCAACTTCAAGAATACTCTTAGCGAGCTCGGTTCCGATGCTTCCGTGTACGGTACAGAGATAGTAATGAGAAGGCTAATTCTGTCAAATATTGCTCTTAATATTGCGCAGAATTTGGGCATAGATTATCATGCAGCCACAGAGGAATTGTACTACTTCTTGAGAAAGAATGATCAGGGCACCCATGGAGAGCTCATGCAGACTATCCGCTCTCTTTTGACAAAGATAGGTAGTCAGAAATGATGAATTCGCGAGTTAATGGTAAAGCGATTTTTGCAGATAACCTTTACACATTATGGAGGAGCAAGCACAGATGACCGAAGAAAAGATGTTTGAGCTGAAGGATTTGATGTCGAAACTGGAAAAAAAGGGCAGCTACTTTCTTGATTTCTTGAAGGTGCGCGATCTTGAAGCGGGTATCATCGTTCTCAAACCCGGTGAGGAAGACACCCAAGTCCCCCACTTGGCTGACGAATTGTATTATGTGATAGAAGGGAGCGGCTTTGTTGAGCTCGACAAACACAAGCGTCCGGTGAATAAGGGGTCGATAGTATTCGTGCCTGCCAGAATGCGTCATCGGTTCTACGGAAATAAAGAAGATCTAGTAGTCCTCTACATGTTTGCAGAATAGAAAGATACAAAAGAGCCTACGCTTGCATCCAGTATAAATGCCAATAACGGACGCAGCAAAGAAACAGATCGCGCAGCAGCGCAGGCTATTCTTCAAGATATGCTTTAAATGCGGCGGCAAGAACCCAATCTCGGCGTCGAGGTGTAGGAAGTGCCACGGCAGCCAAATGAGACTTAAGAACAGAACGCTTGGTGCCAAAAAGTAATCCTATATTTTACCTGTCTAGGATGAAAAGGTGAATGCGGCGAGATTCGAACTCTCGACCACCTGTGTGTTCGACGAACCACGCGTATGCGTCGACCGGCTACAAGAAGCGAGAATTTGAGACATTTCTGCAAAGGACGAAAAGCCAACAACCGGACGCAGCAGTCGGCAACGGGAGTTTCGTACAAACCGTTTGCAAGTCTGGCAAGTCGCCTGAAGACTTATCGTAGCGCCAAAGCCTAGCGCCAAAGCCTACTGGAGTTCGGGCCAATATCTCGAAATCATGATTCTTTCGGTTTGCATTACAGAAATAAGGCACCATAAACTATACACAGACATAAGAGAATGTCAGACACATACCCAGAATCACTTGCGAAAGACGAGATAGACTTCAGGCGGTGGCTATTGCTTGAATACCTTTGGCTTTCAAGGCGAGATCGACGGTCGTTAAGTACTTAATACATCAAACTATCCTAATGTTTTGAAAGACTTCAGCAATAGAATACCGCCTATTGCATTTGGTATTCCAAACCACCATACAACATTGTACGCAGCTGGACCCGTGATGAAAATGCTGGGGGCTGCGATGGACAACACCAAAGCAGCGAAGACAAAATACGCGCCAATTCGCCTATTTTTTGCCAATAGCGCCAGACCTGCTAGACTTGTTATGATCAAAAGTGCATAGGAACCGATGTCTGTGGGGTATTGGCCAGCTTGCAGTAGATTGCTTTTTGCTGCCTCGCCTGCATCGGTAATAATATAAAAGGTCAAGCCTATTGCCGCCAAGCCTGCCATTATGCCGATGTATGCTATCGCTAACTTTACGAATGAGTGAAGCTCGCGACTGTCAGAAGTGGCTACGTTATTCTCTGACATAGTACAGTTAGGTCGACAGTTGACCGTATGCGAATATGCTCAAGACCGTACCCGAGATGCACTGTATACAAAAGACGCGAAAATAAGTGGATGGGGAGAGATTCGAACTCTCGACCACCTGTGTGTGAGACAGGTATCCTAACCAAGCTAGACCACCCATCCGCCTTTCACTGGTTTTGCTACCACGATAATTAAAACTATGTCCCTTCGCTGAAGCCTTCTAGATACGCTTTTTGCGCAGGAGTAAGCAAGTCGATTTCAACTCCCATCGAATGTAGCTTGGCGTGCGCAATTTCTTGATCTTGGGCCTTGTCGATGTCGTAGACGAGTGCCTTCATCGTCTGGCCATGCTGTGCCAGTTTTAGCACCGCTAGGAACTGGTTTGCAAAACTCATGTCCATAACCTCTGACGGATGGCCCTCTGCCGCCGCCAAGTTCACGAGCCTACCCTCCGCAAGAAGATAAACTCGCTTACCGTTCTTCAGCGTGTACTGCATCGTGCTTCCGTTGATTTCTTTTCTCTGAACTGTCTGTTGTTCAATTCCGGGTATTGAAATTTCAACATCAAAGTGGCCAGCGTTTGCTAGGATCGCGCCATCCTTCATCTTGGCAATGTCCTTGTCGATGATGACGTCCTTGCATCCAGTTGTGGTCACGAAAACGTCTCCCAACTCCGCTGCCTTGTTCATTTTGGCTACCGAAAAGCCATCAAGCTTTGCCTTGAGAGCCGCTATGGGGTCGACTTCAGTGACGATCACATTCGCGCCAAGCCCTGACGCCTTCCTTGCAATCCCTTTTCCGACGTGCCCATAACCCGCCACTACTAGAACCTTACCGGACACCAAAATGTTGGTCGCTCGTATGATTCCGTCAAGGGCCGACTGGCCGGTACCATACACATTGTCAAAGTCGTGCTTTGTTTCGGCGTCGTTGACCGCTATAATCGGATACGCGAGCTTGCCAGCCTTTTGCAGAGCACGGAGCCTGATTACCCCTGTCGTGGTCTCTTCGGTGCCGCCGCGAATTGACTTTGGCTTTCCCTTGTGCATCTCTACGGTTAGGTCAGCGCCATCATCGATAGTGACTTGCGGGTCGAATTTCATCGAAGAATGGATATCGTCATAGTATTCCTTTGATGTCACGCCCCTGGTTGCAAATATCCCAATGCCCTCGTCTTTTGCCAAGGATGCGGCGACGTCGTCTTGCGTGCTCAATGGATTGCAGCCGCACCAAGAAAGTTCGGCGCCGGCGGCCTTTAGTGTCCTGACAAGGACGCCCGTCTCTTTCGTAACGTGTAGGCACCCGGTGACCCTGACACCTTTTAGCGGCTTGGTCTTTTCATACTTCTGGCGCAACGCTACCAGGACAGGCATGTGGGCCTCTGCCCAGTCAATCCGGTTCTTGCCCTCCCCGGCAAGTGCAAGGTCTTTAACGCGATATTCCATTTGAATGGAAAAATATCCAAGCCATATATTAGTTCTACAGCAATCCTCTTGAGCGCATGACCTGAATTACTTGCTCGTCTGAGACTTCCCCAAACTCCTCGTAGAACTGCTCCACCGAACTAAAGTCCTGGGGGGTGTGCAAAACTATCACAGAGTCGGCTTCTTGCTCTAAGACTTCTACAGACTGAGGGGAAGCGACCGGCACTGCGACTGTGATACTCGAAGGGTTCTGCTTTCTTGCCCACCGTGCAGATGCAACTATCGTGGCCCCAGTGGCAATGCCGTCGTCTACCAGTATGGCGTGCTTATTTGCTATCTGGTAGTCGCCGGGCTTTCTGTATGCGGCCGACCTGCGCTTTATTTCCGTGGACTGGCGTGCCATTTCGCCTTCTATGTAATTCTGTTGAATACGCAACGCATTCACTAGGTAGCGGTTGATGTACGAAGTGCCGTCTTCCATTACCGCGCCTATTGCAAGTTCTACATTGTCGGGTGCCCCGAGTTTGCGCGGTACGACAATGTCAAAGTACGCTCCAAGCTTCCTGGCTACGATATCTGCTATCACGACGCCACCGCGTGGTATTCCAAGTACTATAGAATTATCGTGTCCCTTTTGTGAAAGCTTCTCTGCAAGGAGAACACCTGCGTCAGCCCTGTCTCGGAACTTCACACTTTATTTCGCCGTTCTGAGTTTTTAAGTCTTCATGCTCTGAAAAAGAAAAAAATGGTTTTGCCCAGCGCGCTCTTGCTGCAAATCAACATCTATCCTTAGGCGTTTTCTAGCAAAACTATAATTCCAGGGCAATTCGCACATCTTTGTGCGGAAGGTTCAGATCGCGGTAATCGGCTACAACCAGGACAGGTGCACCGACGCTGCAGCCAAGGCAGCGTACGAGGTAGGAAAGGAGGTTGCCCAGGCCGGGGCGGCCCTTGTTTGCGGCGGCCTTGGAGGTGTAATGGAGTCTGCCTGCAGAGGAGCAAAGGATAACGGAGGGATGACGGTGGGCATAATTCCTCAGGAAGAATTCTCGTATGCAAACCAGCATTGCGACGTCGTGATATGCACCGGCATTGGCTATGCGAGGGACTTTATCGTAGCATCATCTGCTGACGGAATAATCGCTATAGGAGGCGGCGTTGGTACGCTGATCGAGATGGGTGTCGCCTACATGACCAAAAAGATCATTGTGGCAATTGCAGGGAGCGGCGGGGTGGCAGACATGTACGGAGGCAAGTTCCTCGACGAACGTAATAGAGTGCCGATAAATGTTGCAAAGGATGCAAAAACGGCAATTGGCATAATAATGA